>CAMBYH010000019.1 GCA_945872065.1 Arsukibacterium tuosuense
TTTTTGGCCCCGGCGACTCGTTCCTTAACCGCTTTGCCGGCTTGCTGCGCAGCGTACCCCTGGCCTTCCCCCTGGCGATGCCGGGCGCGCGCTTCGCTCCCGTGCATGTGGACGACGTGGTGGAAGCCATCATCCGGGTGCTGGATCAGCCTGCAGCTTTCGGCCACACCTTTCAGCTCTATGGTCCAGAGACATACACGCTACGTGAACTCGTCGAACTGGTAGCGGAAACAATGGGACTCCGGCGCCGGGTGATAGGCCTGCCCCGCTCCCTCTCGCGACTGCAGGCAGCGGTCATGGACTATGTGCCGGGGAAGCCATTCTCCACGGATAATTACCGCTCGCTACTTACCGACAGCGTGGGCAGCGCGGACGGCCTGCAGCAACTGGGCATCAGACCGCGCGCACTTCGCCCGAACCTCACCGACGCCCTGAGGGGCGCCGGACTGACCGGAATCATGGACAGCTATCGGAAGACGGCGGGCCGCTGACCGCGGGAGGGGACTCCCGCAGCAGATCCTGCATGGCCTGATCCCGGGCCACCGGCTCGAGATCGCCAAGTTCCTGAACCCTGGCATAGAAACGCGGCAGGTCGCCGCTCTGGCGGGCGAGAAGCAGGCGGAAAGCCGGCATGTAATCCTCATAGGCAGAAAGGGCGGCCAGGCGGGCATTGTTCAGTCCCGGCTCGAACCAGCTGTCGAACCAGGGGGGCTCGGGCCAGTCTGCCCGGAGCCGGGCATAGCTGGCGCCCGCCTCGCCGAACAACGCAGCCCGCTGCTGACGGCGCAGGTCAACGGGCACCTCGCCGCCATAGACCACCGCGAGCCGGGTCCGGAGTTCCGCCACGATCCCGAGCACGGCCGCCCGGCGCAGTCGCCGGACTTCCGCGGCGCACAGACCTGCGCTGTCGTTTCGCGAAGCGAGCCAGCGGCGTGTCCCCTCCTCCTCAACGAGTGTGGCGAAGCCTTCGTTGAACAGGGTGTCGCCCGGCACATAGAGCTTCTGATGGGCCAATTCGTGGAAGAGCAGTCCAGCCAGCTCTTCCGGGTTTTCCCCCAGCATCGTATTAATGACCGGATCTGCAAACCAGCCGAGGGTCGAATAGGCGGCAACGCCGCCGACGAAGACGTCCTCACCCGCCACCGCCAGCCGGTCGGCATAGCGCTGGGCCCGCTCTTCACTGAACCACCCCCGATAGGTAGTGCAGCCGGCGATTGGATAACACCACTCGCGGGGCTCCAGGGAAAACTCCGGGGCCGCGAAAACATTCCAGACCACGTAAGCCCGGCCCAGATCGGCGTACTTTCGGTAGCTCCGGGTAGGCGGCAAGGCCAGCTCAACCTGGGCAAAGGCCAAGGCCTCTTCCACAGTCAGCAGTTGCTGCTTCAGCGTCGCGGGCGTGGCCGGGTCTGCCAGTACCTCCGCCACAGGTACCCGGGCGCGCATCAGCTCAGCCTGGCCAGCGACAGCCTGCAGGTAATAGCCGGCACAACCGGCGAGCAGGCCGACTGCCACCAGCAGGACAACAGCGGCCCGCAGAACGCCGGTAAGGTTCGACAATGAGGAGCGCTCGGGCACGGGATTCCGAGGATAGCGGCTACAATTCTGCAATGCAGATCTACCTCGTTGGCGGGGCTGTGCGTGACCGGCTTCTGGGGCTGCCGGTGCGCGAGAGGGACTGGGTGGTGGTGGGCTCCACACCGGACCAGATGGACGCGCTCGGCTACCGGCGAGTGGGCCGGGATTTCCCGGTCTACCTGCACCCGGAGACCCAGGAGGAATATGCGCTGGCCCGCACGGAGCGCAAGACGGGGCCCGGATACCGCGGGTTTGAGGTCCATGCCGCTCCCTCGGTAACCCTGGAAGAGGATCTCCAGCGCCGGGACCTGACGATCAATGCCATCGCGCAGACGGCCGACGGCGAACTGATCGACCCGGTCGGAGGGCGCGGGCACCTGGAGGCCCGGCTTCTCCACCATGTCTCCGACGCGTTTCGGGAGGATCCGGTCCGGATTCTTCGCGTCGCCCGCTTTGCGGCGCGTTTCCACGAACTCGGCTTCCGCGTGGCCCCCGCCACCCTGGACCTGATGCGCGGGATGGCTGAGGGCGGCGAACTCACCGCTCTCGTGCCTGAAAGGGTGTGGCAGGAAACGGTTTCTGCCCTGGGCGAGCCCCGGCCGGATGTCTATGTTCAGGTATTGCGTGACTGCGGCGCGCTGCGGGTGGTTTTTCCGGAGATCGATGTGCTGTTTGGCGTGCCCCAACCGGCCCGGTGGCACCCCGAGGTCGACACCGGCGTGCATGTGCTGCTGGCGTTACGGCAGGCCGCCGAGCTGGCGTTCAGCACCGAAGTGCGCTTTGCCATCCTCGTTCACGACCTGGGCAAGGGCACGACACCAAAAGCGGAGCTGCCCCGGCACGTGGGCCACGAGCAACGGAGCGTCGATCTGGTCGTCAAGATGTGCGAACGCCTCGCAGTACCGAACCGGTTCCGTGACCTGGCGCTGGCCGTGGCCCGGAGTCACGGACTGTGCCATCGCGCCCTGGAACTTCGCCCGGACACGCTCCTGCGCCTCATCGAGAGCCTCGACGGGTTCCGGCGAGGGCATCGTGTAACCGAGTTCCTCGATGCCTGCGAGGCCGACGCACGGGGACGCACGGGGCTTGAATCACGGCCCTACCCTCAGCGTGAACTCGTGCTCGCAGCCTGGCAGGCGGCTCTCACCGTAAACGCCCGCACCGTCGCCGGGACGGGCGACACAGGGCTCAGTGGAGAAGCACTCGGGGAAGCCATCCGGGAGGCGCGTCTGGCCGCCGTTGCTGCGGCCCGGGAGCGGTTCCCGTCCTAGAGGCGCGTCCGGAGATCACGCACCGTGAGCGGAAAGTCCGGGGTGAATGCGCGGCTGAGCGCCAGCACCTTGAAGCGCTCGCCCATTTCGCCGGGCATCAGCAGGCGCTGAACCTCCTGCAGTTCCAGCAACCGGCTGGAGTCCAGCGGCGTGTCAGCTCCCGGCAGGTCATCGAGGACCCCGGACGCGAGCAGGGTGTGAGCCTGGGTAGCGTAGCCAGCCACTTCCAGCCCGGCAGCTGCAGCAGTGCCCGCAGCAGCAGAGAAATCGACCCAGGCCGTCAGATCCTGCAGCCCCGGGAGAAAAAATGGATCGGTGTGCTGTCGATGACGGTAGTGGCACACCAGAGTCCCGGCGCTGCGCCCGGCGTGGTAGATGTCGCGGCGCGTGCCGCCGTAATCAATGCACAGGGCAAGGCCCCGCCCCACAGTACCCAGCAGAGCGCTCAGCCATGCCGGTTGCCGCAGGCCGATCTCCGTCGTATAGCCCTCCGGCAGCGGGGCGCCGAGCGCCGCCTGCAGCTCCGCGACTGCGCTGGCAAGTGGCCCGGGAGCCGGCTGTTCGGCCCAGGCAAGCCCACCACCTGCGCTCTGCACACCCAGCTGGGCCGCATGACCCCCGCGCATCCGGAACCGTTCCACAGGCAAGGCATCCAGGACTTCGTTGGCAAGCAATACACCGTCCAGGGACTCCGCGGGTAGCGCATCGAGCCAGGCCACCCGTGGGAGTAACTCCGGGACCCGCGCGGCCAGCGTCTGCCGTTGCCGTTCGCGAAGGTCGCCACTGATGTCGAGGAGCAGGTAACGCTCCGGCGGCTCATCCCGGAGCGCCACCAGCAGGTCTGCTGCGAGCGCGCCGGAACCGCCTCCGACCTCCAGGATTACCCCACCACCCAGTTGTCGCAGGGTCGCGCGAACCAGGCGGGCAAGGCACCGGGCGAAGACCGAGCCGAGTTCCGGCGCTGTGACGAAGTCGCCCCCCGCCCCGAACTTCCGGGCACCGGCACTGTAGTAGCCGAGTCCCGGCGCGTAGAGGACGGCGTCCATGTAGTCAGCGAAGCTCAGGAAGCCGCCACCGGCGGCGATGCGCGTTGCCACCAGGTCCCGGACCCGTGCGCTGTGCGCGAGAGCGTCGGCCCCGGGCGCCGGCAGATCGAATCCGCTTTGCATGGTGGTGTAATCTTAACTGCTGTTTCTTCGCTGCTCGCCATTCACGCTGCCAGAAGGCTATTTGCATGACTGAAGCACACGGACTAAGAGGCAAGTGGGCGCTGGTGACCGGCGCTGGCCGGCGCGTTGGTGCCGCCATCGCCCGCACACTGCACGGCGAGGGCGCCTCGGTAGCGATTCACTACCGTAACTCAGCGGTGGATGCGGAGGCGCTGGCCCGGGAATTGAATGCGCTCCGGCCGCACTCAGCGCTCGCTGTCCAGGCTGACCTGCTGGACACCACTGCGCTCGGCTCACTCGTGGACAAGCTCATCGCCCATGCCGGGCGGCTGGATATCCTGGTCAACAATGCCTCCAGCTTTTATCCGACACCCCTCCCTGCGGTCACGGAGCAGCAGTGGACGGACCTGCTGGGCACGAACCTGAAGGCTCCCTTGTTCCTGGCCCAGGCGGCCTTGCCCCACCTGAAGGCGAGCCGGGGCGTGATCATCAATATCGTCGATATACACGCGATCAGGCCGCTCGCGGACTACGGCCTCTATGGAGCGGCGAAGGCGGGCCTGGCTTTCCTGACCCGCGCTCTGGCCCGGGATCTGGCGCCGGACGTCCGGGTTAACGGCGTGGCTCCCGGCGCGATCCTGTGGCCCGAGGGTGGAGTCTCGGATCAGATGCGCGACAGCGTGCTGCGGCAGATACCACTGAAGCGCCTCGGCGACCCGACCGACATTGCCACCTGCGTGCTCTATCTGGTGCGGGATGCCCCCTACGTTACCGGCCAGATCATTGCCGTGGACGGTGGCCGCAGCGTCGGCTGGTGACAGGGCCGGTCCCGGCTAGACGGCCAGGTCACTCACCCGCTGCAGCGGGCAACTGGTCTTGTCGAAAAGAGCCCAGAGGTGGGCCATGGTGTCGCCGGTCACCGGGTGCCGCAGGTCAGGGGCAAGTTCCGCGAGGGGGCCGAGAACAAACCCGTACTCCAGGATGTCCTCGCGAGGTACCCGAACGCCGGGTTCGACAAGCACAGCCGCTCCGTACAGCAGGAGATCCAGGTCCAGGGCCCGTGGCGCGAAGCGCTCCAGCCCCCGGACCCGCCCCGCCAGCGTGTGCAGGCGTTCGAGTTCGGCCACGATGACCGACGGCGGCTCGGCCGTGCGGAAGTGCACGACGAGATTCAGGAAGTCATCCCCGGCAAACCCCACGGGCGGATTGCGGTAGACACCGGACAGGCGGAGAGGCCCGAAACGGTGCGCGAGTGCCCGACACGCCAGACTCAGGTTCTTCTCCGGCGCCACATTGCTGCCAGCACTGAGGTACACGTCCACTGCAGACCGGGACTCTTCAGCCATCAGGTTTTGGTGCCCCGCTCGATGACCACCCCTACATCCCGGGAGCCCCTGATGGCCCAGGGCTTGTGCACGGCGACCCGCACCCAGGGCACAGCGAACTCGCTGAGAATGATGCCCGCGATCTGCTCAGCCATGGTCTCGATGAGGCTGAAACGCGAATCAGCCACGAACGTCTTGATGCGGCGGGTCACTGCCTTGTAGTCCAGCGTGTCGCCGATCTGATCGCTGCCGGCAGCGCGGCGAATGTCGGTCCCCATGTCGAGATCGATACTTACTACCTGAGGCAGGCGTCGTTCCCACTCCCAGATACCAACGATCGTCCGAATGCGGAGATCCCGCAGAAAGATTGTGTCCATTCAGGGTTCCGTGAGTTCGTCCAGTGGCCAACGCGGCCGCGCTTCCACACGGACGCTCGAGTAAGCAGCAGGCGCCCGTACCAGTCTCTGGCAGCCGGTGTAGGCAATCATCGCGCCGTTGTCGGTACAGAATTCTATCCGCGGATAGTAGACAGTCGCCCCAATGCGGGACAGGTCCCCGCGCAGCTGCTCCCGGAGGATACGGTTGGCCCCGACGCCGCCGGCGACCACCAGACGCCGGTGGCCAGTGGCCTCCAGCGCACGCAGGGACTTGCCAACCAGGGTGTCGACAATCGCCTGCTGGTAGTCGGCGGCCAGATCGGCCCGCTGGCCGTCACTCAGAGCGGCTGTGGCCTGGAGATCCCGGACCCGAAGGGCCAGCGCCGTCTTGAGACCACTGAAGCTGAAGTCCAGGCCCGGGGCCTTGAGCATTGGCCGGGGAAAGCGAAACTGCCCCACCCGTCCCCGCTCCGCCAGCCGGGCCAGTTCCGGCCCGCCGGGATAGGGCAATCCCAGGAGCTTGGCCCCCTTGTCGAAGGCTTCACCAGCGGCGTCGTCCAGGGTCTCGCCCAGAATACGGTAGCGGCCGATACCGGCTACCTCGACCAGCATCGAGTGCCCCCCTGAAACCAGCAGGGCGACGAAGGGAAACCCCGGCTGCTCGGCTTCCAGCAGGGCGGCCAGCAGGTGGGCTTCCATGTGGTGGACCGGCACTGCAGGCACCCCCCAGCCCAGGGCAAGACCAACGCCCACCGTAGCGCCCACCAGCAGGGCGCCCACCAGCCCCGGACCCGCCGTATAGGCCACACCGGCCAGCTCAGAGGGGGTCACGCCTGCGCTGGACAGGGCGGCGTCGACGAGCGGGACCAGCTTGCGGATATGGTCCCGGGAGGCCAGTTCCGGGACCACCCCACCATAGGGAGCGTGAGTCGCCACCTGGCTGTAAAGGCAGTGGCTGCGCAGACCGCGGGCGCTGTCATACACGGCCGCGGCTGTCTCGTCACAGCTGGTTTCGATGCCCAGAACAATCATTTTGATACGCGAACTTTGCAAATGGCTGGCCGACTAGCTATATTTTCCGGCTCGTCCGGCCGGAAGAGCCGGCTTATCTCGCCCGCCAGCCCAGATTGACCGGTACCAGACCGGGCAGAGCCTGGACTGAGCATAGGGCCATTAACTTGAGGAACAGGACCTTGCCCGGCGTACGAGTACGAGAAAACGAGCATTTTGACGCCGCCCTCCGGCGTTTCAAGCGGGCCTGCGAAAAAGCGGGCGTCCTCACTGAACTGCGTAGTCGCGAGTTCTACGAGAAGCCGACGCAGGAGCGCAAGCGCAAGAAGGCTGCTGCGGTCAAGCGCCAGCAGAAGCGTGTCGCCCGGGAGACCAACCGGCGGACGCGGCTCTACTAGTCGGCACTTGCTAGTCGGCACTTATTGACCAGCAAGCTACCACGTCATTCAACTGTTCCGGACCCCCGTTGTCAGCCCCTCCTGCAGCAGAACCGCCCGCGTCAGCCCTTAAGGGTCGCATCCAGGCGGACATGAAGGCTGCGATGCGGGCGGGCGACAAGGTCCAGCTCGTCACGATTCGTATGCTGCTGGCGGCAATCACCCAGCGCGAAGTCGATGAGCGCACGCCCACGACGGATACCGCCGTCCTCCAGATTGTTGAGAAACTGGTGAAGCAACGGCGGGAATCTGCCACGCAGTTTGCCGCCGGCAACCGGCCGGACCTCGAGGCCAAGGAACTGGCGGAGATCGCCCTGCTCCAGGCCTACCTGCCCGCAGCGCTGTCGCCGGTTGAGCTGGAGACGATGATCGACGAGGCCATGGCGGCCACCGGGGCCAGTTCCATGAAGGACATGGGCAAGGTCATGGCCGCCCTGCGCGAAAAGGCCCAGGGCCGGGCGGACTTCGCTACCATCGGCGAGCGGGTCAAGGCGCGGCTCGCGGCAAAATAGGCCGAAGCGAGACTGGCCCTGGTTGCTACAGGCCCGGCTGACTATTCACCGCCCCAACCAAGAACAAACAGGGGCGTCATCACAATCCCCGTTAAGGAGGCAGGCCCTCGGTCGTGAGCGGTCTCATTCCCCAGGACTTCATTGACGACCTGGTCCAGCGCGCGGATATCGTCGAGGTTGTGGGCTCGCGGGTGCCGCTCACCAAGGCGGGGCGCGAGTACAAGGCGCGCTGCCCGTTTCACTCGGAGAAGACCCCGTCCTTCTGGGTCAGCCCGCAGAAAGGTTTCTACCACTGCTTCGGCTGCGGCGCCCACGGTACGGCGCTCAGCTTTCTCATGGAGTACGAGCGCCTGGAGTTCCCGGTCGCCGTGGAGGAACTGGCCCGCAGCATTGGCCTGGAAGTCCCCCGCACCGACTCGGGGGAACGGGTGTCTGTGGAGCCGCTGTACAACGTTCTGGATAAGGCGGTGACTCTTTATCGCCAGGCACTCCGGGAAAACCCCACGGCAGTCGAGTACCTGAAGAAGCGCGGTCTCGATGGCGAGACAGCCCGGGAATTCGGCATCGGCTACGCACCACTCGCCTGGGACACACTCCTCACCGCGTGTGGCGCCAGCGAGGAGGATCGTCAGCAGCTACTCGGTGCAGGCCTGGTCATTCCGCGGGACACCGGCGGCTTCTACGACCGGTTCCGCGACCGGATCATGTTCCCCATCCGGGATTCCCGCGGGCGCACCATCGCCTTCGGCGGTCGCAT
Source organism: Arsukibacterium tuosuense (assembly GCA_945872065.1). Lineage (GTDB taxonomy): Bacteria > Pseudomonadota > Gammaproteobacteria > Steroidobacterales > SHZI01. The sequence goes on from CAMBYH010000019.1 coordinate 8,438, forward strand.
CATCGCCACGGGCGAGCCCAAGTACCTGAATTCGCCTGAAACACCGGTATTCCACAAGGGCCGGGAACTCTATGGCCTCTACGAGGCTCGCCGGGCGGAGCGCAAGCTGGAACGACTGCTCGTCGTCGAGGGTTACATGGATGTGGTCATGCTGGCCGCCCACGGGATCCGCAACGCCGTGGCCACCCTGGGCACGGCGACGACCAGCGAGCACCTGCGACGGATCTTCAGCGTGGTCCCCGAGGTGGTTTTTTGCTTCGATGGCGACCGGGCAGGCAGGGAAGCCGCCTGGCGCGCGCTGCAGGTGAGCCTGCCGTCCCTGCATGACGGCCGGCAGATACGGTTTCTGCTGCTGCCGGATGGCGAAGACCCGGACTCCCTGGTGCGGCGGGAGGGTGCGGCGGCGTTCGGCGCACGGCTCACCGAGAGCATACCCCTGTCCGAGTTTCTCCTGGACTCGCTGAGCGCGGATGTGGACCTCCGCAGCCTGGATGGCAAAGCCCGCCTGGCAGCCCTGGCCAAGCCCCTGCTCAGCCAGTTGCCAGATGGCGTCTACCGGGAATTGCTGACGACGGAGCTCGCCCGGCGGTTGGGTCTGCCGCGGGAGCGCCTGGACGGCCTGCTGGGAAACCCGGCTACCGGGTCTTCCGGCGCTGGCCCCGCAGCCCCAGCTCCGACTGCCCGACCGGACCGACCGGCCAGGCCGACCCGGCAGGCCACCGGCCACAACACTACCCGGGGCTCCTTGAGCCGGCAGGCCATAGCCCTGCTGCTGCACTACCCGGTAGTCGCCCACGAGGTAGCACTGCCCGATAACCTGGAGGGTTCCGGGCAACGGGGGGTCGAGCTCCTCCGGGAGTTGCACGCCCTTGCCCTTAGCAGGCCTGACGTGACCCCGCCCCTGCTGCTGGAGCGCTTCCGGGACCGGCCAGAGCTGCCTCATCTGGCCCAGTTGCTCGCCGAAGAGCCGCTGGTGGGCCCGGAGGGAGCAGCGGCAGAGTTCCGGGGATGCCTCGGTCGACTGCTTTCGGCTGCAACGCAACAGGAACTGGCCACCCTCCTCCAGAAAGCGGGCCAGGAGGCACTTTCTGGCCCGGAGCGGGAACGCCTGGCAACGCTTCAGCGAACCGTCGTGGCAGGCACCGCGACGACCGGAACCGGACGGGGGTCCTGAAGTCCGGGATCCGAAGTGCCGATACACAGCCCCGCGGGCCAGCGCACCGGCATGCCAAGCGCCGCAATCTCCTTGGGGCCGCTGCAGACCGTCCTGTACAATGAAGGGCTTTTATTTAATCACTGCTGAGGGCTGACGAGTGAGTGAGCCGAATACAACCACAGAACAGCAATCCCAGCTGAAACTGCTTATTGCCCGGGGCAAGGAGCAGGGTTACCTCACCTACGCTGAGGTTAACGATCACCTGCCCAACGACATCGTCGATCCCGAACAGATCGAAGATATCGTAAACATGATCAACGACATGGGCATCACGGTGTACGAGAAAGCACCGGATGCCGAGTCCATACTCCTGTCCGACGCGCCCGTCGCCACGGACGACGAAGCCGCCGAAGAAGCCGCCCAGGCAATCGCAACAGTCGATAGCGAATTTGGCCGCACCACCGACCCGGTCCGCATGTACATGCGCGAGATGGGTACGGTCGAGCTGCTCACCCGGGAAGGCGAGATCCGCATCGCCAAACGTATCGAGCAGGGCCTGAATCAGGTCAAGCAGTCCGTGTCGATGTTCCCGCCAGCCATTGATGTACTGGCGCGGGCCTACGCCCCGGTGCAGGCGGGCGAGGCTCGCTTGCATGACGTCCTCACAGGCTTCATCGACCCCAACGCCCCGGACGAGATTGCGCCGCCGATGCCCAGGGAAGTGATTGTCGCGGCAGCGGAGGAAGTTGACGGCGATGGCGAAGTTGCCGAAGCCGAGGAGGAAGATCTCGGACCGGACCCAGTGGAGGCCGACAAGCGCCTGCAGTCCATCTTCCGCCGCCACAAGCGCGTCGTGGCGGATATGGACAAGATGGGCGCTGACGACAAGAAGGTCATGAAATCCCGCCAGAAGCTCGTGGCGGAGGTCATGGAGCTCAAGCTGGCGCCGCGGCTCTTCGACCAGCTGGCTAACTCTCTGCGAGATACGGTGACCAACATTCGCAATCAGGAGCGCAAGATCATGCAGATCTGCGTTCGTGACTGCGGCATGCCCCGTAAGGACTTCCTGGCGACCTTCCCCGCGAATGAGACCAATCTGAAGTGGGTCGACAAGCACATCAAGTCGAAGCGCAAGCACTCTTCGGCCCTGCTCAAGATGCAGGAGGAAATCCAGAAGAACCAGAAGAAGCTGCAGGCGATCGGTGACGAGGCTCACCTGTCCATTCCCGAGATCAAGGAGATCAACCGGGAAATGTCGATAGGCGAAGCGAAGGCACGCCGCGCCAAGAAGGAGATGGTCGAGGCCAACCTGCGTCTCGTTATCTCGATCGCCAAGAAGTACACCAATCGCGGGCTGCAGTTCCTGGATCTGATTCAGGAAGGCAACATCGGCCTGATGAAGGCGGTGGACAAGTTCGAGTACCGCCGGGGCTACAAGTTTTCCACCTATGCCACCTGGTGGATCCGGCAGGCCATCACGCGCTCCATTGCGGACCAGGCCCGGACCATCCGTATTCCGGTGCACATGATCGAGACGATCAACAAGCTCAACCGTATTTCCCGCCAGATGCTGCAGGAGATGGGCCGGGAGCCCACGCCGGACGAGCTGGCCCTGCGCATGGACATGCCGGAAGACAAGGTGCGCAAGGTCCTGAAGATCGCCAAGGAGCCCATCTCGATGGAAACGCCCATCGGTGATGACGAGGACTCACACCTCGGCGATTTCATCGAGGACACCACGGTGTCTTCGCCAATCGAAGCGGCCACGATGGAAAGCCTGAAGGAGACCACCCACAACGTTCTGGCTGGGCTCACGCCGCGGGAGGCCAAGGTGCTGCGCATGCGCTTCGGCATCGACATGAACACCGATCACACCCTGGAAGAAGTCGGCAAGCAGTTCGACGTCACCCGGGAGCGCATCCGGCAGATCGAGGCGAAGGCGCTGCGGAAGCTGCGTCACCCGTCCCGCAGCGATCAGTTGCGCAGCTTCCTGATCGACGATTGAGCGCTGTAGGAGCGCCTTTAGGCGCGAAGCTTGGTCTTCGCGCCTAAAGGCGCTCCGACGACGAAAGCGCGAACTCGCACACCAGTGGCAGGTGATCAGAGCCAATCCGTGGCCCAACGGCAACGTTACGGACCAGCACCGGGCCGCTGAACAGACAGTGGTCGATGGGAATCCAGGCTGGCACGAGCCAGGCAGGCCAGGTGGCCGACGGACCGAAGGGCAGGCGCCCGTCCCTGAGACCTGCGTCACGCAGCAGATCCCGGAAGTAGGGTGAGTAGGGCGTGAGATTGAAGTCGCCCGCCACGATCTTCGGCAGCGCGGGGTCTGCGGCGGTCAGGCGCTGCGCCAGCCGGCGCAGCTGGGTGTTCCGCTGGCGAGCCTGGGCCGGACTCGAGGGCGACGCCGGGTGCACGGCGTAAACCTCGGCCAGCCCTCCCGGCAGCTCAGCGACTACACGCAGGTGAGAGCTGACCTCATCACCGAGAGCCAGGTCCTCGACAGCCCGAAGGGGGTACTTCGAGTAGACCGCAATGCCCCAGGCGTTCCGCCGGGCCCGCAGGGCGAAGTACGGGTAAGTGCGGTCCAGGTCACTGAGCTTCTGCCGCCAGCGGGGTGTGAATTCGGAGAGTACGAGGAGGTCTGCCGACTGCGCAGCAAGGAAGGCGCGGGTCGCCGCTGGGTCCTTCAGGGCGTAGTAGAGATTGGCGGCTATGAGCTTTATGGGGGCCTGGTTCGCCGTTGTGCCGGCCACTGGGGTGGCGGGGCGATTGACCAGCCCCGGCAGGTAGGGCGAGATCACCAGGAGGTTGGGAACCGCAGCTAGCAGCGCCAGGGCTGCCCAGCGGCGCCTCTGCAGACCAAGGCACAGTGCGGCGGCCAGCAGCAGGACCAGCAGGTACTGGACCGGGAAGTGGGAGAAGAGCTCAAGGACCCAATTGCCCCGGGCACCCAGTGCGGCAACCGTCGCCAGTGTCGTCGCAAGCACGGCCAGAACGACAAGCTGCGCGTAGAGCCGGACTATCATGGGCACTCTGGGTGAACCTAAGCGCAGCAGCATACTCCGTTGGCCAGGATGCCTGACCAGCCTCGCGCTTCGCCCTCTCCTGCTCGCGGGCCTGGCGCTGGCGGCTCTGCCGTCAGCAGTGTCCAGTAAAGAACCGGAACCACCGGACCCCGCTTCGGTGGCCCGCCAGACCGTCGCTGCCGCGCTCGGTATCGCCGCGACGGAGGCCAGCGTCATCAGCACCGAGTCCCGGGAGTTCGCGGATGGCAGCCTCGACTGTCCCCAGCCCGGTGCTGCCTATGCCCAGGTCATCACGCCGGGGCACCGCGTCCTCGTGGAGGCCAACGGCCGCCGCTTTGACGTGCGGGTAGCCGGCACCGCGGGACGCATCTGCTATCGGCGCAAGCCGTCTCCAGAGCCCCAGGGCGATAGCAGCACCCGGCCGCTGGACAGGGGCGCAGCGGCCCAGGCGGATCTCGCCCTGCGCCTTGGCGTACTGCCCGAGACCATCACTATCATCGGCGTGCGCCGACTCGCGCCGGGCGCTGTGCTCTCGGGATGCGGCGAGGTGTGCGCCCGGGGTGCCCTGCCAGCCACGTGTGGCATGGCTGTGCAGCTGCGCGCGGCGGAACGGGACTTCAGCTATTACGCCCTTCCGGCAGCGCTGAGACCCTGCCCCGCGATCGCCTCCCGCTGATTACCGGGGCTGGTCTCTGCGGGCCTGGCGTCGCAGGCGCCAGGCCTTACGGACATGGCGGACCGTGACCTTGCGCCAGGCGCGACGGACGACCCGGGCAGCGTCCTCCAGGGCCGTGGGACGATAGTGCTGCTGGTCTTCCGGTGACAGGAGATCGTACCGCCGCCGGTACTTGAGCTTCACCCACGCGTTGAGGTCCATCCGGCAGGCCTGGCGGAACAGAAAGCGGTTCCAGAAGCTGCCGTCGGGGTTCCGGATTACGGCAGAGCCGAAATCCAGCAGGATTGGTGCGCCCTCAGGACTGATCAGCAGGTTGCCCCGACGCTTGAGATCAGCATGCGCCACTCCCAGCGCGTGCAGGGCCAGGATCCGCTCCTTGAACTGCTGGAAGAACCGGTCCCTGTCCTTGAGCGCTGACGAGTTTTCCCGATAGGGCTCGCCGGCAACGAACTCCAGGGCGAGACTGCCGTCTGGCTGCAGACCGAAACAGCGAGGAATGCCGGGGAGACCTCCCACCCGCTCATAGGCGGCGAACTCCCGCCGGAGCATTGCCGACCGCACCACCCGGGCAATTCGTCCGCCCATGGCCTGCTTGATAACCCGGCGATCTGCACCGGCGCCCCGCAGGTAAACGGCACCCTGGTAGCCACGGCTCAGAAACTCTCCGGGAGCCGGATCCGGCACGTCTAGACCCGCGTGCCGATCCACCCGATGCAGATCAGCGTGAAGGCGATGACGATGGGCTCGGCGTTCTGCCGGACGGAGGTCATGAGGGACCAGCTGGCAGGACCCGTCGCCCAGCAGCGGCGGGGAATGACGGCGGGTACCGTCTGGCTCCACTGCTCCCAGGGGGCGCCGAAGATCCGATGCAGCTTGCGATCCTCGTACTCGATGGCCGTCGGGTAGTAAAACCACCAGAAGGCGCCTGCTGCCAGGATTGCCCACCACTGACCGCAGGCGAGCGTGAAGCCAATGAGGACTAGAAGATTGCCGGTGTAAAGGGGGTGACGAACGAGGGAGTACGGACCATCCGTGGCCAATTGCCGATTCTTGACGATGTAGCCGGAGGCATAGATGCGCACCAGGCACCCCAGCACGACGATGAATGCACCGGCCATGAACAGGACGGGTGTGGGCCGGGAAAGCACGGCAAATAACGGCATCAGCGCCAGGCCGAGGCCCTGGCGCATCGCTTCCTGATGGCGCAACTCGCGCAGGAGGCCAGCCAGGCCGGACAGCGGGGGCAGGTCAGCAGTGCGTTTTGACATGGGGTGCAAGTGTAGTCCGGGCGTGGCCCCGGAGGCTATCGGCAGCGGGCCGCGGCCGGACTGCTAGAATTCGCTGGAGGGCCTGTAGCTCAATTGGTTAGAGCAGGAGACTCATAATCTCTTGGTTCCAGGTTCAAGTCCTGGCGGGCCCACCACCAATATTCAGCCGCGCGTTCTGGCGACAGGAAGCACCCGCCGGCATTGCGCCGGCGGGTTAGCGAAGATAGTCCCCCTCAGGAACCGGCAGCGAAGGAGCCGCCACCGGCTATTCAGCAGAGTATCTGTCTAGTAGCGCGGACCACCTCGACCGCCACCACCGCCGTCGCGGCCACCGCCGCCGCCACCGGGACCGCGATTGCCGCCACCACCGTCACGGCCACCGCCGCCACCGTAGCCGCCGCCACCACCGTCGCGGCCACCACCGCCGCCGTAGCCACCGCCGCCACCGTCGCGGCCACCGCCACCACCGTAGCCACCGCCACCACCGCCGCCGCCACCACCGCCGCCACCGTAGCCACCGCGACCGCGGCCACCACCGCCGCCACCGCCGCCACCACCTTCGCGCTCACGGGCCTCGTTTACCCGCAGGGGCCGGCCTTCCATGTCCTGACCGTTCAGACGGGCGATCGCCGTCTGCGCGTCGGACTCGGGCATCTCGACGAAACAAAAGCCGCGAAACCTGCCGGTTTCGCGATCGTTAATCAGCCGCACGGCTTCGACGGTGCCGTGCTGTGAGAACAGCGTGCGGACCGATTCTTCATCAGCGGTATAGGGCAGATTGCCCACATAGATCCTGGTCATGACGGGTACCCTTACAATTTCTCAGTTGATGGACAGCACGAAAACATCGAACGTCAGCGCCTTGCCCGCGAGCGGGTGGTTAAAGTCCAGCACCACCACGTCGGGACGTACTTCGGCAACCCGGATCGGGCCGTCGAATCCCTGCGCGCTCAGCAGTGTGCCCACCTTGCGCGAGTCCTCCGGGATCTTGTCGAGAGGGACTTCCTGTACCTTCTTGGGATCAACGGGCCCGTAGGCCTGATCCGGCGGAATCCTGACCTTCACCCGCTCCCGCGCGGCTTTGCCCTGCAGGGCGGCCTCGAGTCCGGAAATGATCTGCCCCTCGCCGGCCACGAAGGCCAGTGGCGGGCCGCCCACGTTGCTCTGGACGGTGGAGCCATCATCGAGAGTCAGGGTGAACTCAACGTCCACCTTCTTGCCCTTCCCGATGACCGCCGTGGTGGACCCTGAGAGTGCAGCGACGGGGAGTCCGGCGACTGCGACCAGCAGCAGCGAGGCCATCAGGGCGCGAGCAGAACTCACGTCGATGGTCCGATAGTCAGAAGGGAAAGGTCCACGGGAGGAATGAAAAATCGTTGGGAAGAGGTTCTATGGACCCAGAGGCTTCTATGCAGTGCGCGGGCTAATTGCGACCCTTGGGTTTGACTCTAGCACGGGATTTCTGCCGATGCGATGGGCGGACCGGGATCACAAGGCAGTGCAAAAGACTCACGCTCAAGGCGGCTAGCCGCCTAGAATGCGGGCAGACCGGGTTACAGGGCGGAGGGCATCGATGTCTGAGGGAGCAGGTTCAGCGGGCACGCGGGCCACCGGTCTTCGCCGCCTCTTCATTCGCAAGTCGGTGGCGCAGATGCACGCCGAGCATGCCCAGAGCGATCTCAAGCGGAGCCTGGGAGCGCTGAATCTGGTGCTGCTCGGGATCGGCTGCATCATCGGCACCGGCATTTTCGTTCTCACAGGCCGGGCAGCGGCGAACTTTGCCGGACCCGGCATCATGATCTCCTTCGTGATCACCGGCGCACTCTGCACGCTCGTGGCCCTCTGCTATGCGGAACTGGCCGCCGCTGTCCCCGTCTCCGGGTCTGCCTACTCCTACTCCTACGCTGCCCTCGGTGAGCTGGCCGCCTGGGTGATGGGGCTACTACTGGTCCTGGAGTACGGACTGGCTGCCGCCACGGTGGCCGTCGGCTGGTCCGGGTATCTGGTCAGCCTGCTGAACGACGTTGGCCTCCATATCGCCCCGGCGTTCACTGCGGCTCCGGGGGTCGAAATCAGGGAAGCCGGGGTCGTCGTGGCCCAGGGGATCGTTAACCTGCCGGCCATGCTCGCCATTCTGGCCGTGACGGCGTTGCTGGTCGTCGGTATCTCGGAATCCACGACGGTCAACAACATTGTCGTCGCCATCAAGCTGACGGTCGTCATCGCCTTCATTGTGATTGGCAGCTTTTATGTAGACCCCCAGCTCTGGTCCCCACTGGTGCCGGCAGAAATCCCGCCACCCCCGGTCGGGACGCCCCGGGGCTTCTGGCCCGACATCTGGCGCGCGCTGGTGGATGTCGTCACCGGCGAGAACACCTCCCGGTACGGCATCGGCGGGCTGATCTCCGGTGCTGCCACCATCTTCTTTGCCTATATCGGCTTCGAAGCGGTCTCGACGGCGGGCGCAGAGTCGAAGAATCCGGCCCGGGACATGCCCATTGGCATCCTGGGGTCGCTGCTGGTCTGCACGGTGCTCTACATCCTGACCGCGGCGGTCCTGGTGGGCATCGTGCCTTACACCGAACTGGATGATCCGGCGCCCATCGCCAAGGCAGTAAACCTGATCGGCCTGCCCTGGTTTGCCATCCTGGTGAAGATCGGCGCCATCGCCGGCCTCTCCTCCGTGATGCTGGTGCTCCTATACGGGCAGACCCGGATCTTCTACACCATGGCACGGGACGGCCTGTTGCCTGCGCCGCTGGCGGCCGTCCACCCGCGCTTTCGCACACCCTGGATCAACACACTGCTGGTGGGCGGGCTGGCGGCGGCCAGTGCCGGCCTGATGCCCCTGGGTGCCCTCGCCAATCTCACCAACGTCGGCGCACTCGCCGCCTTCGCCATCGTCTGTCTGACGGTGCTCTACCTCCGGTACGCAGCACCCGGCATGAAGCGCCCCTTCAAAACGCCATTCTTCCCTGCCACACCGCTGCTCGGTGCGCTCATGTGCCTGTTCCTGCTAATGGCACTGATGGCCAACCCGGAGACCCGGCGCTTCTTCCTGATCTACGTGGTCGGCGGACTGGTGGTCTACTTCTTGTACGGCTACCGGCACTCCCGGCTGGGCAAGGGGGCAATCGTCCTGGGGGCGGAGCCCACGCTGGACCTGCCGAAGAAGCTGTAGGAGCGCCTTGAGGCGCGACTGCCTGCCCGCGAGAATCGAGTCCGCGAGTCTCGAGCGGGCAGGCAGTCGCGCCTCCAGGCGCTCCTACAGGCAACTGCTCAGCGAGTCGATCCAGGCCGTCAGCAGCGCCACGCCGCTGGCGTCGATCACGTTTGAGCCGACGGGCGGCATGGCGTTGACGTCCCGGCGATTCATGCGGGCGACGAGGACCGAGCGGGCGGCGTCGCCCGGCGCAATCAGGCGGGCATTGGCGATTCCGAGGTCACCGGACTGGGGATTGGCGTTGCAGGTGTTCATTGCCGCCAACGCCGTCGTCGCCCGCAGGTCCATGCTCGAGGGCGTCGGCCCACCGGGCCGGTGACACTGGGCGCAGTTGGTCTGCAGGTAAGCCCGGGCCCGATCCGTCAGCGATGCAGCCGGGTCGGCAGGATCCGGAAGCGCGGCCAGCGTGGCCGGCGGTCCCGGCAGGGGCGTGGTGAACAGGTTGATGTGCTCCAGAGTGGCCAGCTGGTTCGCCGTTCGGCCCGTCGTCGGGTAATTGAGCGTGCCATTGAGCTGGGCAATCTCGGGCCCGAGGGAGAACCCGCCTGCCGAGGTGTGGCACTGCATGCACTCGCCCTCGCTGGGGTAGATCCAGGTCTGGAGGCCCACCTGCCGGGTCTTGCCCCCGATCACCCGCGTGGCCTCCGTCTGCCCGGCGTTCCACTCGTAGGTATAACCCGCCCACACGCCGTCCGGATGGCGCATGAACAGCCGCGTCTCGATCAGCTGTCCGTCCAGGCGGAATGACTTGAGGATCACGGAGCCCGCGGGAAAATCGAAGTCCCCGGCGGCAGTGCGCGCGATCCGCGTCCCGTCGGGTATGGCAAAGAACCGCTCCTTGACGGCGTCGTCTGACCAGAACGGCGCGTTGACCCGATAGGGAATGACGCCCGCGGCAGGCTGCGTGGGATTGCCTGCGGCGACGCAGCCGCTGGCCGAGAGTGTCGAGGGAATGGTGTCCGGCACACCGCCAACCGAGGGCGCAAGACGCCCGATGCGACCGCTGCTGTAGTCCGAGATATAGAGTTCGCCGTCCGCGCCCAAACCAAAGGCACTGATGTTGAAAGAACTCCGGAGCAACAGGTCGTTGCTGTAGCCACCCTGGCCATCGTCCTCAAGAGCCCAGATGCGCCCGGAACTGAAGTCACCAAAAACGTACCGGCCCCGCAGAAGCGGAATGGCAGTGCCACGATAGACGTAGCCGCCGGTAATGGATCCATCATTGTCGAAATGGGGATAGTCGCTGAGCGGGTCCAGCAGTCCGGCAGTGCTGCAGTTCGACGGACCGTCGATGAAGCCCTCCCGGCAGTCCCAGCCGTAGTTGCCGCCAAGCTGGATGCGGTTCACCTCCTCGCGACTCGACTGGCCCACGTCGCCAAGCCACAAGTCACCCGTAGCCGCATCAAAGCTCCAGCGCCAGGGATTGCGCAGACCGGTTGCGTAGATCTCCGGACAGTTGGCTACGTTGGCTCCCGGCCCACACTTGGCATTGGCGGCAAAGGGATTGTCCGCCGGAATGCGATAGCCAGGGCTGGGGAACGCCACACCGACCACGTCAACCCGCAGCATTTTGCCCAGCAGGCGCCTGTTGTTCTGCGAGTAATTGAACGGATCGTCGCCGCTGCCGCCATCGCCGAGCCCGAAGTAAAGATGCCCGTCCGGACCAAAGGCGATGTCGCCGCCATTGTGACTGTCGAAAGGCTGATCGACTGTCAGCAGAATCTGCTCGGTGACGTTCACTGGCTGCGTCACGCTGTCGAGAATGAAACGGGAAACCCGGGATGTCAGGGGCGAGCCGTCTGCTGTGTAGGAAACGAACACCTCCCGGGTCGCCGGCCAGTTGGGGTGAAACGCCAGGCCCAGTAACCCCCCCTCACCTGCCGGATTCACCGGGCCGGTAAGATTCAGCCAGGTGGTGACGACAGCCGGATTGCCGGTGCTGAAGACCTTGAGACGGCCGCCCTTTTCCAGCACGAACCAACGGGAAGCATCGCCAGGTGCCTGGAGGATCTTCGTGGGCTTGGTAAAGGCGGGCGCTGCGGGAAAGGCCTCGACGACCGTCACCCCGGCATCGCCAACCGGACGTGGGGGCGCCAGGCAGGTTGGGTTCGACGGGCGGGTGTCCAGGCCAAAGGGTCCGCCTGCGGCTCCATCGTTATCGAGGATGGTGCCCGTCGCCGTGGCGTCCGCCAGGGTGGCACTACCCGTAACGTTGGCCAGGACAACAGTAAAGTTTTCGTCGGCTTCGTCCGTGAGGTCACCGAGCACCGCCACACCAAAGGTCTGACTTGTGCTGCCCGGGGGAAAGGTCAGCGTGCCGCTCGTCGTGGTGTAGTCCTGGCCAGCCGTGGCCGACCCCGGACTCGTTGCATAGTCAACCGTGACGACCGCTGCCTCGGATGCTGACAGCGTCACCGTAAATGTGAGACTGGAACTGCCGGCATCACCTTCGGTCAGGACCGCGTCGGCCACGCTGAGCGTGGCCCCGCCCGGTGACCCGGAATCGCCGCCACCGCCGCCGCAGCCTGCAAGGGCCGCCACAACGGCAACGGCGCATAGCCAGGCCGCCGGTGAGTTTTTGCCAAGTACTGCCATGGGCACGATCCCCAGGGTAAGTCCCGTTCTCGCCCATTGGCCAACAGGCGTACCGAGCGCATCTTGCGCACCCGACAGCGCCCCTGTCGAGCGGCGAATACCGAAAACGACGTTTATACTGCGGCGAAACAAGGACACGTACTCATGACCCGTTCATTTCACCCTCCGGTACGGACCCTGATGGGTCCCGGCCCCTCTGACGTCAACCCGCGGATTCTCGAGGCCCTGTCCCGGCCCACGATCGGTCATCTGGACCCCGCCTTCATCAGGCTGATGGATGATGTCAAACGACTGCTCCAGTTCGCCTTCCGCACGCAGAACTCCCTGACCCTGCCCATCTCGGCGCCGGGCTCCGCCGGCATGGAGTGCTGCTTCGTCAATCTCGTCCAGCCCGGCGACAAGGTGATCGTCGCGCAGAACGGCGTGTTTGGCGGCCGCATGAAAGAGAACGTGGAACGCTGTGGTGCGACGGCAATCATGGTGCAGGACGACTGGGGTGCTGCTGTGGATCCCCACAAGGTTGAAGACGCTATCCGCTCCCACCCCGACGCCAGGGTCCTGGCCTTCGTCCACGCCGAAACATCCACCGGCGCCCGCTCCGATGCAGAAACCCTCTGTGCCCTGGCCCGCAAGGCTGGGCTGCTGACAATCGTCGACACCGTGACCGGTCTCGGCGGCATTGACGTGAGTGTGGATGGCTGGGGCGCCGACGCCGTGTACTCCGGCACCCAGAAGTGCCTCTCCTGCATTCCGGGGCTGTCGCCGGTGACCTTCAGCAGCCGCGCCCAGGAAACCATCCAGAAGCGCGACAAGAAAGTGCAGAGCTGGTTTCTCGACATGGGCCTCGTCATGGCCTACTGGGGTGGTGGCCAGCGCGCCTATCACCACACCGCCCCCATCAACATGCTTTACGGCCTGCACGAGGCACTCGTCATCTTGGAAGAAGAAGGCCTGGAAAACGCCTGGGCACGACACGCCCGGCACCACGCCGCCCTGGCAGCCGGACTGGCGGCCATCGGGATCGAATTCGTCGTGGCTGCGGAGCACCGGCTGCCCCAGCTGAACTGCGTGCGTATTCCTGCCGGCGTTGACGATGCGCTGGTGCGCCGGCGCCTGCTGGAGGAGTACCAGCTGGAGATCGGGGCTGGCCTTGGGCCTCTGGCAGGCAAGGTGTGGCGCATCGGCCTGATGGGTTATGCAGCTAACCGGACCAACGTGCTCTTCTGTCTGGGCGCGCTGGAAGCACTGCTGGCGCGGACGGGCGCTGTGGCGGCAGCCCGGGAGTTTTACGGCGCGTAGGAGCGCCGACCGGCAACGGCGAGACGGACCAGCGCGAGCACCTGATCCAGAGTCGGGGTAGGCACGCCGACCAGCCGCCCCATCTCCGTCACCGCCGCCACGAGGGCATCGAGTTCCAGCGGCCGGCCCTGCTCAAAGTCCTGCAGCATGGACGTGCGGTGGGCACCCACCTCGGTTGCGGCGTCGATGCGCTTCTCGATGTCCATCGCGAAACTCACGCCGAGGGAGGTGGCCACAGCGACCGCCTCGGTCATCATCCGGCGTATCACCTCGCGCACGTCCGGATCCCGACCCATCTGTTCCAGCGTGGCTCGGGTAAGGACACTGACGGGATTGAAGGTGGCATTGCCGAGCAGCTTGAACCAGATATCGTCGCGGATCCTGCCCCGCACCGGGGCCTTCAGGCCAGCCGCTGTCAGGGCTTCGCCCAGGGCAACAACCCGCGCCGACTTCGAGCCATCCGGCTCGCCCACCATGAAGCGCGTGCCTTCGATGTGCCGGACAACCCCGGGTTCGACGATCTCGCAGGACGGGTACACGACGCAGCCGATCGCCCGCTCCGGCCCGAGGGCCCGCCAGATCTGGCCACCCGGGTCTGCAGCTTTCAGGTGCCGGTCCTGCAGCGGGCCGGGGAAGGCGTGGAAGTACCACCAGAGAATCCCGTTCTGGGCGGTCACCACGGCGGTGTCCGGGCCGAGCAGTGGCTGCAGGTGTTCCAGGATCCCCGGCGTCGAATGGGCCTTGAGGGTCAGGATCACGTAGTCCTGGGGACCCAGCGTGCGCGGGTCATCTGTGCAGCGCACCGCCACCGTCTGCGCATCGGCGCCGCTGAGCAGGGTCAGTCCCTGGGACTGCATCGCCTGCAGGTGGGGCCCCCGGGCGACCAGCGCCACGTCGGCCTGGGTGCCGGCGAGCCGGGCGCCGAGGTAGCCACCGATGGCACCGGCACCGTAGACGCAGATCTTCATGCGAACCCGAGCTTGGCCGCGAGACCGATCCGCTGGAGCTTGCCGGTAGCGCCCTTGGGAATTTCGTCGAGGAAAACAATCTTCCGTGGCACCTTCATATCGGCCAGGTGTTCGCCCGCGTACTTGCGCAACTCCCGCTCGCTGGTCTCGGCGCCGGGCTTCAGCACGACGGCTGCAGCAACATCCTCTCCAAGCATCGGGTGAGGCACTGCGAAGGTCACCACCTGGGCAACCGCCGGGTGATTCAGGAGTACCTCATCCACCTCCCTGGGCGAAAACTTCTCACCGCCCCGGTTGATGATCTCCTTGAGCCGACCAGTGAGGCGGAGGTAGCCCTGGGGGTCCAGGACGCCCTGGTCGCCAGTCCGGAACCAGCCGGCGGTAAAAGCCACAGCGTTGGCGCCGGGATTGTTGCGATAACCGGCGGTAACGTTCGGTCCGCGGATCACGACCTCGCCAACATCACCCACGGGCAGCAGCGCCCCCTGGTCATCCATGATCGCGACATCCGGACCCGCCGCCACCCCCACGCTGCCGGCAAAGCGGGCGCGGGGCGGCAGCGGACTGCTGGTCATCTGGTGAGCAGCCTCTGTCATGCCGTAGGCCTCGATCAGGGGACAACCAAAGGTGGCTTCCATTTCCAGCATCACCTTGTTGGGCAATGAGGCTGATGAAGAGCGGATGAAACGCAACGGGACGGCATCAATAGCCTCCCGGTTGCGCCCCGCCCGGGCGAGGATCACCTGATGCATGGTTGGCACCGCCGTGTACCAGCTGGGACGCACGTCGCGAAGCTGCCCGAAGAACTGCAGCGCGTTGAAGCCGGGCGTGCAGCAGACGCTCGCCCCCGCATACAGGGAGCTCAGGACGGCCGCGATGAGCCCGTGAATATGGAACAGTGGCATCACCTGCAGGTTGCGGTCAGCCGGGGTCAGGGCCAGGCTCCTGGCAATGTGCTCCGCCGAGGCGCACACGTTGGCGTGAGTCAGCGGCACGATCTTGGGGCGGGCGGTCGTTCCCGAGGTGTGGAGTACCAGCGCTACGTCGCCGACAGCGGCGGGACCCGGACGGGCAGCCTTCCCGGTTGCACCCCGCAGCTCGAAGCGGCCTGCGGCGGCGCCGGCCGGCACGACGAGTTCCGCAATGGGAATCCCGAGCCGCTGCGCCATCGCGATCGCAGGCGACGTACTGCCCGCGTCGACCACGAGGAGCCGTGCTGCCAGATCCTGCAGGTAAAACTCGAATTCATCCGCGGTGTACCCGGGATTCAGCGGCGCTGTGGTGGCACCGGCGGCGATAGCCAGGAAGGCCACAGCCATTTCGGGGCCATTGGGCAGCACTATCGCCACGACGTCGTCGCGACCCACACCAAGGAGGTTAAGCGATTCAATAGTCGCAGCAACCTGGTCACGGAGGGCTGCGTAGCTGAGGTCCGGGCGGCCAGGCGCCGAAATCGCTGGCGCTGGGGCGGCCCCTCGCTTCAGCAGTTCAATGATGGTCTCGGATCTGTCCATGACCAATTCTGTCACGAGCACAGGCTATTTGGCCGCGGGCCGCCAGTCCTCCAGCGCGCGAATCCCACCGTGCGGTCGAGCCGACCGGATGCAACGGCCTGCATCAGTTCGGTGGCCAGCTCCGTGTCCGCTTCGAGGCCTGGATCCCGCAGGAGCCACTTCATGACCACGCTCGTATCGGCAACCCAGGGTCACGGCCGCTCCTGCCCGCGTGCAGGGTCAACCCCAGTCTCGCGGTCAGAGCTGCTGTTCAGTCAGTCCACTGCCTTGGCCACAGGGATTCCGCGAGTTTTCGGCGGAAAACTCATCGTTATGAGAGGGAGTCCACAGACCCAACCCGATCCGGGGACTAGCTTATGTCAGCAGCGACCGGCGCCGAATTTATGTCAAATGAACTGATGATCGTTCTGGCAGGAGCCAGCCTGGCTGCCCTGCTTGGCGGGGGGCTGGTGGCCTGGTTTACCGCGCGCCCGGTTCAGGCCCCGGACCCCGAACTGGAGGGTCGCCGGGAACTGCAGCTTATAGAGCTCCGGGACCTTGCCGAGAAGCACCGTCAGGAATGCCGTGCAGCTGAAGAACGGCTGAGCGCCCAGCAGGCGGAACTGGAAGATGGGCTCGCGCACATCCACACTCTCGAGGATCAGGTGGCGGCGTACCTGCGCCAGTATGCCCAGGCCAAGAACACCCTGAAGGCGGAGATCCGCCACAAGAATACGCTCAGCACCGAACTGGCCGCGGCGAGCGCCCAGATCCAGGCGCTGCGGGGCCGGGTCGAGGAACTGGAAATGGAACGCAACGCCATCACCGGCAGCCTCCGCCGCCTCAGCGCGTAGCGCCTGACGCTGACCCGGGCGCCGCCCCGGTGGCACATTGAAATCCCCGCTCCCGGCCTCATCTCCCTCTCTGGCGCAACCGCGCCGGGACGATGAGAGCAAGTATGCGCGAGACAGTACCCAATCCGGCTCCGGATTCCCCTGCCCCGGTGCAGCAGGTCCCCGAAGACGTGCTGATCATTCTGCCGGTCCGCAACACCGTGGTGTTCCCCGGCGCCGTGATCCCGCTGACCATCGGCCGGCGCATTTCGCTGGCGGCTGCTGAGGAGGCGGCCCGCAGCGGCCGGCGCATCGGGCTGATACTGCAACGGGATCCGTCCCTCGGGGAACCGACGGGCGCTGACCTGTATCCCGTGGGCACCATCGCCAGGGTGGTCCGCTACTTCACCGCCCGGGATGGCACCCAGCATGTGGTCTGTCAGGGTGAACAGCGCTTTCGGGTGCTCGATCACCTGCAGGGCCTGCCCTTCATGGCGGCCCGCTTCGATCTGGTCCCTGAACCCGCGGCGCACACCGCAGCCCTGGAGGCCCGCGCCCTCATCCTGAAGGAGCGGGCCCTGGAGGCCATCGCGCTGCTGCCCCAGGCCATGCCGGAGCTCGCCGGCGTCCTGCAGCAGATCGACAACCCGGGACAGCTCGCCGACCTGGTGGCCGGCTTCCTGGACATCAAGCCCCAGCAAAAGCAGGAAGTCCTGGAAATCTTTGACGTGCAGCGGCGCCTCGACCGCGTGCTCGACCTGCTCTCGCACCAGGTGGAGGTCATGAAGCTCTCGCGGCAGGTGGACGAGCAGACCAAGGAGAAGCTCGGCGACAAGCAGCGGGAGTTCTACCTGCGGGAGCAGCTGCGGACTATCCAGAACGAGCTCGGCGACACGGGCGACGTGGCCGAGGTCGACGAACTGCGCGCCGCCATTGAGAAATCCGGTATGACAGAAGAGGCGCTGACCCAGGCCCGAAAGGAGTTGAAGCGCCTCGAACAGATGCCTGAAGCCTCCGGCGAACACTCGATGGTACGCACCTACCTGGACTGGCTGGTGGCTCTGCCCTGGGCAAAGCTGGATACGGAGAGCATCGACATCGCGAAGGCCCGGCAAGTGCTGGAGGACGACCATTTCGGCCTCACCAAGGTGAAACAGCGCATCCTCGAATACTTGGCCGTGCGCAAGCTGAACCCGGAGGGCAGGTCGCCCATTCTGTGCTTCCTCGGCCCGCCGGGCGTCGGCAAGACGTCCCTGGGCCAGAGCATTGCCAGGGCGCTGGGCCTGAAGTTTGTGCGCGGCTCACTGGGCGGCGTGCACGACGAGGCAGAGATTCGCGGCCACCGGCGCACCTACATCGGCGCCCTGCCCGGCAACGTCATCCAGCAGCTCCGCAAGGCTGGCACGCGCAATCCCGTCTTCATGCTGGACGAGATGGACAAGCTCGGGGCGGGCTTCCACGGCGACCCCTCATCGGCCCTGCTCGAGGTGCTGGACCCCGAGCAGAACAGCACCTTCCGCGACAACTACCTCGCGGTGCCCTTTGACCTGTCCAAGGTGTTCTTCGTGGCCACCGCCAACCAGCTCGACACCATCCCGGGCCCCCTGCGGGACCGGCTGGAGATCATCGAGCTGCCTGGCTATACCCAGGAGGAGAAACTGCAGATCGCCCGGCGCTACCTCGTCGACCGGCAGCGGTCAGCCAACGGGCTGACGGCGGAGCAGGTCAGTGTCAGCGATGGGGCCCTCGCGGAAATCGTCGCCTGCTACACCCGGGAAGCAGGGGTGCGCAGTCTCGAGCGCAAGATCGGCGCGGTGCTCCGCAACGTTGCCGTCCGGATCTCGGAGGGGACGGCGACCCGCGTGGCGCTCGACGAACAGGCTGTGCAGGAGATCCTCGGGTCACGACGCTACGAATCCGAAGTGGCGCTGCGGACCAGTACTGCCGGCGTGGCCACCGGCCTCGCGTGGACACCTGTGGGCGGCGACATACTCTTTATCGAGGCCACCAGCATGCCTGGCAAGGGTCAGCTCATCCTCACGGGCCAGCTGGGCGACGTCATGAAGGAAAGCGCCCAGGCGGCCTTCAGCCTGGTGAAAACCCGGGCAGATTCCCTGGGCCTGGGCGGCTTTGACTTCGCCACCCGGGACCTCCATGTGCACTTGCCCGCGGGTGCCATCCCGAAGGACGGACCCAGCGCCGGGGTCGCCCTCTTCCTCGCCCTCTGCTCGCTGCTGACCAACCGTAAAGTACGGAGCGACGTGGCCATGACCGGCGAGATCAGCCTGCGTGGCCTCGTGCTGCCGGTCGGCGGGATCAAGGAGAAGACGCTCGCTGCGCTGCGTGCCGGCATCCACACCGTCCTGCTGCCGGCCCGGAACCGGAAGGACCTGGAGGAAATCCCCGAGAGCGCCCGGAACCAGCTGCGGTTCATCTGGCTGGAAACGGTGGATGACGCCCTGGGGGCGGCCCTGGAAACCTAGGGTCACTGGCCGCCCTTTGGTTTCCCGGAAAGAATGCGGGCGGTCCGGGCGGCCGAGGGACTAGCATCTCCGGCAACTGACCCTGGAGATGTACCTATGCGTTCGACGGCGTCCCTGGTTTCGGCTGGCCTGCTGTGCAGCGTCGGTCTCGTCTTTGCGGCCACGGGGCCCGCGTTAGCGGGCGCGCACACCGGCGCTGGCGGCAAGCCCAAGGCACCACCGGCTCCGGATGCGTTCTACGAGCACACCGGGTTTGAAGGGCGGGAGCAAGTCCTTACCGACGCGATCACGAAGGCCATCCGCGAGGCCAAGCCCAGGGAGGGTGAAACCCTGAACTTCACCCCGGCCCAGCAGCAGATGCTGGGCGCGGCCGTGGGCAAGGCCATCAAGACCATCAGCAACGACACGCCCTACCAGCACGAGATGAACGATGCCCTGGTCAAGGCGCAGCTCACCACCATCCAGTTCGCCAAGGACAACGGGATGGTGAAGGAGCTGGTTGACCACGAGGTGAAGACCCAGAGCTTCATGCTTTCCCGGGTGGGCAACATGATCCGCAACGGCGGCAGTCCAGAGCTGGGGACCATTGCCCTCACGGAGCGCACCGCCTGTTTCTACCAGCTGGTCCAGAACTACCAGCGGACGGGCACCACCATGCGCTGGAAGTCCCCTTACGGCAACGTTCTGGCGGTGAGCGTACCGATTGGCCAGCACAATCTGACGGAGCAGGAGGTCCATGAGATCTACTCCGTGCCCCTGCTGAAGCAGCAGGCCGCGGTCATGGGCATGACTATCGAGATCTCACCCTGGCAGGCGGATGGCTGGGTCACCATGACGATCAAGGTCCCGGAAAAGGTCGCCGCCCTCTAGTTACTCCGGGGAGCGGCCTCGCCGCTCCCCGGGCTTCGGGCCGGTTACAATGGCGGGCTGATGCCCGCCAATCTCACCCCTGTCTACCGCAAGGCCGAGGAGGCCTACCGCAACGCCCGGGAGCCTGCGGAAAAGCTCGAGCATCTCAAGGAGATGCTCCGCACCATTCCGAAGCACAAGGGCACCGATCACCTCCAGGGCGATATCAAGCGCTGGATCAAGGAGATCACCGAAGAAATCGGTGCGGCAAAACAGAGCGGCAAGAAAAAGGGTCCGGTGCACTCCATTCGGCGGGAGGGTGCCGCCCAGATCGCGCTCCTCGGGGCGCCAAACGCGGGCAAGTCCCAGCTCCACTCCCAGCTGACGGGATCCAAAGCCGACATCGGTCCCTACCCATTCACCACCAAATTGCCCCAGCCGGGGATGGTGCCCTTCGAGGACATCTACTTTCAGCTCGTCGATATGCCACCGATTTCCAGCGACTACATCGAAGGCTGGATCGTGAACTCACTGCAGCCGGCGGATGGCGTCCTGGTGGTGGTCGATCTCGCTGATCCGGCCTGTGCTGAACACATTCAGGCCATTCTTCAGCAACTCACGGAGCGCAAGATCGACCTGCACGGCTACTGGCCGGGGCTCCGCGGCCCGAAGCCTCTGCCCGAACCCGCCTTCGACGAGGACGGGGAGGAAATCATTGGCGACCCGTTCCGCATTTCCCTGCCCGCCATCCTGGTGGGGAACAAGAGCGACCTCGTTGAAGATCCGGCAGCGGAGCTGCAGGTGCTCACGGAGCTCCTGGAGCTCGACTTCCCCACCGCCCACGTGTCGGCACTCACCGGCGCCGGCTGCGAGACCATCAGCGCGCTCCTCTTCAAGGCACTGCAGATCGTCCGCGTTTACACCAAGCAGCCGGGCAAGCCGGCCGACACGAGCCGCCCCTTCACGCTGCGCCGCGGGCAGACGGTTTTTGATGTGGCCACCCAGGTGCACAAGGACATCGCCACCGGCCTCCGGTACGGCAAGATCTGGGGCACCGAAGCGTACGCGGGCCAGCAGGTCGGGCCGGAGCACGCGCTCGCCGACAAGGACATCATCGAACTGCACATGAAGTAGGAGCGCCCCGTAGGAGCGCCTTGAGGCGCGATGGCTATCGATCGCGCCTCAAGGCGCTCCTGCAGGGTGCTCCTCCGGCGTCATTCCGCCGGCGGCGGCGTCCGGTCCACGGTAACTTCCTTCGTGCGGGTCTGGGTCGCCGGGTCGTAGCTGCTGGTGACATCCCGCGCGAGGGTACTGCCGTTCGGGTTGGTCACCAGAGTCTCCCGGTTGTAGCCCGTCTCAGTGCGGGTGGTCACGTCGTTGACGGTCCGGGTCTTGCCGTTGGGACCGGTCGAGGTGATGTCCCGGGTGCGCGTTCCCGCTTCCCGGTCCCGGGTGACGACGGCATCCCGGGTGGCCGTCTTGCCGTTCTGGCCGGCCCAGGTGGTGTGCCGCTCGTAGCCTGTAGCCGTGCGCTGGGTCTGAATGGTCTTCGTTCCTTCCCGCTTGCCAGAGTGGGTGCCGGCCAGGGCGGTTGACTGCAGCGCCAGGGCAGCGAGGACGGTCGCCAGGGCGCAGACAGAGGCACGTCGTGAACTGATCAGGGTCTTCATCGCAAACTCCTCCAGAGGTGATTGGGTCTCGGGAGTAAGAACGCGGCGGGTAGCAGTTGGTTGACGGGTCCTCGAGTGGCTGTGTGACCAGCGTCACACGCAGCCTGCGCTACGGTGCGGGTGACCGCGGTGGACGGCGATTCATCCGGCGCTCCAGCAGCCGCTCGCGCTGCTGGGGCGTGAGGCCCTGCCATCGCTCCCGCAGGGCGCGGCGCTGCTCGGGGCTCATCTCGCGGAAGCGGCCGAAGTTCTCGCGAACCCGGGCCTGCTCCTCGGGGCTCATCGCGTCATAACGCTGGAACTGTTCGCGAATCACTTCGCGCTGCTCTGGAGTAATCTTTTGCCAGCGGCCGAACCGCTGACGGGCCACCTGGCGTTCCTCGGGATCCATCTGTGTCCAGCGCGCGGCGCCCGCGGCGAGACGACTGCGCCGTTCGGCAGAGAGTTCATTCCAGCTGCCCGCGAAACGCTCCAGCAACTGACGCTGGTCCGGACCGAGCTGCTCCCAGGTCGGCGGCGCGGCCGGGCTGTCGGCGGCGCCCGCCAGCGTAGTCGTGAGCAGCAGCGCCAGGACCGCAAGGGCTTGCACCCATGCGCACCGCGTCTGAAGGTACTTGGGCATAACGGCCATCGGTCAGCCCGCGGCCTCGAGCTCAGCCTGCAGCTCGGCAGCGCTCAGCGCGGGATCGAGCCAGGCGTAGAATTCCAGGCCCTCCATCATCTCCAGGTTCTCGTCGCCCAGGAGAATATCCAGGTCCTGGGCGACGAGCGGATTGGCAGCGGTCTGCTCCGGCGCAGGCACGGGGTCGACTCCACGGCCCACCCAGACGCTGACGATGAGCAGGGCGACGGCGGCGCTGCTGAAAGCCGGCATCAGCCAGCCGCGCCGAACGCCGGCAGGCCGCAAGCCCGCCAACGCCAACCGCCGCGCGCGATTCAGGCGGGAGCGCGTGGTGGCGTCGAGTTCATCTGCACTCCGGCGCAACAGGTCGCCGGCAGCGGCAGCCAGACGCTGCTCGTCGGGGGTCAGGTCCGGTTGCTCACTCATGGCCAGTGGTCTCCAAGCAGATTCCTCAAAGTGTGTACCGCCCGGGAGTAGTGTGTCTTGACGCTGCCTGCGGTGCACCCCATGGCTGATGCCGTATCCGCGACATCGAGACCTTCCACACTGCGCAGGAGAAAGGCCTCCCGTTGCCGGGCAGGGAGACCCTTAAGGGCCGCTTCGAGGGCCCCCATGGCCGCCCCGCGGGCCAGCTCAGTGTCCGGCGTGAGGCCCCGGGTATCCGGCAGGTTGGCGACCGGGTCCTGGTCCTCCTCCCCGTCGGCAGCAGGCTCGAACCAGGCCAGCACCCGGCGGCGCACGGCCTGGCGCCGCTGATGATCGGTAATCCGGTTGGTGAGGATCCGGAAGAACAGGGGCCGCCACTCCTCGCTGGGCCGGGAGCCGTAGGTCCGGACGAGACGGATCATGGCGTCCTGAACCACATCGAGAGCTTCGTCCCGGTCCCGCACAGACATCAGGGCAATGCGGAAGGCCCGGCGCTCCACCTCCGCGAGAAACCGGTCCATGGCACGGGTCTCGTCCAGGGCTCCCTCCTTGGGCGGGCAGCAGAGCGCCAACTCCGCGCTAAACATAAGCATACAACCGTGGCTTCCCTGGGGGAGTAACGCAACCGGCAGCAACCGGTTGACAGGCCACCTTAGGGTCCGGGCCCGCCTAGAAGCTGGCCTGGAGGCCGAGCCCGCCAAACCAGACTGTGTCCAGGCCGTCGCTGTCGGTGACCCCAATGGTCAGGTAGGCCGTGAGGCCCGGGTTCATTTCGCGGCTGGCAGTTCCCGACAGGGTGTTGCCGACCAGGCCGGCGAAGTATTCCTTCTGGTAAAGGTAGTCGACGGCCCAGGTATAGCGACTGTCAGCCGCGCCGAAACGCACCCCGGTTCCCCAGTAGTTCTCGAGGAGGGCGTTCTCCGCACCAATGCGGGAGACCGCACTCCGGGAGAGCTGGCTGGTGACCCGGGGGGCAAACTGCCGGAAGATCGCCGGGCGGGTCTGCTCCAGGCGCTCCAGCGCCGGCGAATCAAAGGCGCAACTGGTGTCTGAATACTGGTAGTCCATGCCGCGGAGGTAACCGCCCCACTCGGCCCCATTGAAGGTCAGGCCAAGACCCAGGCCAGTGTTGTCCAGTGAGCAGTTGGCCGTGGCCGCTACCGGGATCTGCTGGCCGTTCCGCAGCGTCACCAGAGCGCGGGCCGTGAAGGTCTCGAAGTCGCTCTGGCGGGTCTGGCCCAGAACCGAGACGGTCCAGGCACCGGCATACACGTCGAACGCGGCGTTCAGCGCGTCGGCCGACACCACGTCCGGATCCTGCCAGCCCACGTAGGACAACTCGAAGCCCACCGGCCCGAAGTCATGCCGGCCACCGAGCTCAAGGCCCCGGGTGGAGAGGCCCGAGAGGGTGTCGCTGGCATCGGGGTAGTTGGCGGCAAGAAACCACTCGGTACGTTCGCTGGCGTACCAGCTCACGTTGCCCGCCAGCCCCACGCCGCCCTCCCCATCGGCCTCGGTGTAAAGCCCCACGCTCCAGTCCGGGGCTGCCGGGGTCTCGTCAGCGCTGGCGGATGCCACCAGGGAGACGGCAACGACGAGGAAGGCCGCCACTTTGGTGGCTGCCCTCAGAAAGGTCTGAATTCTTGTTCTGCACACTTGGGGTGTTGTAACGGCCCTGGTCGGAATCCGTTGACAGGATGCCTGCATCCACCCACTCCCTGGCTCCGTAGAGGACGATGAACGGGCTGTCGCGCCTGAGGCGCGCCTAGGGCTTCTTCGGGCCGAACAGGGCGTCCATGGCTGACTTGGCTGCCGACTCGGCGGCCGCCCCCGCCGCGTCGAATGCCCCAGGGCGGGGCTTGAACCAGTCGCAGAAATTGGCGCGCTCCTTGTCCCGCACCTCCTCGGCGTCCTCCTCCCGGCACTGCTTCGGGCGCGCCCGGTCGTAGGACTTGCACAGGCGGCACGCGTGGAGCTGGCTGCGGCAGGCGCGGCACTCCTCCGAGCGCCCGACAGGCAGTCGGAGCGCGGCCAGCGACGCGCCACAACGCCAGCACTGGAGTTCGTCAGTCATCCGGGAATGGGTGGTGACATTGGCTATTGGCGAGCAGGGTTTAGAATGGCGGCCAGTTTAACGCGGGAGCCCACGCCATGGCCGGAGACCAGATCAGCACAAAGCCCGAGGGTGAGCCGGGGTTTACCGTCGGCAGTTTCTTCCTGCGCCTGTTGTTCGCCCTGACGGTCGTGCTGCTGACCTTCAATCCCAGCGGCTTTTCCTTCTTTCACTGGGCCCGGGATGCCTTCTTTAGCAGCAGCCTGGGACCCCTGCATGTGCTGGCCGGTATCGCTCTGCTGATCGGCTGGGTCCTGTTCGTCCAGGCCACCCGCCAGGCGCTGGGACTGTTGGGCATCCTGCTGGTCGGCAGCCTGTTTGCGGTGCTCGTCTGGATGCTGTTCTTCTATGACGTGGTGAACTCCACCTCCAGCAGCACCCTCACCTGGATCATCCTGATCGGCGTTGCCGTCATCCTCACGGTAGGGATGTCCTGGGCCCACATGCGCCGCCGTTTGTCGGGCCAGGCGACGGTGGATGAGGTCGGGAACTAACGGACTAATCCCCCCAGCTGAACAGATATCACCCATAT
>CAMBYH010000020.1 GCA_945872065.1 Arsukibacterium tuosuense
CGATCAATATTGGATCGCGCCTAAAGGCGCTCCTACACCCTCTTATGCCCCGTGGCGGCTGACCTGGGCGTCACTCCACCACGACAATTCCCCAGGGCCTGGTGCCCACAGTGATGGTCCTGAGCACAGTCATGCTCGCCGCGTCTATGACTGAAACATCGTTAGAAGGCCCGTTGGCCGTATAGATACGGCGACCATCGGGACTGACCCCAAGGCCCCAGGGCCGTTGGCCAACCTGCACGCTGGCACGGGGCTTCTGTGTTGCTGCGTCGATCGCGTAGAGCAGGCGACCTCGACCGGTGGTCACGTAGAGGGTGGTGCCATCGGGAGACAGGGCTGCGTCCATCGGACGCACCAGGTCTCCAGTCAGGTTAATCACGCCGAGCACCCGGTGCGCTCCGACGTCAACAACACTGACCGATGCATCAAGCTCGCCGGTCACGTAGGCGCGGGATCCGTCAGACGAGAACTCAGCGTGGCGGGGTCGCTTGCCGACGCCGAAAGTACTCGTTACCACATCGCGCGTGGTGTCGATCACGGCGACGTGATGGTCTTCTTCAGAGGTCATGTAGACAAACCGGCCATCCGGGCTGATGCCCACGCCCTCGGGCTCACCGCCCACCGGGAGGCTGGCCAGAACCGTGCCGCTCCCGGCGTCCATGATGACCGCCGTACCGGTGTCCTCGCTGGCGACGTAAAGGCGTCTGCCATCCGGATGGACGACCAGTTGTTCAGGATCGGAGACTCCCCGAATCACCCTGACGAGCTGCAGTGTGCGCAGGTCGACCACGCCGATGCCGTCCGCAGACTTGTCTGCCGGAGGCGGGGTGCCCTCGAAATCGGGGCCAGCGATCGGCGAACCGCTCAGGGCCACGTACAGGCGGGTACCATCCGGAGAAACCTGGATGCCGCGTGGCCGTTTGCCGAGGGCAACGGTGGCAATCACGGTGTCGCTCGCGCCGTCGATCACCGTCATGTCCCCCGACATCTCGTTGGTTACGAAGACCCTGTAGGACCGCATGGTGCCTGGATTTGCTACTGGCGGACGAGGATCAGTTTCGATGGTGCTGTCCGGCGGGGATGCTTGCCTGGGACTGCAGCCGATCAGCGCCAGAAAACAAACGACAATCAGGCCCGCCGTGGCTACCAGACGCGCGGGAGTGCGGGCCGACCGTGTAGCGGCAGGAATCCTGACTTCCATCGTTAGAGTTCGCAGTCCTGAGTGGATTTGAAATTAGCATAGCAGCTCCCTGGCACGGACTTTCTTCTCGCTTTTGAGTTGTCCTGCTTGATTTGCCGGCGCCGGTCGGCCTCGCTCACAATCTGTCCCATCGAGTCATGACTAGAGAAGTGTCCATGAAGCGCCTGCTGTTCAACACCGTACAGGGCATGACCCGACTGGCCGGCTACGATCTGGCCAAGCAGCCCAGCTACTCACTGGGCACTTCTTCATCAGTGGCGGCGATCGCGGCCCACCTCAAGGACCTTTTCCGGGAACTTGGAACACAGACGGTCATTGACGTCGGGGCCAACAAGGGTCAGTACTATGACTTCCTGCGCGACCGGGCTGACTTCCGGGGTCGCATCGTCTCCTTCGAGCCCATACCGGAGCACGCGCAGGAGCTGACCCGTCGCAGCTCGGCGGATCCTCTGTGGAGCGTGCACAACATGGCGCTGGGGCGTCGCGCGGCACTCTGCCGCTGAACATCAGCGACAAGACCGGCTGGAGTTCGCTCCTACGGAAGTCGGAGTCAGACACCAACGAGGTAGTCACCGCGATTTCGATCGAACGCGTCGTCGACGTCCAGGTCCATACCCTCGACGAGGTGTTTGCGGGTCTCGAACCGGACCTTGATCCGTCGCGCTGCTACCTGAAGCTGGACTCCCAGGGGTTTGATCTGGAGATCATGCGCGGAGCACCGAAGTCACTGCCACAGCTACCAGCACTGCAGAGTGAACTGGAGCTGCTCAAGGTCTATGAGCAGGCACCGGATTATCTCGAGGTTCTGGCGTTTCTGCGCTCACAGGACTTCAGCATCACTGGCCTGTTCCCCATCTGGGCTGACAAGTTGTTGCGCATCGGCGAGGTCGACGCAGTGTTCCGTAAAGCGGGCTAGTCGCCCGAGGTATCACTCTAAAACGTCACCGGGCAGCTTCCGCGCCCTGAAGAGGTTGAGGCAGCGAGAACGCGAATAGTGTGCTGCCTGCCAGCGCGGCGAAGTACTGCACGCCATCCGCCGCATAGACGATCGCGCCCGCGTTGGTCTGGCCACCCGGATTGAAGCGCCACAGGATGCTACCGGTGTCGGAATCAAGGACGAAGAACTGCCTCTCGTAGCCCGCGAAAACCAGCCCCGCATCCGTCGAAACGAGGCCTGCGATACGCGCGTATGCATGGAAGTCGCCCTGATCGAGGCGCGTGGTCCACTTTACGGTACCCGTGCCAGGGTCTATGGCCTTTACCGCCATGATTGATGGCTGATTCTCAGCGAGACGCGTGGTTCCACCCATCGTCATGGTCGCGGGTTCATAGTCCATATTCACCGTGAAGTACTGGGTTGCTGCATCCACCGTCGGGACGAAGTGGAGCTTGCGAGCAGCGTCATAGGAAGGAGGCCACCAGTTAGTGCCACCGTGCATCCACGGCCAGACCAGCGTGCCCTGCTTGGACGGCAGGGAGGCGGGGTCCCGGATCGGCCTGCCATTGTTGTCAAAGCCTTTGGACCAGGTCTGCTTGACGAAGGGCTTGGCAAACAGGAACTTGCCGTTGCGGCGATCGATCACGTAGTAGAAGGCATTCCGGTTCGCCATGATCACGACGGGAACGGTCTCGCCCTGCCAGCTTACGTCCGTCAGGACAGGTTGCTGAGTCGCGTCCCAGTCGTGAGTGTCCTCTGGGGTGAACTGGTAGTGCCACTTCAGCTTGCCAGTAGTGCGCTCCAGGGCAACGATGGAGTTTGAGTAGAGGTTGTCGCCTCTGCGAACAGTCGCGTCAAGCGGCGGCCACGGGTTGCCGGTGGTCCAGAGCACCAGGTCGAGCGCCCTGTCATACGCGCCCGTCGTCCAGGTGGGTCCGCCCCCGGTCTTCCAGGAGTCGCCCGCCCAGGTGTCGTTGCCAGGCTTGCCGGGACCGGGCACAACATCGAACTGCCAGAGCAGCTTGCCATCCTTGGGAGAGAGCGCGGCGAGCAAGCCCCGCATGCCAAACTCACCCCCGGCGACGCCGACGATGACGTGCCCCTCAACAACCAGCGGTGCGCCGGTCATGCTGTAGCCGTCCGCTGGATCAGCGACCTGCGATTCCCAGCGCTTGGTGCCGGTGGCGGCGTCAAGAGCAACCACGCTGGAATCAAGAGTAGCGACGAAAATGGAGTCATCGAGTATGGCAACACCGCGATTGAACGCCCCACAACACAGCGGTAGCTTGGACGGATCAACCGGCCGGCGGTACTCCCAGAGAACCTTGCCGGAAGATGCATCAAGAGCGGTTACCCCGTCAGGTGCCTCAGACACGAACATCACGCCATTCGACACAATCGGGGTCGCAGACAGAGGCTTCGTCGCCTGGCGGAGCTGACTGACCCAGGCTACACGCATGGACCCTACATTCGCCTTGGTGATCTGGCCGAGAGCGCTATGCCTGTGGGCCTCCAGACTGCCGGAGTACTGCAGCCAGTCCTCCGGATAGCGCTCCGGGTTGAGCAATCGCTCGAGGGGCGCAGACACCTTGATTCCGGCTACTGGCTCAGCCACTGCTGCGGCCCAGGCCCGGGACTCGCGCTTCAGGAACGCATGGACATCCCAGATCTGGATGTCCTCAAGAGGCTGCGCCGCCATTGCGGTGCCAGGCCGCCCCCACTTGACGGTCGACAGGAACTGCCAGTCAGTTGACGTTGCGACGAACTCAACCAGGCTGAGACCAATCGCACCTCCACCTGCACCGTCTGCGCCGTGGCACTGGGAGCAATAGGCCTGGTAAAGGGTGGCACCGCGCTGGGCGTCCTCCGGTTCCGTTTGGAACCGGTTTGTGATCATCGCGTCAGGGCTTGCCTCGAACCCGAGGTCACCCAGCCAGACCGGGCTGTTGGGTGCGAGCCAGCGCAGCAACTGACCGGCAGGAATTGTGGGCAGGTCACCCGTAGCTTTGGCAAGGACCACAGCCATTCGCCAGCGGACGTCTGGAAATACTGCCAGTCCGGAACTGAGAACGATGAGGCCAGCCAGAGCACTGGCGATCCGTCGCCCGGTCTTTGAAACTGCCAATTGGGTCTCCACCATCATCCCGGACCGGACGGGCCAGCCACGAACACAGTTGACAGAATACCGTAGTTCTACGGGTGCCAGTGCGATGCTGATCCCGGCTTCCAGTGACGATGCCGGATGGCCCTCTACAGGGCCCCTACGCGCTAGCGCTTTGCTGCCGGACGGCTCCAGCCATCGAACACTTCAGATGCTAATGCAGCGCGATCCCAGAACATCCCGCGACCGATGCGGCCTAGCAGGCGCAGCTTGGCCGCCGCCCCCAGCGGGCTCCGGAATACCGCACGGCTGAACGCCCAGTGGTAGCGCCAGGTATTGAACGGCAGCTTGCGCACGTTGGCCGCATGAAAACGCCGTGCCTGCTGCTCCTCATCGGTACGCTTCCAGCTGGAGGAGTCGGCATGAAAGCGGCGGAAGAACTGATGCTTGTTCACCTGGTAGTACTTGCCGTACAGGCTGAGCTCCGCAGAAAAACCCGTATCGGCAGACACGTGTTTGCCAAATAGCGTAGTACGGCGGATGCAATCGGTACGCAGCAGGCCCAGGTGATGATTTACGAGCTGAATGTGATTGATCACACCAAGAAAGCGCTCTACTGGATCATCCTGCATCAGGTGCAGCTGATCCTCGAAGCGGCCCTCCTCCCGCCCGTCCGCATCGACGATTATCACCTTGGGATAACACACGGCAATGCTGGAATCGGCCTCCATGATCCGCACCGCATCGGCAAGCATGTCATCGGCCCAGAAGTCATCAGCCGTGGACCACTTCAGATACTTCGTGTTGCACAGCTCGAAAACCCGATTGAAGTTTCCGGTCATGCCAATGTTCACGGGGTTGCGGTGATAGCGCACCCGCGGATCCTGCTGCACGTAGCGCTGACAGATGGCTGCCGTACCATCGGTGGAGGCATTGTCACAGATCACCATGACGAAGTTCGTATAGGTCTGGGCCAGCAGCGATTCGATAGACTGGGCCACATGCCGCTCGGAGTTGTAGACAGGAATGCCAATGGTGACCAGAGGCGGGGCAACTGACGAAGCGGACATGATGATCTCTACGAGTTAGGGAGCGGGACCAACCTGGGCATCTGGAACCGGCTGCAACCACGCTTCGCGCCAGAAGGTAGGATCCTGCTGGGCGCAGAATCTTAACCCTTCTCCTGAGTAGCTGACGCCCTGCAGCACGAGACAAGGCGTCTTCATGGTGAGCATCCGGCCACTGGCATCATCAATGATGCGCTCCACCCGCTTGAGCACCTGATAGCGCTGGCCACAGTGCTTGACCATATCCGGGTCAAACCACAGGCCACGGTTCTTGCCCTTGCTGTCGAGCGTGGGGCTGATTGCATCAGCCGACAGCACGCTGACTTCGTCAGCCGCGACCAGCCCGAGACTTATGGTCGGCGTACTGGTGAGTGAACTGGCCGGGATGAAAGGGAAGGCTGTGCCACCGCGCCACGCCTGCACCCCATTGAATAACCGGGTGAGCATAGCGACCACGAAGGCGCTCAGCGTGAGATTGCCGGCGAGAAGTGGCCGCAGATCCTGACCGATATCCCATGGACTGAGCCGGGACGATGCCCCCACCAGCTGCGTTAACTGGCAGGTGTAGCAGCTGCCGCCATCCGCAGCTGTACTTTTCTGGGGTGGGAACTGGGGGGATGCGGGAGCGGCTGCCACCACGCCTGTCGTAACCAGCCTCAGCCAGGCCCGTTTCCACAGCAGATAGCAGCCCGTCTGACAGCCATCATGGGCTGCTCCGTCACAGCGCAGGTGACGCAGCAAAACAGTGCAACGGAGACGGCGGAGATCCTTCTTGCCTCCGTAGTCGTAGATCTTGTCAACCAGACGGAAAACCTGTGCCCGTTGCCCGCAATACTTGAGCATCTCAGGCTGAAACGACAGCCCGTCAAGACGTCCCTGATCATCCAGCGTCCTGGCAACTTCGTCCCAGGCAGCAATCTCGACGTATTCACCCACCAGCAGCTGGCGCGTGGGCAACAGTGCACGCAGCCAGCGCCGCAGCTGCAGCCCCCCGTCAATACCAGCCGACAAAGCGGCTTCGGTACGGGTTTCAACCAGCGCAAGAAAAAGATCATGCTGGCCACGGGCGGCCCGGGCATCGCGATAGAGCACCACCCAGCCACCGGCTGCTGTTGCCAGCAGGGGCAGCGCCAACAGCCAGCCCACTGCAATGACCGGGGTTGACGCCAGTCCCGCCCAAAGTGCAGAGCCGTAGGCTACGACGAGCACGAGGATGGCACCGGACGCTGCCAGCAGGGTGGTCTTCCAGTAGCTTTGTCGGTGCATACTCATAGTGCGCTGCACCACCCACCTTCGGCCAAACCAGGTCCTGTATCGAAGGTGACCCGAGGCCGCAAGCCAGGCAGGCGCACTCTCATCTGCTCAGCCGCGACACGGCCTTTTCTGCCGCTCGCTCACCGCTCTTGATGCTGTCGTCGGTCCAGTAGTAACCCCATTCACCATAGCGCCCGCAGGTATCGATACCGATGTCATCCAGATAGCCGCGCACAATGCTCAATGCGTCTGCGCGATCGTGGTCGAAAATGATATTGGCATACGGAATGTAGACTGCGTGCTTGAGCAGGATCTTGTCGTGCTCTTCAATGACTCCGCAGCGAATGAGATCGCGCAGGACAGGTTCGATGTAGTCCTCAGGCTTGCCCGCGAAGGGCCGGTACTTGGGGGAGAAATACACTTCGACCTGAATACTGCCGCAGCCTGCCGGGGCGTTACTCCTGGCCATCATGTGCGGATAGCTGGTGCGTGGAAACACGATATCCAGGTCATAAAAGTAGTCAATATGTGTGTTGGCAAAGTCATCCCGCGCCACGCCGATGTTCACCAGCACACAGGCTGAACAGGCGAGCCGCGCTGCGGCCGCCGTTACATCAGCAGGAACACCGGCTATCAGTTTCACTACTTCGGGCAGAGGTACCGACGATATCAGAGCATCGTAGCTGGCAGTGCTGCCACTACGGAACGTCAGCGTGCGCGCCCTGGCATCAATGCGCTCCACGTGGTGATTCAGCTCGAGATGCGAGGCGCGAGCCCACTTGTCCAGATACCGCCCAAAGCCGCCCGACCTCGGGTAGCGAAAATTCTGGATGTAGTGAACATTGGGCGTCTCGGCGGACAACGCGCCGTACAACATCTCTTCCAGCTTGGGGCGATACATTCGCGGCCCCATCCAGTCGGTAGTGAGGTTGCGCGCCGGCGTGGTGTGGTACTTGTAGGTGTACTGGCCGGGGAACTGTTCGGCGAAGGTCCTGCCATAGGCAACCAGCAACCAGTCTTCGTAGTTCCTGATGTCGACCTGGCGGGTCCCCTGCTCGACGAAGTCAGCGATGACCTTAACAATCACGTCAGTTGGAAGACCGTAAAGATTCGTCTGGGCAGGATGGCCCAGCCAGGCCCCTTTCCAGTAATTGTTGAACTTGTAGTCATGCGTATCGAAGTCGCCATCTACCGCGTCGGCGAGCATGCTCTGAATACGCTCATCACTGGTAAACGAAACATGAGGGCCGATGTCGAAAGTGAAGCCCTCCTGGTACTTCAGCGAGACCGTATGACCCGCATAGAATGAGTTCTTGTCATACAAGGTCACGTCCAGCTTCTCTTTTGCCAGACTGTTCGCCGCACCGAAAGCCGAGACACCCGTACCGATAATCGCGACTTTGGTCATTGAAGTTCTCTATAGCCGGCTGAGTGCGGACGAAAGCCGCGTTGTGATGAACCAGGTGCACGGCTGACCGGAGCGTACGGCACATTCACGCTGAAAAACACCCGACGTTAAACGGCACAACCCGGGGAAGATTCAGGCCGTTGGCAGCAGCCGGCTAGGCGCTACGCGCCATCTGACCGGCAAAATGGGCGGTCTGCTCAGCGCGCAACTGGTCGCAAAGGCGGCCAGCAGGCAGCACCACATCGGTATAGCTAATCGGCTGATCCTTGCCGATATCACGCTTCAGGCGGCAGTCGACCGACAGCGACATTGGCAGGCTCTTCGCCGCCGCTGATCTCTCGTAGGTATCAATCAGCCCGTAGCAGGTAAAGCCGCCCATGCCATCCAGGGTCTCCCCTGCCTTGAGATCCCGCTTTGCCGTCGCGACCGCATCGCATACCGGGGCTCCGCGGGGCGTGAGTGTCGCGTCGTGGAACAACACTGCACGAGCCACTGAGGCTGGCAGCTGCAGATGTGGCAGGTGGTACGGGGTGTAGAACATGTACAGGGGCCCGTCACCCATCTTGAAATAGCTCATGTACTGTTTCTTTATCGGGTGATCGTTGTAACCCATGACAAAAGCCCCGGTATGCGGCTCGGCTTCCAGCACGAAATCGACCAGGCCGCCCTTGGCGAAGTCATCAACGGAAAACAACTTCAGCAAGTCCTTGACGTGCTTGCAGCGATGCCCGTACATGCCGAGCTTACCGGGCTTGAAGCCGGTAGCGTTACCAATGATTGCCGACTCGATGGCAAGCTTCGAACCGTCAGCAAATGAGGCAACCATTGATGGTTTTTGCTTGGCCTTTTCAGCGAACTCGCGCTGGGTATCCGGGTTGCGATAACGATCCAGAAACCCCTTGATCTGCCCCATCAACACAGGCTTGTAGCCGATGCTCTCGACAAAGCGAAACAGGTTCATGGCTACACCGGGCTCATCACCATCGGTGTAGGTGTACACCACGTTGTTGCGATCGGCGTACACCTTGAGAATCGGGCCTACTGCGGCATCAACCTCGGCGTTCATGAGAATGATGTGCTTGCCGTTACGTATCGCTTCGGATGCAACCAGCGCCCCGTACTCCACGTCGCCGGTGGTTTCGATCACCGCCTCAACGGCTCCGGCCTGACACACCACGGTTGGATCATCAGTGACTGCGTACTCACCCGCCGCGATAGCGTTATCCAGCTCAGCAGCGGTGGCGACAGAACGAACCGACTGCACCCCGGCCTCGCGATAGGCGCGTTCGGCTTGAGCTGCATTTCGGTTGACGATGGCAACCAGTCGCAGACCGGGAATCGCACTGATGATCTCCAGTGCGATACCGCGGCCCATGTAGCCTGCACCGGCCAGTGCAACGCGAACCGGGTTGCCGGCGCTCAGGCGCTTCTGTAATGCGGTATCGACGATGAGCATAAACAGGCCCTCAAATACCAGGTACAGGCGTCACTGTGGCGCCACTGTTGAGCTGCCAATCCAGGGGAAGATCAGCAGCCGGATCTGCAGACCGGCCTACCCTGCCAGAACTGGCCAGTTCCTGTCTTGCTCAGAAACCACCCGCACTTCAACTGGCCACTGGATAGCAAACGCCGGGTCGTCAAATCTTACACCATGCGCCGAGGCGGGCGCGTAAACCTGGGACGTGGAATATGACAACTCAGTGTCGTCACGGAGCGTCACGTAGCCGTGTGCGCAGCCCTCGGGCGCGTAGAGCATGCGGCCATTTTCTTCGCTCAGCTCGACGCCCACCCACTGCTTGTAGCTGGCAGATTCTGGTCGCAGATCGACGATGACGTCGTACAGCGCCCCGCGCTGACAACGAATAATTTTGACTTCCGCGAACGGTGCTCGCTGAAAGTGCATGCCGCGCAGGGTGCCTTGCTTGAGGCTGACGGCGACATTGACCTGCACGATGCTCATTGAAAGCCCCTGCGCCGCCATCTCACGTTCGCACCACAAACGGCCGAAGTAGCCACGCTCATCCTGACGTCTTTCCACGTCAATGATGTGTACGCCATCCAGTTTAGTGGCAACAAACTTCACGCGGTGCCGCCACGTCCTGGCTTCCAAACCATCCAGGGACACTCACCTCGGGATTCCATCCGGTCAAAAGTTATCTTGTCCTTGAAGGTATCCATTGCCTGCCAAAACCCAGTATGGCGGTACGCACCCAGCAACTTGCTATCGATGAGCCGCGCAAACGGCTGATCTACCAGCTCCTCACCTTCCTTGAGGTAATCGAAGATCTGCTGACGGAGCACGAAGAAGCCGCCATTAATGGCGTGCCCCTGTCCCGTCAGTGGACCAATCGAACTCACCAGTCCGGTAGCGTCACTCTTGACGGCGTGGAAACTCGTTGAGGGGCTGACGGCCGCAAAACTCGCCACACGCTTTTGCTGCTGAAACTCACTGATCATCCTGTCCAGCGGGATATCAGACAAACCGTCCGAATAGTTGGCCAGAAACATTTCTTCACCAGCCAGATACTGGCGCACCCGGCTCAAACGCTGACCAATATTCGAATGCAGTCCCGTATCGACAAAGGTAATGCGCCAGTCAGTCATATCCCGGGAATGAAGCTCAATCTGCTTGCCACCCGTGGAGAGCGTAAAGTCATTTGACAGGCATTCGTTGTAGCTCAGGAAGTAGTCGCGAATCATGTCCCCGCGATAGCCCAGGCACAGCACAAAATCCTTGTGGCCGTAGTGCGCGTAGTAGCGCATCAGGTGCCACATGATCGGCCGAACACCGATATTGACCAGCGGCTTGGGGATGGTGTCTGAGTGTTCGCGCAGGCGAGTGCCAAGCCCCCCGCAGAACAGGACAACCTTCATGACGGCCGCCCCAGGTCTGCCGAAGCCAGGGGCCGCCAGCCGATAGCTTCGTAATGACTGAAAGCAGCAGGATCCAGCAGCCGGCGTCCGTCCACTACCAGCGGGGTGAGCTTCAGTTTCGCCAGCTCGGTATCAAGTTCTTCGAACTCCTGCCAGCGGGTCACCAGCATGATCACCTGGCTTTGTTGCAGGGCGTCCTGTAAGGATGACGCCAGGCGAACGCCAAGCAGTCCGGGATGATTCTCCGGGCGAGCCACCGGATCGTAGGCGGTCACCACTGCTCCTGCATCGCGCAGCCGCTGGATAATCGGGAAAGCCGGGGACTCACGCAGGTCATCCGTATCCGGCTTGAAGGCCAGCCCCAGGACAGTCACCCTTATTCCGCGCAGCTCGGGAAAATGCTGCCTGGCCAGACGCACCATCTCATCCGGCTGTTGGTAATTGATATCCAGGACTGCGCGCAGCATCGGAGTGGCGACGCCGAGATCCGCGCCTTGTGCGATCAGTGCAGTGACATCCTTGGGCAGACAACTGCCACCGAAGCCGCACCCCGCCTCCAGAAAACTGGACAACCCCGCTTTTACGGGCGGCTGATTCCCTGTGTAGGTGGTCAGATACAAGGACTGATGCACGCCACGCATCACATCCAGCGCATCGATATCCCCGACCGCCGTGCACAGCCGTGCAATCTCGTTGCTGAACGAGATCATGGTTGCCAGCAGGGAATTCGAGGCGTACTTGATCATCTCAGCCGTACGACAGTTGGTGCGAATGACCGGCGTCTTGTCGAAACTCGCATAGACCTTCTGCAGTACATCCTGCGAGCGCCCATCAATCCCGCCGATGGCGATGCGATCGGGATTCATGAAATCTTCAATGGCCCGACCTTCGGTAAGAAACTCCGGGTTCATGCCCAGACCGAAATCCTGCCCGGCGACTTTACCGGAAGCACGCTCGGCACTGCGCCGCACCACCCCGTCGGTGGTACCGGGAATCACCGTGCTCTTGACCACCAGAGTGTGATAGCCCTGCTTTTCGCCCATGGCACGACCAACTTCAGCGGCTGCTTGCTCGACAAACCGCAGATCGATACGCCCATCCACAGCGGGGGTACCCACCGCGATGAAGGTTATCTCCGAGTCAGCAACCGCGGCTGCCAGGTCGGTGGTGGCTGACAGACGTACTCCCACATTGCGCTTCAGCAACTCGGGCAAGCCCAGCTCATGAATGGGCGCGTGCCCGGAATTGATCATGTCAACTTTGCGCTTGTCCACATCCACGCAGACTACGTTGTGGCCGCGATCAGCCAGACAGGCGCCGGACACCAGTCCCACGTAGCCCGTACCAACGATAGAGATCTTCATCAGGCCGCTTCTGCGGTCCGGTTGTGGGAGTACCAGATGAGCGAACGGCGGACGCCTTCGTCAACCAATACCTTAGGATCGTAGCCCAGCTGGGTACGAGCCTTATCGATGACGGGACAACGTCGTTCCGGGTTATCGACCAGGTAATCAGCTTCCTTCGCCTTACCCAGAACCACTTTTCCGTTGTACCCGAACAGTTCCTGCGCCGAACTCACCACTGCCCCGCCGAGTTGCGCCACTGAAATCTCCGGTCGATCAATGCCAACGTTGTAAGCCTCGCCATCCTGGCCACGGACCAGCACCTTGTAGTAGCCGACAATGGCGTCCGTGGCATAGCAGAAGGTGCGCTTAGGGGAACCATCAGACAGCATGACGATGTCACGCCCAGCCAGGACATCGCTGGCAAAGTCCGGCAGCACGCGACCATCGGTAATCTTCAGCCCAGGCCCATAGTTGTTGAATGGCCGGGCAATCCTGGCGGGAATACCTTCCTGCTTGGCAAAGGTGACACATAACGTTTCACCGAAGCGCTTGGATTCATCGTAACAAGCACGGGGTCCTGTGCAGGAGACGTTGCCCCGATAGGTTTCGGGTGTCGGGATGGCGCTGGCAATCGGGTCGCCGTAGATTTCGCTTGAGGAGTAGAACAGGAAGCCCTGGAGCGCGCGACCCGCATTGCGCTCATTCACCGCGTAGTCAAACAGGTTACGGATGCCGTTGATGTTGGCATCAATACATTTCAGTGGCTGTGCCCGATAGTACATAGGCGAGGCAATGCCTGCCGCGTGAATAATGTAATCAAAATGAGGCATGTCCTTGGGCAACGGCAGGATCATGTCGTGCCTGACCAGGGTCAGGTTGGGTTGATTGCGCAGGCCTTCCAGCCAGGCAGGCACGCCACGCATATAGTTGTCGTACACGGTGACATCAATCTTCGCGCCGGTTGAACGCGTGCGATTCCAGTGCAACGCACTTTGCACCAGATAGTAGCCAAGAAAACCGCCACCACCGGTGATCAGCAACCTGCCGCCAGCCATCTTGCTGAATTCCTGAGCAAGGTCCTTACAGACAGAATCCAGATCCTCATCGAGAAGCTGCTGAAGCGGGATCGGCTTTTTGTGAATCTGCATAGTGTTTCCAGATAACCTGGTGTTGAGCCCTTAATCGCCTGTCGAAAACACCCGGAATATAGCGACAGCCCGCCGCCCTGTATGCGAACTACAACACCATCTTACGGCCGTGAAAGGCCTCCGCATAACGGCTGGGCGCGTTGCACTCGATGCCCCGCAGGCGCATCTGGCCTTTAAACAACTCGGGGTCAAACCATGACCGGGTATGCTGCGACTTGAAGCACTGCATCAGGGTATCGACCTTGCGCTGCAGGTTGGCCACTGAGAGTGGCACGTAGACGCCTGGCTGGAGCAGATCACCTTCGAACTTGGCAATCTCATACTCCAGAATTGAGTGGTCACGAAACGTATTCCAGGTGAGTTCGGCAATGACCCGATGGTCCTGATGCCGATCCAGCAGGCAGTGCGTAAATATCAGTTCGGGCGTGTAGCGGCTTTTGATCGACTCGAAGGCATCCTTGATATCAGCGCCGCTGTACGGAAAGTAACTACCCCGAAACTGCAGCACTTCCACCACGCACTCCGGCGCCACACCCAGCAACTGCCGGGCAGCGTTGCGGGTCTCAGCCGCACGCTGCTCATCCCCCGAAAAAACGATCCAGACAAAGCGTAGTCCGGGATAGCGTTGCTGCAACTCCAGCAGCGTGCCGGAACAGCCGATTTCGATGTCATCACAATGCGCGCCAAGACAAAGCACGGTAGCGTTAGCGCTTATGTTGGGCCTGAAACTTAACATCGGTATCTATCCATCATGCCTTTTGGCGCGGTGCGGATGAAAGTATAAGCCGAAGAAACCCGCTGTTCTGCCGAGGATGCCCGCGCTGGCTTTGCCGTCTTCTGCTACGTGGCTCAGACCAGACGCCCTTCTAGCACGGTATGCCTGCTGACCTCACGAACCCTGACTTCGAACCCGCTGCGACCCAGGAGCTTCTGCATGGCAGTTGTGTCTTGCCAGCTCTCATAGCGGCCATTGGCATAGGGGACCAGGACCCCCAAGTACTTCAGCAGGTAGCCGTTCAGAAGAATATAGATGACATGTATGAGTCGCTTGATTCCCCCTGAACGCATTGCCTGCGAGAGATACCTGGCCGCCATATCCCTGCCGTGCAGGATCATCCAGACCCGGCCACCCTTGCGCAACACACGCCGGATCTCCCGAATGACCCTGGGAATGTTCGTGTAGGGCAGGGAAACACGGCTGAAGACCAGATCGAAGGTGTTCGAGGGCAAGGGAATGTGGCTGGCATCGGAGAGAATGAACTGGATCCTGCTGCCGTAGTTATCGATCCCATAGCGCAGGGCATCCTCGTCGATATCTATGCCAATGCAGATTTTGTCCCGGCAATCCATCGCCAGAAAGGACTGGCCAATGCCACACCCTATATCGAGGATGGCCCGGTCGGAATCGAGGATGTCTGGCAGGATTCTTCGCTCGTCATTCTTGTCCAGTGCAATCTCGAGTTCTTTCCGGTGATATTCGATGCTATCCAAGACCTGCTCCCCTGCTTAGTCCGCCCCGACGCCCCGCCGCGTGCATCCGCGCTGGGACCGTTGGCTCAGTGCCATTGTAGCGGCCTGAACAGGCCCCGTTCCGGACCCACTGCCGACCCTTGCCAGGCCGGACGGTCCAGCGTCTGGCGCCAGTGGCAGCTGGCAGGGCGAAACCCCTGATCGTCCGCCCCCGTCGGCCCAATACCGCAACACAGCCACTCAGCCCCAAGGGGGGCGAGATTGCCGGCGCATGCAGAATTCCGGCGTAAAAAGGGAATTTCCTCAGGGGTGCCGCCTAAAGACGCTCCGACGGCTTTCGCCGGTCGCTGCAGACACTTAAACTGTGTGCTCGTGGGTCGCCTGTCGCGACCCCCGGTTACCGACCCTGAGACAGCATTATGAACAACCACCAAGGCCGTGGCGGGCTACCCCTGCCCCCAACAAACCAGGACCCCCGGGCCAGCAGGGCCCCGGGCCAGGCGCCCGGCAAGCAGGGCCTGTACGACCCCGCCAACGAGCACGATGCCTGTGGCGTCGGCTTTGTCGCGGACATCAAGGGCCGCAAATCCCACCAGATTCTGGCCCAGGCCATCCAGGTGCTGCGTAACCTGGATCACCGGGGCGCCTGCGGCTGCGAGGTAAACACCGGCGATGGCGCCGGTGTGCTGCTGCAGATGCCCCACAAGTTCCTCCTTAAGGTCGCTGAGAAGGATGGCTTTGCCCTCCCCGCCCCGGGCGAGTACGGCAGTGGCCTGCTCTTCCTGCCCCGCAATGCCAGCAAGCGCCGCAAGCTCGAGGAGAAGTTCGAGCAGATCGTGCAGTCCGAAGGCCAGACCATCATTGGCTGGCGCACGGTGCCAACGAACAACAAGTCCCTTGGCGAAACCGCCCGCGGCTCCGAGCCATTCGTGGTCCAGGTGTTCATCGGCCGCGGCACCGGTGGTGGTGCAGTCAGCGAGGAACTCGCCTTTGAGCGCAAGCTGTATGTCATTCGCAAGCGCGCCTACAGCGAGATTCGCACCTCCACCCTGGACGGCGCCGACTTCTGGTACGTCTGCAGCCTGTCCTG
This sequence comes from Arsukibacterium tuosuense, assembly GCA_945872065.1. GTDB lineage: Bacteria > Pseudomonadota > Gammaproteobacteria > Steroidobacterales > SHZI01. The sequence continues at coordinate 15,897 of CAMBYH010000020.1, forward strand.
CAAGACTCTCGTCTACAAGGGCATGCTCCTTACCGAGCAGCTGACCGCCTACTTCCCGGACCTGCTGGACCCAGCCATGGAGACCTCCCTGGCCATGGTGCACTCCCGGTTCAGCACCAACACGTTTCCGAGCTGGGACCGCTCCCACCCGTACCGCTACCTGGCACACAACGGGGAGATCAACACTCTCCGCGGCAACATCAACTGGATGCTCGCCCGGGAAGCGCTCTTCGAGTCCCCACTGTTCGGGGAGGACATTGCCAAGATACTGCCCATCGTCAATCCGAATGGCAGCGACTCCGCCATGTTCGACAACGTGCTGGAACTGCTGGTCCTCGCGGGCCGGTCGCTGCCCCACGCGATGATGATGATGATCCCGGAGCCCTGGTCGAACCACGCCACCATGGACGACGGCAAGCGCGCCTTTTACCAGTACCACTCCAGCCTGATGGAGCCCTGGGACGGCCCTGCATCCATCGCCTTTACCGATGGGAAGATGATCGGCGCCGTGCTCGACCGCAACGGTCTGCGGCCTTCGCGCTACTACGTGACCAAGGATGACCTCGTAGTCCTGGCCTCTGAGGTTGGTGTGCTGGATATCGCCCCGGAGAACGTCCTGCGCAAAGGGCGGCTGCAGCCCGGGCGCATGTTCCTGGTGGATACCGAACAGGGCCGGATCATCGAGGACGATGAGATCAAGCAGCAGATCGCCAACGAGCGCCCCTATCGGCAATGGCTCGACGAACATCTGGTACATCTGGAAAAGCTGCCGCCGGCGCCCGAAGTGCCGGCCCCGGATCACGACACGCTCCTGCAGAGGCAGATTGCCTTCGGCTACACCTTCGAGGACCAGCGGATCATCCTGATGCCCATGGCCCGGGACGGGGTTGAGGCGGTGGGCTCCATGGGCAACGACACGCCGCTGGCGGCACTGTCCAACCGGCCCCGGCTGCTCTTTGACTATTTCAAGCAGCTGTTCGCCCAGGTCACCAACCCGCCGATCGACTGCATCCGGGAAGAACTGATCACCGCATCAGAAGTCTGGCTGGGTTCCGAAGGCAACCTGCTGGAACCCCAGCCGTCCGACTGCCGGCGCCTGGAACTCAAGGGTCCGATCCTGACCAACGATGAGTTCGCCAAGGTCCGGCGCCTGGAACTGCCCGGCCTGCGGGTGGGTGTGCTGTCCAGCCTGTTCCGGATCGCCCGGGGGGAGAAGGGCCTCGTGGGCGCGCTCGAGGACCTGTGGAACACGGCCCGCCGGATGATCGAGAGCGAGAGCATCAACGTGCTGGTCCTGAGCGACCGGGGCGTGAACCGGGAGTTCGCGCCCATTCCGTCGCTGCTCGCGATCTCCAGCCTCCACCACTACCTCATCCGGGAAGGCCTGCGCACCCGCGTGAGCCTCGTCGTGGAAACCGGCGAAGCCCGGGAAGTGCATCACTTCTCCCTGCTGATCGGCTACGGGGCGAGCGCGGTCAACCCGTACCTGGCCTTCGAGACGCTGGACGGCATGATCGTCGACGGCCTGCTGCAGAACGTGGATCACAAGACCGCGTGCAAGAACTTCGCCAAGGCCGGGACCAAGGGCGTGGTGAAGGTGATGTCCAAGATGGGTGTCTCGGCGATCCAGAGCTATCACGGCGCCCAGCTGTTCGAGGCCGTGGGCCTGCGCCAGGATCTGATCGACGAGCATTTCACCTGGACCGCCTCCCGCGTTGGGGGCATCGGCATGGATGTCGTCGCCCGGGAAGTGTTGCTGCGGCACCAGGCCGCCTATCCCGAGCGCCCGATCGCGGGCCAGGCGCTGCCGGCCGGTGGTCAGTACCAGTGGCGAGCGAACAGCGAGTATCACCTCTTCAGCCCGGAGGCCATTCACCGGCTGCAGAAGGCCGTGCGCACCGGCAGTTTTGCCACCTACAAGTCCTACGCGAACCTGATCGACGACCAGGCCGGACACCTGTGCACGCTGCGCGGGCTGCTCGACTTCAAGCCCGCCAAGGCGATTCCGCTCTCCGCGGTGGAGCCGGTGGAAAGCATCATGAAGCGCTTCAAGACCGGCGCCATGTCCTACGGCTCCATCAGCAAGGAGGCTCACGAGACCCTGGCCATTGCGATGAACCGCATCGGCGGCAAGAGCAACACCGGTGAAGGCGGCGAAGATCCGGAGCGGATCGCCGTGCTGCCCGACGGTGACTCAAAGAACTCGGCCATCAAGCAGGTGGCATCGGGTCGCTTCGGCGTGACGAGTGAGTACCTGGTCAGCGCAAAGGAGCTGCAGATCAAGATGGCCCAGGGGGCGAAGCCCGGCGAAGGTGGCCAGCTGCCCGGCTCCAAGGTGTACCCGTGGATCGCCAAGACCCGGCATACCACGGCCGGCGTCGGCCTGATCTCGCCACCGCCCCATCACGACATTTACTCCATTGAGGACCTGGCGGAACTCATCCATGACCTCAAGAATGCCAACCGGAACGCGCGGATCAGCGTGAAGCTTGTGGCTGAAGTGGGTGTCGGGACGATCGCCGCCGGTGTTGCGAAGGCACACGCTGACGTGATCCTGATCAGCGGACACGACGGTGGCACTGGCGCTTCACCACAGACGTCCATCGCCCACGCCGGCCTCCCCTGGGAGCTTGGCCTGGCCGAGACCCACCAGACCCTGGTTCTGAACAACCTGCGCAGCCGCGTCGCTGTTGAAACCGACGGTCAGCTGAAGACCGGGCGCGACGTTCTCGTGGCAGCATTACTAGGCGCCGAGGAGTTCGGTTTCGCCACGGCTCCCCTGGTGTCCGTGGGTTGCATCCTGATGCGCGTCTGTCACCTCAACACCTGCCCGACAGGCGTGGCAACCCAGGATCCGAAACTCCGGGAGAAGTTCACGGGCAAGCCGGAGCACGTGGTTAACTTCATGCGCTTCATTGCCGAGGACATCCGGGAGCAGATGGCACAGCTCGGCTTCCGCACCATCGAGGAAATGGTCGGGCGCGTGGACAGGCTGGAGCCGAAAAAGGCCATTGACCACTGGAAAGCCAAGGGTTTCGACTTCAGCAACATCCTTTACCAGCCGGACGTAGGCGCCGAGGTAGGCCGCTTCAAGCAGATGGAACAGGATCACGGCCTGGACAAGTCGCTGGACGTCACGACCTTGCTCGAACTGTGCAAGCCCGCAATCGAAAGAGCCGAGAAAGTCTCGGCTGCGATGTCCATACGCAACGTCAATCGCGTGGTTGGCACGATCACGGGCAGTGAAGTAACCAGGAAGTGGGGAGCAAAAGGCCTCCCGGAGGACACCATCCGGCTCAAGTTCAACGGCTCGGCGGGCCAGAGCTTCGGTGCCTTCATGCCGGCCGGCATGACCTTCGAACTCGAGGGCGACGCCAACGACTACTTTGGCAAGGGCCTGTCCGGAGGCAAGGTCATCGTGCGCCCACCGGCAACCGCAACCTTCGTACCGGAAGAGAACATCATCATCGGTAACGTTGCCCTGTACGGCGCGACCGGTGGCGAGGCCTACATCCGCGGGATGGCGGGCGAGCGCTTTGCCGTCAGGAACAGCGGCGTAGACACCGTGGTTGAGGCCGTTGGCGACCATGGCTGCGAGTACATGACGGGCGGGCATGTCGTGGTGCTGGGCCCTGCCGGGCGCAACTTCGGCGCCGGCATGTCGGGCGGTATCGCTTACGTACTCGATGAGGCCGGCACGTTTGCCAGCAATGTCAATGTGCAGATGGTGGCGATAGAGAAGCTGACCGAGCCTGTTGAGATCAGCCGCGTGAAGACACTGATCGAAAAGCACGTCAAATGGACTGACAGCAGCCGGGCGAAGCAGGTGCTGGCAAACTGGGAGACGAGCGTGGGGCAGTTCGTGAAGGTCATTCCGAAGGACTACAAGCGGATGCTGGCCTGCATTACCCGCGCCCATGAGCAGGGCCTCACGGGCGACGAAGCCATCATGGTGGCCTTCGAGGAGAACGCGCGGGATCTCTCCCGCGTGGGCGGCAATTGAAGAGCGTGAACTGAGATGGGTAAACCAACCGGATTCATCGAGTATCTGCGGGAACTGCCCGTAGACCGAACGCCGCGGGAGCGGGTGCGGGACTGGAACGAGTTCCATCACCACATGGACGAGAAGCGCCTGCGTCAGCAGGGCGCGAGGTGCATGGACTGTGGTGTGCCGTTCTGCCAGACCGGCAAGATCATCAGTGGCGCAACCGCCGGCTGCCCGATCAACAACCTCATCCCGGAATGGAACGATCTGGTCTACCGGGGCCTGTGGCAGGAGGCTCTGGTCCGTCTGCACAAGACCAACAACTTCCCGGAGTTTACCGGCCGGGTCTGCCCGGCACCCTGCGAGGGCTCCTGCGTCCTTGGCATCAATACCCCGGCGGTGACGATCAAGAACATCGAAGTAGCGATCATCGATCGCGGCTTCGAGGAGGGCTGGGTGGTGGCGGAGCCGCCCAAGGTGCGCACGGGCAAGAAGGTGGTAGTGATCGGTTCAGGCCCTGCCGGCCTGGCTGCCGCGGCCCAATTGAACCGCGTGGGGCACCTGGTTACCGTCCTGGAGCGGGATGACCGGCCCGGAGGCCTCCTGACCTACGGGATTCCCAACATGAAACTCGACAAACGCGCCATCGTCGAGCGTCGGCTGAAGCTGCTGGAGCAGGAAGGCATCAAGTTCATCTGCAATGCCAACGTGGGTGAAAACGTAGAGGCGGAGCTGCTGCTCAAGGACTTCGATGCCACAGTGATCTGCACCGGCGCGACCCAGCCTCGGGACCTCAAGGTCGAAGGCCGCCAGCTCAAGGGCGTGCACTTCGCCATGGACTACCTGACCGCAAGCACCAAGGCGCTACTGGATGGCAAGCCCGACGAGGCGCCAATGCATGCCAGGGGCAGGAACGTGATCGTCCTGGGTGGCGGTGATACCGGCACCGACTGCGTGGGCACCGCCATGCGCCAGGGCTGTCGGACGCTGGTCCAGCTGGAAATCCAGCCGAAACCCCCCATGGAACGTGCCGATGACAACCCCTGGCCCGAGTGGCCGAGGGTTTACAAGCTGGACTATGGCCAGGAAGAAGTGGCCGCCAGATTCGGTGCCGACCCCCGCGCCTACCTGACCACCGTAAAGAAGTTTGTGGGTGACACCGCAGGCAATGTCACAGCGATCGTCACGGTTGAGATCGGCTGGGAGAAGAACGGCACAGGCCAGTTTGTCCCGCAGGAGCGAGGTGGCAGCGAGAAGACGGTCCCGGCGGACCTCGTGCTGCTGGCGATGGGCTTTACCGGCCCTGAAGAAGCCTGTCTCAAGGAACTGGCGGTGGAGACGGACGCCCGCAGCAACGTCGGGGCAGAGCACGAGCAGTACACCACGAGCGCCAAAGGCGTCTTTGCGGCCGGCGACTGCCGCCGGGGCCAGAGCCTGATTGTCTGGGCCATCAATGAAGGCAGGGGCGTGGCGCGGGAAGTAGATCGCTATCTGATGGGGAGTACCCAGCTGCCATGACAACGCGTTGCGTAGGAGCGCCTTTAGGCGCGATCTTGATCTTCACTCTCTTGGCGGGCTGCGCCACCACACCCGGCCGCTCCCCCGACGGGCTGATGCCGGAGCAGTCGATCCCCATGGAGCCCGCTGGCGACCAGAGCACGCTGGACCAGGAACTCACGGAGTTTCTCGCGGAGTACGCCGAAGCGTACAACCGGGAGGACTACAAGGCCCTCCTAGGCATGTGGGATCAGGACGACCCCTATGCCTTCTACATGGCTGAGGAAATCGATCCGCCCATGCACGGCTGGAAGACCATTCAGGCCTACTTTGCCCGCAGCGGGGTGATCGATGGGATTCGGAATGAATACACCAGGGTCCGGGCACACTACGTGGCCCCCGACGTCGCCGTCGCCACCTACCGCCTCCGTTTTGATATCAAGGTCAAAAACATCCCCGCACTGTCCAGTTTCGACCGCATCATGGCCGTGTTCCGCAGAAAGAACGGCGAGTGGAAGATGATTGCCTATGCGGAAGCGCCCCAGGCCCCCCTGACCATGGTCCGCAAGGCACTCAAGACCTCCAAGTCGCTCGACAAGGACCAGCAGAAGGAACTGCTGCGGGAAGTTCAGACGCTGCTGCAGGACGCGGTGCCCGACGACTTCGACGAGTGGCTCGAGAAGCAGCAGGCCATCAAAGTCAAACCGTAGGAGCGGCTTTAGCCGCAACCTGCCTTGCCCCACCAGTACCCCTCCCCTGTCCGCGCCTGGTACCTGGTGATCCTGCTCACCGTCGCCTACGTTTTCTCCTTCGTCGACAAATACTTGCCCGCTCTTTTGCTGGAGCCAATCAAGGCTGATCTGGGCGTCTCCGACACGCAGATGGGCCTGCTCCTGGGTCCAGCCTTTGCGGTCCTCTACGCCACCCTCGGGCTCCCCCTCGGCTGGCTCGCCGACCGGGTCCGGCGCAACACACTGGTGGCCGCGGGGGTTGCCCTCTGGTCTCTGGCCACGGCCAGTTCGGGACTCGCCGCGAACTTTGGCCACCTGCTGCTGGCGCGGGTTGGCGTCGGCATCGGTGACGCGGCTCTGGCCCCGGGCGCGCTCTCGCTGATCTCGGACAGTTTCCCGCCGGACAAACGAGGCCGGCCAGTGGCGCTCTACATCACCGCCCAGTCATTTGGTGCGGGCCTCGCCATGCTCGGGGGTGGGGCAGTCCTCGCGTGGGCCGCAACCCGGTCGGTGATCGACCTGCCCCTCGTCGGCATTGTGACTCCCTGGCAGTTCACCTTCCTGGCGGTGGGCCTGCCCGGAGTGCTGGTCGCCCTGCTGCTGCTGGTTGCGAGGGAACCAGCCCGGGAACCGTCCCCAACCGGCGGGGTCGGCATGGCATACACCCTGGCCTGGCTCCGCGTGCGCTGGCGAGCCTTCGGCAGCCTCACCGCGCTGGTCTGCGTAATGACCATCGTGGCCTACAGCCAGAACTGGTATGCCGCGCTTTTCCAGCGGAACTGGGGCTGGGACATCGGCCGGTATGCCACCTGGAGTGGCCTGGCGCTGATCCTCGTTGGGCCGCTGGTCGTCAACATCACGGGCTGGTGGTGCGACCGGCTGCTCAGCCGGAGTCGCGCCGATGGTCCCCTGTCTGTCGTCATTGCCGGCACGTTGCTGCTCCTGCCACCCGGCGTCCTCATTCCCCTGATGCCGACCGGCGAACTGGCCATGGCGGTCTGGGTGCTGAACCTGTGTGGCCTGTCCATGGTGTCTGCCGCCGCCCCGGTCGCGCTCCTGGCGATCACGCCCGGGGAGATGCGGGGCCAGATTTCCGCGCTGTTCTACATGGTGATCATGCTTGTGGGTCTGGTCGTGGGACCCCTGGCCGTCGGCGTCTTCAACGACCAGCTCTTCGCGGGCGAGCGCCTCGATCTGGCCTGCGCCCTGGTCCCTGTCGTCGTTGGCTTACCGGGACTGGCTCTGCTCCGCTCCGCGCATCGTCACTATGCTGCTGCAACGACTGGCTGACGGCCTGGACCGGTTATCGTCGGGGTGGACGATTGCCCTCGCGACCGCGATATACGCTTTCTACCTGACGTCGGTCATGCCAGCCCAGAGCATGGAGAGCCAGGTATACGCGGGCAGCTGGGGTGGGCCGGACCGGCACTTCTTCTACACCCCGGATGAGTTGTACGCTCAGGTGGCTACCTGGGGCGCCGCGGGCCGTCAGCAATACATCAGATTCCGGCTGGGCCTCGATATCGGCTTTGCCCTGACCTACGCCGCGTTCCTGATCACGATCACGAGCGTCGCGGCCCGCCGCGCCTGGCCCGGCGATGTCTGGCGTCGGCGCCTGAATCTGCTGCCATTGCTGCCCATGGCCTGTGACCTGCTGGAGAACGCGCTGGGGATCAGCCTGGTGGCTGCCTTTCCAGCCCGCCTGGACGCTATTGCCTGGCTGACGGCGAGTGTCACAGGGCTGAAATGGGTGAGCCTCGTTGCCGCCCACGTGGCGATGGTTTACGCCCTTGGCGCGGCTTGCAGGAGCGCCTTGGGGCGAGATTGGTCCAGTCGCGGCTGAAGCCGCTCCTACAGGAGCTCGGCGACATCCTGCAGTAAACCCTTATCGTCGGGCTTCGTCGCTGGCGGGTAGCGCCTGACCACCTTCCCGTCCCGCCCGATCAGGAACTTCTCAAAATTCCACTCGATATCGCCAGCGAACTCGCTGGTCAGCCACTGGTAAATCGGGTGCCTGCCGGGACCGTTGACCTCAATCTTGGCCGTGAGTGGAAACTTCACGTCATAGGTGGCCTGGCAGAACTGGACGATCTCCTGCTCCGTGCCGGGCTCCTGGCCGCCGAACTGGTTGCAGGGAAAACCCACCACGACAAAACCCTGGCCGCCAAGTTCCTCGTAGAGTTTCTCGAGAGCCTTGTACTGGGGGGTCAGACCACACTTGCTCGCGACATTCACAGCCAGCACTACCTTGCCCGCCAGACCGGGAATCAGATTGCCGCCACCGCCGATGCCGTCAGCCGAAAAGCTCTGCAACGTTTTCATGTTCATTTCCTCAACAGGACGGTCCGGATACTAAACGATCAGCGCTAGAATGCAGGCCCCATGAAGTACTGCAGCGCCTGCGGGCAGCCCGTGACCACCATGGTTCCGGACGGTGACAATCGGCCCAGGTCCGTGTGCACGGCCTGCGCCGCTGTGCACTATGTGAACCCCAAGATCGTTGCCGGGTGCGTTCCCGAACTGGATGGCCAGATACTTCTCTGTCGCCGGGCCATTCCGCCCCGGCTGGGCTTCTGGACTGTACCGGCCGGGTTCATGGAGCTTGGCGAGTCCGTCAGCGAGGCGGCCATCCGGGAAACCTGGGAAGAGGCCCTCGCCCGCGTCGAGCTCGGGCCCCTGTTCTCGGTCGTCGACGTCGTACATGCCGGTCAGGTTCACGTCTTCTTCAGCGGTCAGCTGCTGGGACCGGATTTTGGGGCGGGGGTCGAAACCCTCGAGACCCGCCTGTTCAGCCCGGAAGAGATCCCCTGGTCGGAACTGGCGTTTCCCAGCATCCGGCTCGCGCTCGAGCAGCACCTGGAGAATGGGCGGTCGGGCAACGTCCAGGTGCGGCTCTGTGTCGCGCCCCGCCTGAACCTTGGCACCCCGCGCGCCTGAGGCGTCCTGCGCCCCCGCTGGCCGGCCCGAGCCTAGTCAGAAGGCTCTGAAATCACTACAGTAGCGGCCCCTGCAGGAGCCTTGAAGACCATGACGTTCGTCGTTACCGAAAGCTGCATCAAGTGCAAATACATGGACTGCGTGGAAGTGTGCCCCGTGGATTGCTTCCACCAGGGGCCGAACATGCTGGTCATCGATCCGGACGAGTGCATTGACTGCACGTTGTGCGAACCAGAGTGCCCGGTGGAAGCCATCTTCTCCGAAGACGAGGTTCCCGCGGATCAGAAGGACTTCATCAAGCTGAATGTCGAGCTGGCAAAGGGCTGGCCGGTGATTACCGAAGCCGGAACGCCACCGGCTGATGCGGACGCGTGGAGCAAGGTAAAGGGCAAGCGCGAGCACCTGGAACGGTAGGATCGCGCCGGGCGGCGCTCCTACAGGCTAGTTCTTGGCGACTTTCTGCTCTTCGATGTACTTGGAGAGCTCGTCCGGGTCCAGGTAACCACCGATCAGTTCACCGGACTCAAGCACGATCGCAGGGGTTCCCTGCAGACCAAACTCCTTGGCGATCTTGTAATCCTGCGCCACCGGATTCACCTTGCAGGGCTTGTCCTTGGACGTCTCGCCCAGCTTGGCCCGCGTTAGCGCCGTCCGCCTGTCCTTGGCACAGGCCACCTGCTCCGCCTTGGTCCAGCTCTCCGTGCCCGGACCGCTCCGGGGGAAGAACATATAGCGCACCTTGATCCCCCGGGCGTTGTAGTCAGCAATCTGCTTGTGCAACTTGCGGCAGTAACCGCAATCAATGTCGGTGAAAACGGTAACGGTGCTGGTCGGCTTGGTCTTGGGCGAAAAGACGACCATGTCGGCCTCGCTGACCCCGGCAAGAACGTCCCGGCGCACAGCTTCGCGGCGGCTCTCGGTCAGGTTCAGGTCACTGTCGAGATCGATAATCTCGCCCTGCACCAGAAAGCGACCGTCGGCTGAGACATAGGCAATCTTGGCGCCGATCCGGACTTCGAACAGACCCTGCACAGGGGACGGGGAGACCTGCTCGGGGCGGACCTCGGGAAACTTGGCGGCAATGGCCGCGCGGGGATCCGGCGCCGCGGCGGTCTGGGCGGCGGCAGCCTGCACCACAGTGGGCCCGAGGAGGCAGAGGCCCAGCGCAAGGGTGGGCAGCAAAACACGGATAGACATGGTCAGCACCTTGGGGGATCAGGCCAGTAATGATGCCCACTGGACAGGCCAACAGAACCAAGGTTCAGTGCCACCCTGAGCGGGGCGGGATACTAGCACGCAGTTTGTGACAGGCCGACGGGGCAAATCAGCCCCGGGGGTCAGCCCCGGGGGTGATGCTGGGCGTGCAGTTCCTTCATCCGTTCCCGAGCCACGTGGGTGTAAATCTGGGTGGTCGAGAGGTCGCTGTGGCCGAGGAGCATCTGCACCACCCGCAGGTCTGCGCCGTTGTTCAGCAGGTGGGTGGCAAAGGCATGCCGCAGCGTGTGCGGCGAGAGCTTGCCGGCAATGTCCGCCTTCTTGGCGTAGCGCTTGATGATGTGCCAGAAGGCCTGGCGGGTCATGCGGTCGCCCCGGCGCGTGGGAAACAGGTATTCGCTTTGCCGCTCCAGCAGGATCTCAACCCGGGGACCCGTGAGGAACTCCCGCAGCCAGCGCTGGGACTCCTCGCCGATGGGGATCAGCCGTTCCCGGTCGCCCTTGCCACGGATACGGAGCACGCCCTGGTTGAGGTTGACCTGATTCTGCTTGAGGTTAATGAGTTCCGACACCCGCAGGCCTGTGGCGTAAAGCACCTCGAGCATGGCCCGGTCCCGATGGCCGAGCGGGTCCGAGATCTCGGGTGCAGCCAGCAGGGACTCGACCTCGTTTTCCGTGAGAGACTTTGGCAGGGAGCGGCCGATCTTCGGCATCTCGATTTTGACAGTGGGATCTTCCTGAATCACGCCCTCACGGACCAGAAAGCGGTAGAAGCGTCGGAAACTGGACAGCTGGCGCGCCGTGGACCGGGGCTTGGAGCCCTCCTTCGCGCGATTGGCGATGAAGGCCAGGAGATCAGCACGGGTAGCAAACATCAGGCTGGTGTCGCGCTGGGCAAGCCAGCGCTGGAGCGCCATCAGGTCAGCGCGATAGGCGCCGAGGGTATTGATCGACAGACCCCGCTCCATCCAGATGGCATCGAGGAACTTGTCGATGATTCCCTCCGAAGACGTCGGGGTCGGGCGCGTACTCGCGACGTGATTGACAGACCCTGGTGACATCAGTGCTTCATCCGGTGATTATGACAAGGGCGAGTATGCCGACGGCAGCTTTTTGCCGCCGTGACCACACTCACAACTTATGATGAATTACATAAACTTAGCATTTAACTAAACGACAGGATGCAGCACACGTTCGCACGCCTCGGCCGGCTCCTTTTTGGAGTCTATGCCACGCTCACGTTCGCGGCTGTGACACTGGTCAGCGTGATCCTGCTGGCCCTGACGCCTGGGCTGGTACGGCGGCGGCGTATCGTGCGTGGCACGGCCCGGAGCGTGTTTCATCTCACTCGTACCCGTTTAGTAATCAGCGGATTGAGTCACATTCCTGCTCAACCCTGCATTATCGTTGCCAACCACGCGAGCTACCTGGATGGACCGATCCTGACGGCCGCCCTGCCGGCCCGCTTTGGCTTTGTGATCAAGCGGGAGATGACCCGGGTGCCCCTCGCCCACTTCCTGCTGCGGCGCATTGGCTCGGAGTTCGTGGAGCGCAACGATGCCCACAAGAGCGCCGCAGACGCGCGGCGGATACTCCAGAAGGCCCGGGCCCAGGAATCTCTCGCCTTCTTTCCGGAAGGCACGTTCACGGCTGAGTCTGGCCTGCGTCGCTTTCACAACGGGGCCTTCGCTGCCGCGCTCCGGGGTCAGGTGCCCGTGGTGCCTGTGGTCATTCGGGGCAGCCGCCAGATGCTGCCCGCGGAGCGGGTGCTTCCCCGACCTGGCCGGATCGACGTGATCGTCAAACCGGCCCTCCTGCCGTCCGCCACGACGGACGTTGCGAGCCTCCTGGCCGAAGCCCGGCGCAGCATCCTTGCGGATCTGGATGAGCCGGACCTGCACCCTCCCCGAGCCTGAGGCGCTCCGGTTCGGCTGACCATCCCGGGGATACCTAAGGCGTCCAGGGTCGCTGCGGCTTGGCGCGGGGCTTTTTGCACCGCATACTTCGGCGCGCTTGCGGCTTCGCCGCTGTCTCTGGAGTGCGTCCTTGTCCCGTGAAACCGTCGTCATCGTTGCCGCCCGCCGCACCCCGATCGGTGCTTTTCAGGGCGCCCTCAGCGCCGTTGCCGCGACCGAGCTGTTTGCGACAGCGGCCCGGGCGTGCCTGGCTGACGCCGGAGTGGCGGGCAGCGACGTCAGCGAGTCCCTGGTCGGCTCGGCACTCCAGGCGGGTCTTGGCCAGGCCCCGGCTCGCCAGGCCAGCCTGGCCGCCGGTCTCCCGGTTTCAGTCCCTACGACCACGGTCAACAAGGTCTGTGGCTCGGGCATGAAGACGGTGCACATGGGTGCAGACCTGATCCAGTCGGGGAGCGCCGCCATAGTCCTCGCCGGGGGCATGGAATCTATGAGCAACGCCCCGTACCTGCTCCCCAAGGCCCGGGGTGGCTACCGCATGGGTCATCAGGAAGTACTGGACCATATGTTCTACGACGGCCTCCAGAACCCCTATGACGGGCAGATGATGGGGTACTTCGGCGAAGCCACGGCCCGGCGCTATGGCTTCAGCCGCGCCGACCAGGACAACTTTGCAATCGAGTCGGTGCAGCGTGCTCTCGCCGCCGGGCGCAACGGCCACTTTCTGGATGAGATCGCGTCCGTGTCGGTGAAAACCCGTGTGGGAGAGACCGTCGTGGCGGAAGATGAAGAGCCCGGACGCTGCGACCTCAAGCGAATTCCAACCATGCGCCCTGCTTTTGCCAAGGACGGCACGGTGACTGCCGCTACCTCCTCGTCAATTTCGGATGGTGCTGCTGCACTGCTGCTGATGAGTGCCCGTGAAGCTGAACGCCGCGGCCTGACGCCGCTGGCCCGCATCGCTGGCCAGATCAGCCACGCTCAGGAGCCCGAATGGTTCACGACGGCGCCCACTCCGGCCGTGCAGAAGGTGCTCGCTGCCAGCGGCTGGCAGCTTGCCGACGTCGATCTCTTCGAGATCAACGAAGCCTTTGCCTGCGTAACGCTGGCAGCGATGCGGGATCTCGGCGTGCCCCACGAGCGGGTGAATGTTCACGGCGGGGCCTGTGCACTCGGGCATCCGATAGGCGCTACCGGTGCCCGGCTGCTGGTAACGCTGATCCACGCGCTGCAGCAGCGCGGGCAGAAACGAGGCGTCGCCTCGGCATGCATTGGCGGGGGCGAGGCCATCGCCACGGCCATTGAACTAATGTAGGAGCGCCTTTAGGCGCGATCCTCTCCGCTCGCGCCTAAAGGCGCTCCTACATGCCCGAGTAGTTGGGGCCGCCGCCGCCCTCTGGCGTGACCCAGCGGATGTTCGCCGCCGGATCCTTGATGTCGCAGATCTTGCAGTGGACACAGTTCTGCGCGTTGATCTGAAAACGTGGCGTGCCATCCGCCTGCTGCACGACCTCATAGACGCCCGCCGGACAGTAGCGCTGGGCGGGTTCGTCAAACTCGGGCAGGTTCCGTGCGATCGGCACGGTCGGGTCCTTCAGCCTGAGGTGGCAGGGCTGGTCTTCTTCGTGATTGGTGCTCGAGAGGAAGACGGATGACAGGCGGTCGAAGCTGATCCGGCCGTCGGGCTTGCCGTAGATAATGGCCGGCGCCTCGCTGGCCCGCCGCAGGCCAACGTGATCCGGCACCGGACTGCGCAGGGTGAACGGTAACCGCCCACGGAATACGTTCTGGTCCAGCCAGATAAACGCTCCTCCCAGCAGCAGGCCGAACTTCTTTTGTGCCGGAGCGAAGTTGCGGCCCTCCTCGAGCTCCCGCCAGACCCAGGACCCGCGGACAGCGGACTCAAAGCTGTCGAGCACCGCCGGGGCAGCGTCGCCCTGGGCCAGAGCGTCGAAGACGGCCTCGGCTGCCAGCATCCCGGTCTTCAGTGCGGTGTGGGAGCCCTTGATCTTCGCCCCATTCAGAAACCCGGCGTCACAGCCAGCCAGCAGGCCCCCGGGAAAGACGAGCCTGGGCAGAGACTGCAGCCCGCCCTTGTTGACCGCCCTGGCCCCATAGCTCACCCGCTGGCCGCCCGCCAGCACCTGGCGAATGGCCGGGTGCTGCTTCCAGCGCTGGAATTCCTCGAAGGGGTTCAGGTGGGGATTGGAGTAGTTCAGCGCAATGATGACCCCCAGGTACACCTGGTTGTTTGCGGCGTGATAGAGAAAGCCACCCCCCTCGGTATCACCCGCGAGAGGCCAGCCCAGCGTGTGGACTACGAGACCCTCCCGATGCTTCGCCGGATCGATGGTCCACACTTCCTTGAGCCCGATACCGTAGTGCTGGGGATCGCACCCTTCCCGCAGCCCGTAGACCTGCATCAGCTCCTTGCCCAGGTGGCCGCGGCAGCCCTCGGCAAAGATCGTGTACTTGCCGCACAGCTCATAACCGGCCTGGAACCCCGGCTTCTCCTCGCCGTTCGCACCCCGGCCCAGGTCCCCCGTAATCACGCCGGCTACGCGGCCATTCTCGTAGAGCACACGGGAGGCCGCGAAACCTGGAAAAAGATTGGCCCCGAGAGCCTCTGCCTGCTGGCCCAGCCACTGACAGAGGCGGCCCAGGCTGATGATGTAGTTGCCCTGATTGCGCATGGGGCGCGGAATGAAGAACTCCGGCACCTGCAGGCTCGCCGTGTCATTCCGCAGCCAGTGGAACTCGTCATGGGTCACCGGCGTGGTAACGGGCGCGCCCCTCTCCCGCCAGTCCGGGAAAAGTTCCGTCAGCGCCGTCGGCTCAAAGACGGCCCCCGACAGGATGTGGGCACCGATCTCTGCACCCTTTTCCACAACGCACACGGTCACCTCGCGGCCTGCTGCTGCCGCCAGCTGCAGGACCCGGCACGCAGCCGCCAGACCGCAGGGCCCGGCACCCACGATCACCACGTCAAAGTCCATGCGTTCCCGTTCGGCCATAGCGACGTGAGTCTACCGTGGCACCCCCGGAAACCGGTAGATTGTGCGTTCACTGGTCACCCAGCGCTCCATGGACCTACTCACCCGTTATCAGACTGCCAAGACCGAACTCGGTCTCAGCGACGATGCCGCGCAGGCCCGCGCCGTGGCGGTTCTCGACCGGGTGGGCCGGGAACTGGCAGCCCGACCGGTCCGGCGAGTGCCAGGCCTGCTCCGCCGGTTCCTGCCAGCACTGCCCGCACCCGCAAGCGTCCGCGGCGCCTACCTGTGGGGCGGCGTGGGCCGCGGCAAGACGCTCATGATGGACATCTTCTTTGAGTGGCTGCCCTTCGCCGACAAGCGGCGCTATCACTTTCATCGCATCATGAGCCGCGTCCACCAGCAGCTGGCCGGGCTGCGTGAGTCCCAGAATCCTCTGGCCATCGTCGCCGCAGACTTTGCCAGTGAAGCCCGCGTGATCTGTTTCGACGAGTTCTACGTCGCCGATATCGCTGACGCCATGCTTCTCGGCCGCTTCGTCGAGTGCCTGCTGGAGAACGGCGTGACGCTCGTCGCCACATCCAACAGCGCGCCGCAGGACCTCTACCGGGGCGGGCTCCAGCGCCAGCGCTTCCTGCCAGCCATCGACATGATCACAAGGCACACTGAAGTCGTGCACGTGGATGGGCTGGTGGACTATCGGCTGCGCATCCTCGAGGCGGCAGAGATCTGGCACGCGCCGCTAGATCGGGACGCCGATGCCAATCTGGAGCGCTACTTCCGGGACATCGCCCCGGACCGGGGCACGAGTAATGACGGGCTCGAGATCCTCGGCCGGAAGATCCCGGCCCGGCGCCTGGCCGAGGGCATCGCCTGGTTCGACTTCGCCGCCCTCTGCGACGGCCCGCGAAGCCAGGAGGACTACATCGAGATTGCACGCTCATTCCAGACCGTGATCATTTCCGGGGTCCCCCAGCTCGACGAGAGTCGGGAGAACGCCGCTCGCCGCTTCATCGCGCTGGTGGACGAGTTCTACGACCGGCGCGTCAACCTGATCGTTTCCGCAGCGGAATCGATCAGCCGGATTTACACCGGGTCCCACCTCCAGCGGGAGTTTGAGCGGACCCGCAGCCGCCTGCTGGAGATGCAGTCGGTCGAGTATCTGGCCGCAGGCCATTTACAGTAGGAGCGCCTTTAGGCGCGATCGGGAGGGATCGCGCCTAAAGGCGCTCCTACAGTCTAGAATTCGCCCTGCGCAAATCCCGGAGCTATTGGAATGACAGGCAAGCTGATCCTCTGCCGGCACGGACAGAGCACATGGAATCTCGACAACCGGTTCACCGGCTGGACGGATGTGGACCTGACCGACCAGGGACGCAACGAAGCCCGGGAGGCAGGCCGGCAACTCAAGGCGCTGAGCTTCAAGTTCGACATCGCCTACACGTCGGTGCTGAAACGCGCGATTCGCACCCTGTGGCTGATCCTGGACGAAATGGACCTGATGTGGATCCCGGTAGAGCGCCACTGGCGCCTTAACGAGCGCCACTACGGCGCCCTGCAGGGGCTGGACAAGGCAGAGACCGTGGCGAAGCACGGTGAGGCCCAGGTGAAGATCTGGCGCCGCAGCTACGACATCGCCCCGCCCCCGCTCGACGCGACAGATGAGCGACACCCCGCCCGTGACCCCCGCTACCGGAACATACCCGGGGTGCCCGGCACGGAATCGCTCAAGGACACCCTGGTCCGCGTGCTGCCGTTCTGGCAGGACAGCGTGGCGCCACGACTGCTGCGCGGTGAGGATGTACTCCTCGCTGCCCACGGGAACAGTCTGCGGGCTCTGGTGAAGATGCTCGACGGGGTCTCGGAGCAGGACATCCTGGAATTCAACATTCCCACCGGCATCCCGATGGTCTACACCTTCGATGCGAGTCTGAAGCCCCAGTCCCGGGACTATGTGGGGGACCCGGAAGTCATCCGCAAGGCTGCAGAAGCCGTAGCGCGCCAGGGCAGTGCGAAGGGCAATGGCAAGGGCGGCCCGGGATGATCTACAGCCTCGATGGGCTGGCACCCCGGCTCGGACGAGACGTATTCGTCGCGCCGAATGCCACCGTGGCGGGTGATGTGAAACTGGGTGACGAGGTCAGCATCTGGTTCGGCGCCGTCCTCCGGGGCGACGTGGAGCGCCTCACGATCGGTCGCCGGACCAACGTGCAGGACAACTCGGTGCTGCACTCGGACCCCGGCTCACCGCTCAGTCTGGGCGAGGGCGTGACCGTCGGCCACGCCGTCATTCTCCATGGCTGCACGGTTGGCGACGGAGCCCTCATCGGCATGGGCTCCACCATCCTGAACGATGCCCGGATCGG
>CAMBYH010000021.1 GCA_945872065.1 Arsukibacterium tuosuense
GACCACCTACGTCATCGACGGCACGTTCTCTGGAGTGCTCTTCTCCTGCACCCAGATCACCTTTGCCTTCAGCGGCTCGGACTGCAGCTACGGCCGGAACCGGCCGGCGGCCAATGGCACCTGGCTCGGGCCCCTCTTCGGTGGCGCCAACTACCCCAAGGACAGCCCCCAGTCGGCGCTGACGTACCTGCCCACATCCGGCGACAACGTCCCCCAGGGCTCCTCGGCCCAGGTCAACTTCATTCCCGCCACGCCAGACGGCAAGCTCAACGCGCCGCTGGATGGTGAACTCATCATTGACGACAACGGCACCCCCGGTGACCCCACCGACGATATCGTCAGCGGCTCCTTCACGATTGGTGCCCTCGCCCGCAACGTGCCCACCGGCCAGTTCACCCGGGCGGTCCAGCAGTGGACCGCCATGGAAAACACGATTGTCCCGACGCCCGTCAACCCGACGGCCACCGTCGCCAATGGCGCCGGCGGCGTGGACTACGTGGTGGGCAGCCGGGGCTTCCCCACGCCGCGGTGCTACCGCTACATCGCCGCCAACTGCTTCCCGACCGAAGACGCCGTGCCGGACTTCGGCGATGCCCGGTTCTGGGGCCCGATTCCCCCGGCTGGCTCGGTGGGCATTGAGCGCTCAGGCATCCTGGGTGACCCCGCCTTTGTCCCGGTCCAGCCGCCGCCCCTGATCCCCACGGGTAATGTGGGGGCCAGCGCCACGGGCACGATCATTGGCGGTTCCTGCGAGACCAATAACGGCGCTGTCGACGACTGCACCGTCAGCTCCCTGATCTGGGGCGCGGGTGAAGACCCCGGCTTCGACAACCTGATCATGAAGATCTCCACCAACAGCTCGGGTCAGATCACCTCGGCTCTGGTGTACTGGACCCAGGAGTACTTCATCGGTGCCTTCAGCGATCCGGTTCTGGAGGTCGGTTACAACAATTCCGTAAGCGCCAGCACGATCAACTTCACGGGCATCGCGGAAGGTCTCGGCCCCAACGCCCGGGATTTCGCCGCCAGCGTCCTTCAGGGCAGCTCCAATAATTCCCTGAACGCAGCGGCCAATTGCGTCAATTTCACCGGTCCGGTGACCGTGAGCATTGACACCCCGCCCACGCTGGGCACGGCCACGGTCGTGGGCTCGGTGCCCACCCAGACGATCAACTACAACTCGACGGGCTTAGTAGTGGGCACCGACACGATCGTCTACCGCTGCACGAGCGGCGTCGAGACGAACGATGGCACCATCACCATTACGGTGGCGGCCGACACGACCCCGGTAGCGCCCAACGGCCCGATCTCCATCTCCACCCAGGGCGCCGCCCCGGGTCCGGGCACTGCCGGCAACGTGAATGTTTCCACCCTGGCCGGCTATGCCGCGGGGAACCTGCCCAGTGTGGTCTCGATCAGCACGCCGCCGGCGGCTGGCACGGGCACGGCGACGGTGAGCGGCACGACCATCACCTTTACCCCCAGCGCCGCACCGCCCTTCTTCACGGGCACGGCAACGATTGGCTACATCATCACGGATAACGACGCGGACGTTTCTTCCCCGGCGGGTGTGATTACGGTGACGATTCCCAACGTGTCGCCGGCCATTCAGGACGGCACCATCACGACGGATCAGGACCGGGCGAGCACCCCGCTGGCCCTGGCCATCACTCCAGGGAACGGTACGATTGCCCAGGGCTCGGTGGCGGTAACCGCCAATGCCAGCCCCGGCAACTGCGCCATCACGGGAACGACGGCTGCACCCACGCTGACCTATACCCCCGCTGCGGATTACGTGGGGCCGGACAGCTGCGTGGTGACCGCTACCGACGGTGACGGCTCCACCGATACCGGGACCTTCACCATCACCGTTAATGCGGTGGACGACGCACTGAAGCTGCCGGGTGGTGGCAGTGCGGTGGACCTGTGGAGCCTGTCGCTCCTGGGAGCCCTGCCGCTGTTGCGGCGCCGTCGCCGGGCCTGAGCCTTCGACGAACGTGAAGAGCCAAAGCCCCCGCCATCTGGCGGGGGCTTTTTTTTGAGCTCTGCGGTTGCAGTATCACGAGACCATGCAGAGCTTCGACAGACCCACCATCGCTCCCAGGGATCCGTCGCCCTGGGTCCTGCGCTTTGCAGGACTCATTCCCGCCGGGGAACCCGTGCTGGACGTGGCCTGTGGGCCGGGTCGCCACGCCCGACTCCTGGCGGCTCGGGGCCACCGGGTAACGGCTGTCGACCTGGACAGCGACGCACTCGGCAAGCTGGCCGGACTACCCGGTATTGAGGTCCTGCAGAAGGATCTGGAAATCCCGCCCTGGCCCTTCGGACCGGAGAGTTTCGCCGGCATCGTGCTCACCAACTACCTGCACCGGGCCCACTTCCCGGTACTGGCCACGACGCTGCGGCCCGGGGGGGTGCTGATCATCGAGACCTTCGCCGCCGGCAACGAGCGCCTGGGGCGCCCCCGGAACCCGGCGTTTCTCCTGGCCCCCGGCGAACTCCTGTCGGCACTGGGTACCTCGCTGCAGGTGGTCGCCTACGAGCACGGGACCGAAGAGTTGCCCCGCCCCGCCGTGCGGCAGCGGCTCGTCGCGGTACGACAGGCAGAACCGGTGACGCTGCCTGGACCGCGCCCGCAGGAGCGCCTTTAGGCGCGATCGATAGTCATCGCGCCTAAAGGCGCTCCTACGGGCGCTCCTACGGGCGGCCTGCCATGATGCCGCCGTGGAGCGTGACACCCTCCGTCGGCTTCGACGTCCACAGCTGTTCAGCAAAGCGCGGGATCGCCATGGCGGCGATGGGAAAGCACTCGACAATCTGGGACGGTTTGCCCGGAATGCCATCCAGGGCGTAACAGAAGAACTCCATGCCCCTGCGCTCGACGGTGTTCCAGAAACCGCGGATCGACTTCTCGCTGGAGGACACCGAGCCGTCGGCATTGAAGTAGGTGTCGAAGCGCACCTCCCCGGCTGGGGTCTCCATGCGGTAGCGGGTGGTGTTGGTCATGAGGTGGTTGAAGAAGCTCGGGTAGCGCTCGGCCAGGGGTTTACTGCGATCAATCGTCGCCGTGGCGCTCGCTGCGGCGGGCCTGGGCCAGTCCGCCGCGCCGATCTCCAGCAGCATGAAGGAGATGAGCGCCGTGCGGTCGGCTGCCGGCACCGGCTCGGGGATCAGCATCCGCGTGCCGGGAATCAGTTTCTCCGGCCCGGCGACGAACTCCCAGACCCGGGGCACGTCCCAGCTAAAGCCGGCGCTACTGAGAGCGGGCGAGGCAGCGAATCCCGGGCTGGTGCCGGCCTTGCGCCCGATGAGGCCCCAGAGATTCGGGCCCAGCAGATTACTGCCGCCGTCCGCCAGCGTGTGGCAGGCACTGCAGCGCTGGAGAAATGCCGTCCGCCCCTTCTGGTAATCCGCAGCGACCAACTGGTCCCGCGTGGGAAACGCCTCGGCCAGGCTGACGCTGCTGTGGAGGCTGCCAAGCACACCACTGAGCAGAAGAGGCACGAGCAGTGAGCGGTGCATGGCTGAATCACCAGTGGCGGGAACCGGCGGGATTATCTCCCGGTCCGGTGGCGATCGCCAGATTCAGCCGCGGCGCTGGTCCGCCGGCCAGGCCGGCCTGGCGGTTGGGGACGACGCCAGCAGGCTCAGTGTTGCATCGTCTGCGACAAACTCAGCGACCGTATCCAGCCGCATCACCCGGGCCACTTCGGCAATGGCGGCCACCCTGGACTGGGACACGACGCTGGTCGACAGGTCCCGGATGAAGCTGCCGTCAATCTTCAGCGTGTCCACGGGAAAGAGCTTCAGGTAGGCGAAGGAACTGAGCCCGAAGCCAAAATCGTCCAGTGAGAAGTGACAGCCAGCCCGGCGCAGGGTCTGCATGAAGGTCTGGGCCCGCTGCCGAGACTCTGGCCGGAGAGATTGAGGGCAAAACGGGCCCCGGCGGTCTGCTAGTCGGCAGCCAGGTTGACCAGCGGGTTGGGCTCCGCGCTCCAGATGGTGGCGCCCTCCTGGCCATGGCCGTACAGGCCGCTGAGCTGCGGCAGAAAGGCACGGAGCAGTGCCGCGTAGTCGCGGAGGACCGTCTCCCCTGCGGTACTGGCTTCCAGGCGCAAGACCACGCCTTTGCTGGTCGCTTAACCCCCCTGCAAGTGCCGTAGTTTGGTCTGAGTCAGGCGTGACCCTGCTCCCAGAAACGGCCCTCCGCCCCGGGCCAGGCAGCAGGCGGCCTGCTTTATACTGCCCGTGCCGCAGCCAGTTCCGACCCTGAATGACCCCCCCGAACCCCGTCCTGGACTTCACTCCCGAGATTGAGCGGGAAACCCGCGACCTCTACCAGCGGGTCCGGCATGTCATTCCTGACGTGGAGTGGCCCGTCCACGCGCCACTGATCTCCGCCATCAACCGGCGCAAGCGCGAGCGCAAAGCCATCATCCTGGTGCACAACTACATGCCGCCGGAGATCTTCCACGGGGTCGCCGACTACTCGGGCGACTCCCTGGGCCTGGCCCAGTTCGGTGAGCGCACAGCCGCCGAGACGATCGTCATGTGTGGCGTGCACTTCATGGCGGAGACCGCGAAGATCCTCAGCCCCGACAAGACCGTGCTGCTGCCGGACCTGAAGGCGGGCTGTTCGCTGGCGTCGTCGATCACCGCGGCGGACGTCCGGGCCCTTCGTCAACGGCACCCGGGCGTTCCGGTAGTGACCTATGTGAACACGTCAGCTGACGTGAAGGCAGAGTCCGACGTCTGCTGTACCTCGGCCAATGCGGTGCAGGTGGTGGAGTCGCTGGGCGTCGACGAAGTGATCTTCATTCCGGACCAGTTCCTCGGCAAGTACGTGGCGGGCAAGACCAGCGTCAGGCTGATCCTCTGGGAGGGTGCCTGCGAGGTTCACGAGCGCTTCTCGGGGCAGGAGTTGCGGGACTTCCGCGGCATGCACCCCGGGATTCACGTCATGGCCCACCCGGAGTGCCCGCCAGACGTGCTGGCCGAAGCAGACTATGTGGGCTCCACGTCGGCGATGATCGGCCACGTGGGCAAACTGCGTCCCAAAAAGGTGGCGATGATCACCGAGTGCTCCATGGCGGGTAACGTGGCGGTGGAGTTCCCGGAGGTGGAGTTCATTCAGCCCTGCAACCTCTGCCCGCACATGCAGCGCATTACGTTGCCCAAGATTCTGCACTGCCTCGAGACTCTGACCCCGGCCATTGATGTGCCTCCCGATGTGGCCCAGAGGGCCCGTCAGGCCCTGGAGCGCATGCTGGCGGTGGGCCGTGGCGCTGCCCGCGACTGATGCCAGACACGCAAAACCCGTGACGCCCCCGGCAACTTTTGACGTCCTCGTCCTGGGGGGCGGCCTTGGCGGACTCTCCACGGCGCTGCGGCTGGCGGATGCCGGACTCAGCGTCGGCGTGCTGCGCAAGAAGCCCTCAGCGGAGAGTTCCAGCGCCTGGGCCCAGGGCGGCATCGCCGCCGCCATGGACGGCGACGACACCCCGGCCCAGCACGCCGCGGATACCCTGGTGGCGGGCGCAGGTCTGTGCCGGCCGGCAACCGTCGACTTCGTCACCGGCCAGGCGCCGGCTGCAATCCGCTGGCTGCAAAGCCAGGGCGTGGCGTTCACCCCCCCGGAAACCGATGACCCCGGTGAACTGCACCTGACCCGGGAAGGGGGTCATTCCCGTCGGCGCATCGTGCACGCCGACGATGCGACCGGCAGGGCAGTCATTGCGGGCCTGGAAGCCCGGGTGGCCGAACACACCGGCATCCAGCTGCTGGACGACCGGATTGGTATCGACCTCATCACGACCTGGAAGCAGCGGATTCCAGGACCCAACCGCTGCGTCGGGGTCTACGCCCTCAACCGGACGTCCGGGCGCGTGGAAACCATCGCCGCTCGCAGCATCGTTCTGGCGACCGGTGGGGCGTCCAAGATCTACCTCTACACGACGAATCCGGACACCTCCACCGGTGATGGCATAGCCATGGCCTGGCGGGCGGGCTGCCGGGTTGCCAACATGGAATTCGTGCAGTTCCACCCCACCTGCCTCTTTCACCCGCTGGCTAAATCCGAACTGATTTCGGAAGCAGTCCGGGGCGAAGGCGGCCTGCTGCGCCTGCCGGACGGGCGGCGCTTCATGGACGCCCACGACTCGCGGGCCGAACTCGCCCCCCGGGATATCGTCGCCCGGGCCATTGATGCCGAGATGAAGCGTGGCGGCTTCGACTGCGTGTACCTCGACATCAGCCACAGGCCCGCTGCCGAGATCCTGCATCACTTCCCGAACATCGCCCAGCGCCTCAAGACCTTTGGCATCGACATGACGCGAGACCCGATTCCCGTCGTGCCGGCAGCGCATTACAGCTGCGGTGGCATCGTCACGGATCTCACGGCAGCGACGGACCTTGCCAGCCTCTATGCCGTGGGGGAATGCACCTGGACGGGCCTGCACGGTGCCAACCGGCTGGCCAGTAACTCCCTGCTGGAGTGCGTGGTGTTCGGCGCCGCGGCCAGCGCACGCATTGTCAGTGAGCTCGCCACAGCGCCCCCGCCCCTGACCAGCCTCGTCGCCTGGGACGAAAGCCGCGTCACAGACACGGACGAGCAGGTCATCGTGTCCCACAACTGGGAGGAGCTGCGGCGTTTCATGTGGGACTACGTGGGCATCGTGCGCACCAACAAGCGGCTGGCCCGCGCGCGACACCGGGTGGATCTGCTGCACGAGGAGATCGCCGAGTTCTACAGCCACTTCCGCGTGACCAACGACCTCATCGAGCTGCGCAATCTCGCCCTGGTGGCAGAACTGACGATTCTCAGCGCCCAGTCCCGGCAGGAAAGCCGCGGCCTGCACTTCAACCGGGACTACCCCAATGCCCTGCCGGACCGGGAAGCCCGGGACACCATTCTCATTCCGGGCGGCGCTGCAAGTAGGCGTTCGTAATTCCGCCGAGGCTGGTCGTGCCGGCAAACTGCATCGTGCGCTGCAGTTCGCTGTCGAGTATGGCCAGGACCTTGGCCACGCCCTTCTCACCGTAGGCGCCAAGCCCGTACAGGTAGGGCCTGCCGACACACACGGCCGTCGCGCCCAGCGCCAGTGCCTTGAAGATGTCTGTCCCGCGCCGGATGCCACCGTCCATCAGCACGGGGATCCGACCGGCCGTGACGGCAACCACTTCAGGCAGGCACTCCAGGGTGCCGCGCCCACTCTCTTCCTGACGCCCACCGTGGTTGGAGACGATGATCCCGTCCACCCGGGCGCGCACCGCAAGTTCTGCATCTTCCCGGGTCACGATGCCCTTGAGCAGGATTGGCAGCCGCGTGTTCTCCCGGAGCCAGTCCACAATGGCCCAGGTGAGCGCCGGGTCGCCAAAGCGGGCTGGCCCCTGGTAGCCAGAGAAGTTGCCCATCGCCGGTGGGCCCTTGCCGGTGGACTGGCGCGGGGCGCTGCGGGCAAACCAGCGTTCCCCTTCCCGATTGCCCCGGGTGGGAGAATCAACCGTCAGCACCACGCACAGACAACCCGCCGCCTCCGCGGACGCCAGGAGATGCCGCATCAGACCCTGGTCCGGCGACGCATAGAGCTGGAACCACAGGGGCGCAGTGCCAGCCGCCCGGATCGCGCCGATGCTGCTGCTGGTGACCGTCGAGGCAATCAGCAGATGCCCCCGCTGTGACGCCCCCCGCATGGTGGCGAGCTCACCCTCCGGGTTAATCGTCTGCTGGGCGCCAACCGGCGCCAGCACCAGGGGCGAGGACAGCGCCTGGCCCAGGAGCTTCAGACTGGTATCGATACGACTGACATCCACGAGACGGCGAACCCGCAGCTGCCAGTCGTCGAAAGCCGCGCGATTGGCCTCCACGGTCCGCTGGTCATCCGCGCCATTGACGATGAAATGCCAGGTCTCCAGGTCCAGGGTTTTCTGGGCAGCACGCTGCATCTGGAACACATCGAGGACCTGATCCAGGGTTTCCGGAACGGCGAATTCCGGACGGGCCAGCGCCCGGCGCGGCAGCAGCAAGCCCGGTGCCAGAATACCGGTCGCTGCGATCAGCGGCGACTGGAGCAGGAAACGAACCAGCTGGCGCCGGGCCTGCTGGCGCTCGTTAAGGGCGCGAGGGGACCATGCTTCCCGGCTGCTCACGGCCGCGGCTTGCCGGAGGGATCCCCGCCGTGGCGTTCCTGGTACTGCGCGTCGGTCTGGGTACTGAAGGTCTTGAAGTCGGGCTGCACAATCTTCTGCCGGAGCGCCTTGATATAGGTGTCGGGCCCGAGGGGGCACTGGGCGTACAGGAGATGTTTCCAGCCGTCGGGCTTCTTCCGGAAGATGGTGAGGCAGCGATCAAAACCGGCGGTGGGGGGCGTGGGCGGGCCAATGGCCAGATCGATTTCGTAGAAGTGATCAAACAGGGCGAGCGTGAGATCTGGCGCCAGGGCCTTCACGTGGAGGTTGGAGAACTGCCAGCGGAACGCCCGCAGCACCCGCCGGCCGGGGCCCCAGTACTTCTCAATCTCCGGCCAGGTCCTGAAAGGTGTCTCGATCTCTTCCGGCACGTACCAGGGCTCGGGATCGTCGGCATCCCAGACCTCCTTCAGGCGAAAGAAGTGCTGGCTGTTCCAGATGTCCGCCGTCGTCTTCAGGACGGCATCGATTTCGGTCCAGAGACGGGTCGGTCCGGTGGCCGTTTCCGCAGCGCCGGGCAGCGCTGCAGCCAGACCGCCCAGGGCGGCCATCATCTGCAATGCCGTGCGGCGATCGAAGCCGCTCGTGGATAAATCGGGTGCGTCTGGCTGATCATTCATCCGGCGGACACTCCTGCTTTCAGGTCACCACCCAACCATACTGTGCTGGACATAAACAGTATAAACAGTGATGGCCGCACCTTAAGTTTCCGGGAAACGGGTTATCCTCTGACCGTTAGGCGGACGGCCCGGTGGCCGGCTGCCGGGAGGGAGTGAGCCGGCATGGCGGTCCGACGATCAGATCTCGAACGGGGCGACGACGAACTCAGGGAGTGGGTCGAGTCCATCGACTCCGTCCTGCGGACTGAAGGGCCCGAGCGGGCGAAGGCCCTGTTCCGTGCCGTGCGGGACTACCTCACGGATGCCCATGTGATCGTCGAAGACGCCACGCTCAACACCCCCTACCGCAACACCATTCCCCTGGAGCAGCAGCCGGCCTACCCGGGTGATATCGACCTTGAGCGCCGGATCGAGAACATCAACCGCTGGAATGCCATGGCGATGGTGCTCCGGGGTTACGACAGCGGCACCGGGGTTGGCGGGCACATCGGCACCTACGCGTCCGGCGCCACCATGCTTGAGGTGGGCCTTAACCACTTCTTCCGGAGCAAGGGACCGGACTACGGTGGCGATCTGGTCAGCATCCAGGCGCACTGCTCCCCGGGGATCTACGCCCGGGCCTTTCTCGAAGGCCGGCTCTCCGTCACGCAGCTGGAGAACTTCCGCCGGGAACTCCAGCCGGGGGGTGGCCTGTCGTCCTACCCGCATCCCCGCAACATGCCCGAGTTCTGGGTTTCACCCTGCGCATCCATGGGCCTGTCGACGCCGAGCTGCATCTATCAGGCCCGCTTCGCCAAGTATCTGGAAAGCCGGGGACTGAAGCCGAAGAACGGCGGCAAGATCTGGAACTTCATCGGCGACGGCGAATCCGACGAGCCGGAAGTGCTGGGCACGATCAATATCGCCTCCCGGGAGCAACTGGACAACCTGATTCTCGTCGCCAACTGCAACCTGCAGCGGCTGGACGGCCCGGTGCGGGGCAACGGCAAGATCATCCAGGAACTCGAGCGCAGCTTTCGCGGCGCCGGGTGGAACGTGATCAAGGTGATCTGGAGCGGCGAGTGGGACTCCCTGTTCGCGATCGACCACGAGGGCGTCCTGCAGGCGCGCATGGAGCAGGCCGTGGACGGCGACTACCAGATGTACTCGGTCTCCAGTGGCCCGGAGGTCCGGGCCCACTGGAACGGCACGGACAGTCGGCTGGCGGACATCATGCGCCACCTCTCTGACGAGGAAATCCGCGGCATCAAGCGCGGCGGTCACGACCAGCGCAAGATCTACGCCGCCTTTGCCCGGGCCATGGAGAGCAATGGCCGGCCCACCGCGATCCTGATCAAGACCATCAAGGGCTACGGCATGCAGGGCTATGAGGGCTCCAATGTCGTGCACCAGAAGAAGAACCTCAACGTGGAGGAGCGGCAGGAAACGGGCCGGCGGCTGGGCATCCCGCTGTCGGACGAAGCGCTGGCCCGGGCGGATTTTTACAGACCTGCACCGGAGAGCGAGGAACTCCGGTACCTCACAGAGCGTCGCAGGGCGCTCGGGGGCAGCTGGCCTCAACGGACCGTCAACTGCCCGCCACTCCCTGCGCCGGAGCTCACGCTCTTTCAGGAACAGCTCGCCGGTTCGGGGGACAGACCGCTCTCCACGACCATGGCCTTCGTGCGCATGCTGTCCAAGCTCATGGATCATCCGGGGGTCGGGCGGTACATCGTCCCGATCGTGCCCGACGAAGCCCGCACCTTCGGGATGGAAGCCCTGTTTCGCAAGGCGGGGATTTACTCGTCCGAGGGCCAGAAGTACCGGCCGGTGGACAGTTCGACGCTGATGCCCTACCGGGAGGCCACCGACGGCCAGATCCTGCAGGAAGGCATCTGCGAAGCGGGCGCGATGGCCTCCTTCATGGCTGCCGGCACCGCCTACGCGATGCACGGTGTGCCCACGATCCCCTTCTATATCTTCTATTCGATATTCGGCTTCCAGCGCGTCGGCGACATGATCTGGAGCTGCGGCGACATGCTGTGCCGGGGCTTTCTGCTCGGCGGTACCTCTGGCCGCACCACCCTGAATGGCGAAGGCTTGCAGCACCAGGACGGCCATTCCCAAGTGATCGCCAGCACCGTACCCAACCTGCTGAGCTACGACCCCGCCTTCGCTTACGAACTGGCCGTCATCGTGCGGGAAGGCATCCGGCGGATGTACGAACTGCAGGAGAACCTTTTCTATTACATCACCATCCACAACGAGAACTACGCGATGCCTGCCCTGGGTGAGGCACCGGCCGACGGTATCATTCGCGGCATGTACCGTTTCTCGGCCAGCCCTCCGGCGAGCAAGCCCGAGCGTAAGGCGCACCTGTTTGGCAGCGGCGCGATCATGACGGAAGTGCTGCGGGCGCAGACGCTGCTGAAGGACCTGGGCGTATCGGCCGACGTGTGGAGCGTGACGAGCTACAACGAACTGTCGCGGGAAGCCCTGCGGGTGGAGCGGGAGAATCTCCTGGCGGGAGGTTCAGCCCATGGCAGCAACCGCAGCCAGCCCTGGGTACAGAAACTGCTGGCCGGGGAAACCGGCGTTTTCATTGCGGCCAGTGACTACATGAAGGCCCTGCCCCTCAGCATCTCCCCCTGGGTACCCGGGCCTTACGTGGCGCTGGGGACGGACGGCTTTGGCCTGAGCGAGTCCCGGCCGGATCTGCGCAACTGGTTTGAGGTGAGCGGCGAGTACGTGGCCTGGGCCGCGCTGGCGGCGCTGGGCGAACAGGGGCTGGTCACCCCGGGAGAACTGGCCGCCGCCGCCCACTCGCTGGGCATCCGGGCGGATAAAGTGGATCCGGCCTACGGCGGACCCGCAAGCCGCCCAGGGCAGCAATCCCCCGGCATTGGCCAGTCAGCCACTTAGGACCACACGTTCAGGTGCTCTGTCATCCCGGACGCCTCAGGTATTCTTCCCGTACCATGACCCTTGCCCCTCTGACCCTGCCCCGCCGCTCCGTCCTGTACGTCCCCGGCAGCAATGCCCGGGCTCTGGTGAAGTCGGCTTCCCTGCCTGCCGACGGCCTGGTTCTCGACCTCGAGGACGCCGTCCTGCCGACGGCAAAACTGGGCGCACGGGCCGCCGTTCTGGCAGCCGTGGCCGAACGGCGCTTTGGGCATAGGGAGGTGGTGGTGCGGGTCAACGCGCTGGATACCGAATGGGGTATGGGCGACCTGCAGGCCGTGGCACTCAGCGGTGTCGACGGCATATTACTGCCCAAGGTGGAGGGCGCGGCCACCCTCCTCAAGGCCGCCTACGTTCTGGAACAGATGGGCGCACCGGACAATCTGCGACTGTGGAGCATGGCGGAAACTCCCCGGGGCATCCTGAATATGGATGCCATCGCCCGCTGCACGCCACGCCTCAGCGTCATCGTGCTGGGCACTGCGGATCTGGGCAATGCCCTGCGGGTTCCTGAAGTGGCGGGCCGCGCAGCCCTGGTACCTGCCCTCGCCCACTGCGTGCTCGCGGCTCGCGCCGCCGGCCTTGATATACTGGACGGGGTTTATCCACACCTGACGGACTTGAGCGGCTTTCGGGCGGAGTGCCTGCAGGGCAGGCAGCTGGGGTTCGATGGCAAGACCCTGATTCATCCTGGCCAGATTGCGGGCTGTAATGACGCCTTCGGCGTTTCAGCTGCCGAGGCGGCCCGTGCAGCGGGGCTCATTGCAGCCTGGGAAGCCGCCGCTGCATCGGGAGCGGGCGTGGCGGTGCATGAGGGACGGCTGGTCGAGCGCCTGCACGTCGAAGCGGCACAGCGCCTGCTGGGGCTCTATCAGACTATTCACGACCGGACTATGCCGGCACAGGCACCCGGAACGCGACCGGCTTAGGTAACGGCATGGCAGAATTCACCAAGAAGAACCGGGTCGACTGGGAAGCACTGGCCGCCCGGGAACTCAAGACCCCGGACACCACTGGCCTGACCTGGCAGACGCCGGAAGGCATTCCCGTCAAGCCGCTCTACACGGCCGAAGATCTGGCTGGCCTTGCCCACCTGGACTCGCTGCCGGGTTTTGCGCCCTTTCTGAGGGGCCCCCGGGCGACGATGTTTGCCGGGCGCCCCTGGACGGTCCGGCAGTACGCCGGCTTTTCCACCGCTGAAGAATCTAACGCCTTCTACCGCCAAAACCTGGCCGCCGGCCAGACGGGTCTTTCGGTCGCTTTCGACCTGCCCACCCACCGGGGCTACGACTCCGATCACCCCCGGGTCGTCGGCGATGTGGGCAAGGCGGGCGTGGCGATCGATTCCGTGGAAGACATGAAGATTCTCTTTGGCGGCATCCCGCTGGACAAGATGTCGGTCTCCATGACGATGAATGGCGCGGTCCTGCCCGTCATGGCCATGTATATCGTCGCTGCTGAAGAACAGGGCGTGCCTGCAGCCCGGCTGAACGGCACCCTGCAGAACGACATTCTCAAGGAGTTCATGGTCCGGAACACCTACATCTACCCGCCGGAACCCTCCATGCGGATCGTTGCCGACATCATCGGCTACACCGCCCGGCAGATGCCCCGGTTCAACTCGATATCCATCTCCGGTTACCACATGCAGGAGGCCGGGGCGACTGCGGTCCAGGAACTGGGCTACACCCTGGCCGACGGCATCGAGTACGTCCGGGCAGCCCTGGCGAGCGGCCTCAAAGTTGATGAGTTCGCACCGCGCCTGTCCTTCTTTTTCGGTATCGGCATGAACCTCTTCATGGAGGTCGCCAAGCTGCGGGCGGCACGCCTCCTCTGGGCCGAGCTGATGCGGGACCTCTTTGCGCCGGCGGATGCCCAGTCCCTGATGCTCCGGACTCACTGCCAGACTTCCGGGGTCAGCCTGACCAGTCGCGACCCCTACAACAACATCATCCGCACCACGATCGAAGCGCTGGCTGCCGTGCTCGGCGGCACCCAGTCGCTGCACACCAACTCTTTTGATGAGGCGCTGGCATTGCCAACGCCCTTCTCTGCCCACATCGCGCGCAATACCCAGCTCGTGCTGCAGGAAGAAACGGGTATCGCCCGCGTCGTGGACCCCCTGGCTGGCTCCTACTACGTGGAAAGCCTGACGGGGTCCCTGGCGACCGAAGCCCGGAAGCTGATCGACGAGGTCGAGGCGCTCGGCGGCATGACCAAGGCCGTCGAGTCCGGCATGCCCAAGCTGCGCATCGAGCAGTCCGCGGCCCTGCGCCAGGCCCGTATCGATCGCGGCGAGGAGGTCATCGTCGGCGTCAACAAGTACGAGCGGGATGACGAACCGGATATCGATGTGCGGGATATCGATAACGGTGCAGTGCGAGACTCCCAGATCCGGCGTCTCAAGGCCACAAAATCGGCACGGGATAGCGGCGCCTGCGCCGCCGCCCTGGCCGCCCTCACGGCCGCGGCCGGGGACAAGACCGGGAACCTGCTCGAACTGGCGGTCACCGCCGCCCGGGCCCGCGCCACGGTTGGCGAGATCTCGGACGCACTGGAGAAGGTCTATGGCAGGCATCGTGCGGTGATTCATTCGATCAGCGGCGTCTACGGCTCGGCCTATGCGGGTGACGAGCAGTTCGCGGCCATCCAGGCCTCGGTCGAGTCCTTTGCGCGGGACGAGGGCCGCCGGCCGCGGATGCTGGTCGTCAAGCTGGGCCAGGACGGGCATGACCGCGGCGCGAAGGTCATCGCCACGGCCTTTGCCGACATTGGCTTCGACGTGGACATCGGCCCCCTGTTCCAGACGCCGGAGGAAGCCGCCCGCCACGCCGTGGAGAACGACGTCCACGTGGTTGGTATCTCTTCCCAGGCGGCGGGCCACAAGACGCTGGTCCCGCAACTTATTGAAGGCCTCCGGGCGCAGGGTGCGGGCGACGTGCTCGTGGTCTGCGGTGGTGTCATCCCCCCCCAGGATCACGCCATGCTGAAGGCGGCCGGGGTCGCCGCCATCTACGGGCCGGGCACCAACATTCCACTGGCTGCGGGTGAAGTCCTGCGGCTGATTCGCAACCGCCGCAAGGCGGCCTGATCTCCAGGTTTTTCCGGACAAGGGTAGTTACGCATGCAGGACGTACTCCAGCAGCTGCAAGAGAAGCGCGCCGCCGCACTTCTGGGCGGTGGCCAGCAACGCATCGATGCCCAGCACGGCAAGGGCAAGCTGACCGCCCGTGAGCGTCTTGCTATCCTCCTCGACGACGGCAGTTTCGAGGAGTGGGACATGTTCGTCGAACACCGCTGCACCGACTTCGGCATGGAGGACCAGAAGGTCACGGGTGATGGCGTGATCACCGGCTACGGCACTATCAACGGCCGGCTGGTTTTCGTCTTCAGCCAGGACTTCACGGTGTTTGGCGGCTCGCTGTCCGAGGCCCATGCGGAAAAAATCTGCAAGGTTATGGACCAGGCCATGAAAGTCGGGGCGCCACTCATCGGCATCAACGATTCGGGCGGTGCCCGGATCCAGGAAGGCGTGGCCTCCCTGGGTGGCTACGCGGAAGTCTTCCAGCGCAATATGCTGGCCTCCGGGGTGATCCCGCAGCTTTCGCTGATCATGGGTCCGTGTGCCGGCGGGGCGGTGTACTCCCCCGCCATCACGGACTTCGTCTTCATGGTGAAGGACAGCTCCTACATGTTTGTCACCGGGCCCGATGTGGTGAAGACCGTGACCCACGAGGAGGTCACCGCCGAACAGCTGGGAGGAGCCATTACCCACAGTTCCAGGTCCGGTGTCGCGGACCTCGCGCTGGAGAACGACGTGGAAGCCCTGCTGACCACGCGCCGCTTCTTCAATTTCCTGCCGTCCAACAACCGGGACAAGCCGCCTGTCTGGCCCTGCGAGGACCCGGCCACACGAGAAGAGGCCTCCCTGGATACGCTGGTCCCGGACGACCCCGCAAAACCCTACGACATCAAGGAACTCATTACGAAGATCGCCGACGAGGGCGACTTCTTCGAGGTCCAGCCCGACTACGCGAAGAACATGGTCATCGGTTTCATCCGGCTCGAAGGGGCGCCCGTGGGCGTGGTCGCCAATCAGCCCATGGTGCTGGCCGGCTGCCTGGACATCAGTTCGTCAACCAAGGGCGCCCGCTTCGTCCGGTTCTGCGATGCCTTCAGCATCCCTATCCTGACCCTGGTCGACGTGCCCGGGTTCATGCCCGGCACCACCCAGGAGTATGGCGGCATCATCAAGCACGGGGCTAAACTGCTCTATGCCTACGCCGAAGCCACGGTGCCTAAAGTCACCCTGATTACCCGCAAGGCCTATGGCGGCGCTTATGACGTCATGGCGTCGAAGCATCTCCGGGGTGACGTGAACATGGCCTGGCCGAGTGCCGAGATCGCCGTCATGGGACCGAAGGGGGCCGTGGAAATCATCTTCCGCAAGGCCCTCGGCGACCCCGCGGCGATCGCTGCCCGCACGGAAGAGTACCGCCGCAAGTTTGCGAACCCCTTTATTGCCGGCAGCCGTGGCTATATTGACGACGTGATCATGCCCCGGCAGACCCGGGCCCGCGTCTGCCGCTCCCTGGCCATGCTGCTCAACAAGCAGGTCACCAATCCGTGGCGCAAGCACGGCAATATTCCCCTCTAGGATCCCTATCGCCGCATGTTCAAGAAGATCCTCATCGCCAACCGCGGCGAAATCGCCTGCCGGGTTATCCGTACCGCCCGACTGATGGGCATCCGTACGGTCGCCGTGTACTCCGACGCGGACCGCCATGCGCTCCATGTCCGGCTGGCCGACGAGGCGGTCCGCATCGGTCCCGCTCCCTCTGCCCAGAGCTACCTCGTCATCGACAACATCGTCGCGGCCTGTAAAGCCACGGGGGCAGATGCGGTGCATCCCGGCTACGGGTTCCTGTCCGAGAAAACGGCCTTCGCGGCAGCGCTTGAGAAGGCCGGAGTGGCTTTCATCGGCCCAAAGGCTCACGCCATCACCGCCATGGGGGACAAGATCGAGTCCAAGAAGCTGGCCATGAAGGCCGGCGTCAGCACGATTCCCGGCTACACCGACGTCATTGATGGCCCGGAGCACGCGGTGAAGGTCGCCCGGGACATTGGCTACCCCGTGATGCTGAAGGCCAGCGCGGGTGGCGGCGGCAAAGGCATGCGGGTGGTGCGCAACGACGACGAATGCCGCGACGGTTTTCAGCGGGCCACCAACGAGGCCGTGTCGGGCTTTGGCGATGGCCGGGTCTTCGCGGAGAAGTACATTGAGGAACCGCGCCACATCGAGATCCAGATTCTCGCTGATGCCCACGGCAACACCCTCTACCTGAACGAACGGGAGTGCTCGATCCAGCGGCGCCACCAGAAGGTTATTGAGGAGGCGCCCTCCGCCTTTCTGGATGCCAAGACCCGCAAGGCCATGGGCGAGCAGGCCGTGGCCCTCTCCCGCGCCGTGGACTACCAGTCGGCGGGCACCGTCGAGTTCATCGTCGACAAGAACCGCAATTTCTACTTCCTGGAAATGAACACCCGTCTGCAGGTGGAGCACCCCGTCACTGAGCTCATCACCGGTCTGGACCTGGTCGAGCTGATGATTCGCGTGGCGGCCGGCGAGAAGCTGCCCCTGAAGCAGAGCGACGTGAAGATCAACGGCTGGGCGCTGGAAGCCCGGGTTTACGCCGAGGATCCGTTCCGGAACTTCCTCCCGTCCATCGGACGACTGGTGCGCTGCCAGCCCCCGGCGGCGTCAGATTCGGTCCGGGTCGACACCGGCATCGAGGAAGGCAGCGAAGTCTCGATGTACTACGACCCGATGATCGCGAAACTGATCACCAGCGGCAGCACGCGGGACGAGGCCATCGACCGGATGGCGGATGCGCTGGACGCGTACCACATCCGGGGGGTCTCCCATAACATCAGCTTCCTGAATGCACTGGTCTGCCACCCGCGCTTTCGCGAGGGCCGCATCAGCACCAACTTCATTGCAGAAGAGTATCCGGACGGCTTTCACTCTGCGGACGTGGCTCAGGCAGAGCCGCACCTGCCCATCGTGATTGCCGCGATGATCCACCGGAGGTTCATGGACCGTGCCGCCAAACTCTCAGGCCAGCTGCCAAGCCACGAACGCAAAGTGGGCAGCGCCTTCGTCGTGGTCATCGCGGAACAGCAGCATGCCGTCAGTGTCGTGCCCGTGGCCGGCGGCCACGAGGTCCGGCTCGGAGGCCGCACCCACCGCGTCAGCACGGCCTGGCAATTTGGCGATGCCCTGATCCGGGCCGACGTTGATGGCCGGAGCGTCTGCTTCCAGCTGGATCGGGTCGGGGTCCGGTACCGCCTCAGCTACCGCGGCGCGCAGCTCGATGCCCTCGTGTGCGAACCCCGGGCCGCCGAGTTGAGCCGGCTGATGCTGCCCAAGGTGCCGCCGGACCTGTCCAAGTTCCTGCTGTCGCCGATGCCAGGGCTGCTGGTCCGTCTGGCAGTGACCGTCGGCCAGGAACTGAAGGCCGGGGAAGAGATCGCGGTGGTCGAAGCGATGAAAATGGAGAACAGCCTCCGGGCCACGGACGACGTCACGGTCAAGAAGATCCTCGCCGAGCAGGGGCAGAGCCTCGTCGTGGATCAACCCATCCTCGAGTTCGGCTGAGGCCGTGGCGGCGGAGGCGGCCCGGCAGACCCCCGAACAGCTCGCCGGCGAAGTGCGCTCGGGCGAGCGCCGCGCGCTCGGCCGGGCCATCACGCTGATCGAGTCCAGTCATCCCGACGACCGGGACCCCGCCAACCGGCTCCTTGATCTGCTCACACCCCACGCCGGACGCTCCGTCCGCCTGGGCATCTCCGGTGTACCAGGGGTGGGCAAATCCACCTTCATCGAGAGCCTGGGGAACCGGCTCATCGACGCGGGTCACCGGGTGGCGGTGCTGGCGGTAGATCCGTCCTCGGCGCTGTCGGGCGGCTCCATTCTGGGTGACAAAACCCGGATGGAAACCCTGTCCCGGCGGCTGGAGGCTTTCATCCGGCCGTCGCCCGCCGGTGGCACTCTGGGCGGCGTCACGCGCCACACGCGGGAAACGGTGGTGCTGGTTGAAGCCGCCGGCTTCGACGTGGTGATTGTCGAAACGGTGGGCGTCGGCCAGTCTGAAACGGCCGTCGCCGACCTGACGGACCTGTTCCTACTGTTGCTCTTGCCCGGTGGCGGCGACGAACTGCAGGGCATCAAGCGCGGCATCGTGGAACTGGCCGACCTGATCGTCGTCAACAAGGCCGACGGCGAAATGAGCGCCGCCGCCGAGCGCGCCGCCGCCGACTACCGGAACGCGCTGCATTTCCTGCGCCCGCGGTCGGCTCACTGGACTGTGCCCGTCGCCACCTGTTCCGCACTCGAGGGCACCGGCATCGACCGGATCTGGGCCCTGGTCGAGGACTATCGTCAGGTGATGACGTCCAGCGGCGACTTGCAGGCCAAGCGGGCAGCTCAGGCCCGGCGGTGGCTGTGGAGTGAAACGGCCGAGCAACTCATGGCGCGCCTGCGGGAAGATCCTGCAGTGCGGGAACGCGTCCAGGCGCTGGAACAGGCGGTAAGTGCCGGCACCGTCTCACCGCGGGTAGCGGCCCAGCAACTCGTAACCAGATTCTGGAAGGACGGTTAGGAACAGTGATCGGACGACTTAATCACGTGGCCATTGTGGTCCCGGACCTCAAGGCCGCTGCGGCGATTTATCGAGACACGCTCGGCGCGACAGTGTCTGCCCCGATGGATCTTCCTGACCACGGGGTCACGACCGTGTTCGTGGAACTGCCGAATACGAAGATCGAACTGCTTGCGCCGCTGGGCGCCACCTCTCCCATCGCGAAGTTCCTCCAGGCGAATCCGAGTGGCGGGATGCACCATGTCTGCTACGAGGTCGCTGATATCCTCGGGGCTCGCGACGCACTCCGTAACGCGGGGGCACGGGTGCTGGGTGACGGGGAGCCGAAGACCGGCGCCCACGGCAAGCCGGTGCTGTTTCTGCATCCCAAGGACTTTTGCGGCACGCTCGTGGAGCTCGAGCAGATTTGACGCAAGAATCCAGGCAAGTGCGCCAGGTACGCGCCTTGATCAGGCACTA
Organism: Arsukibacterium tuosuense; assembly: GCA_945872065.1. Classification (GTDB taxonomy): domain Bacteria; phylum Pseudomonadota; class Gammaproteobacteria; order Steroidobacterales; genus SHZI01. Next base: position 19,868 of record CAMBYH010000021.1, read on the forward strand.
CCAGCTGGGGACCCCAAATGACGAGTAAATACGGAATCTGGATCTACTGGAGCGCCGACGACAACGCGTATATCGCGGAAGTTGCCGACCTTCCGGGCTGCATGGCTGATGGGTCAACCTATCAGGCGGCGCTCGCAGCCGCAGAAGCAGCCATCGCAGCATGGATCGAGACCGCCCACGAACTGGGGCGAGAAGTACCGATGCCGCGGGCACACCGAGCCAGCGCGTAGGCAGCCGCCTACCCGGCCACCGCCGCCTCCGCCTCCGCCACCAGTTTCGCCATCCGCACTTCGAGTTCCTGGCGCAAGCGCCCCAGATCGTCCGTGCCCGACCCCGCGGGCACGAAGAACGGCTCGTCGATCGCGATGGCCACCTTCGCGAACGGCAGGGGCACGATAAAGCGGTCCCAGCTGTTCCAGCGGATGCAGGGCCTGGCCGCGTAGGCGATCAGGATGATGGGGGCCTTGGTCATGCGCGCCAGCAGGATCGTGCCGGTCTTGAACTCGTGGATGGGGCCGGTCGGCCCGTCCGGCGTGATGACCAGCGAGGTCTTCTGGCCCACCAGCACGTCGAACATGTCCTTCAGCGCCTGGCCAGCCGACCGCTTCGACGAACCCCGGAGAACACCCGCGCCCCAGCGCCGGATAATGGCCGCCGGCACTTCACCACTCACCGACGGGCTGGTCAGGAAGGAAATCTTCAGGCCTTTCCGGGCCCGCATCAGGAGGAACCGGCCGCAGAAAATCTGCATCTGGTGCCAGTAAGACACTATCGCCGCGGCCTCGCTGGCCTGAAGTTGCTCCAGATGCCCGGCGCCGCGGACCGGCAACAGCCGGCAGGTCACCGCCAGCAGTCCCAACAGCCCCCGGGCCAGAAAGATGATCACGGCATACCAGGCGCGACGGCCAGCCGACATGACCCGCTTCGACGAGCGGGGTATGCCAGTCGGGCGAAAGCGCTTGGCGCGCTGGCTGGCTGCATAGGGTTGCTCGCTCACGGTTGCTAGAATACCCGCCCATGAAGTCCCGCGAGAATGATTCCCCGGGTTCAGACCAGGATGCGGCCGGAGCGTCTGGTCTGCCCGCCGGGCCGGATGAGCTGCACACCATCGGTCCGGACCACCAGACCTTTGCAGCCCTGGCCCGCTGGGTGCCCGAGTACGGGGATTGCTTCTGCGTCCAGTCCCGGGATCGCCGGGATCCCAGCTTGGTCGTCAGCAACCCCGACTACATCAAGCACATCCTGCTGACCAACCACGAGAATTACGCGAAAGGCGTTGGCTTCGAGCGGGTCAAGATGCTGCTGGGGAACGGCATCATCGTGAGCGACGGCGAGGAATGGCGACGCCAGCGGACGATGATGCAGCCGGGCTTCAGCCGGGCAAATATTGCCCGCTTGTCGGAGGCCATGCGGAGCCAGAACCAGGCGCTCCGGGGTCCGTGGGGCCTGCTCGCCGACTCCGGACAGACCATCGACATAACGACAGCCATGAGCCGGCTGGGTCTGGACGTGATCCTCCGCTCCATACTGAGCAGGGACCTGGACAGGACCATCGAGCGGGAGGGTGGCAATCCCTTCGGCTTCCTCGCGGAGGACACCACCCGGGATATCCAGACGGCGGTCCGATTCCGGAACCTCGCCCGGGTGATTCTGGGGCTGGTCGACGAACGGCGCAGGACCGGCGAGCGCCCCTTCGATTTCCTGTCCCTGCTGATGGATGCCCGGGACCGGAAGTCCGGCGCCGGAATGACCGACAAGGAACTGCTGGACGAGGTCAACACCCTGATCATCGCCGGGCACGAGACCTCGGCCGGGACCCTGAACTGGGTCTGGTACCTTCTGAGCCAGCACCCGCAGGTTGAGGAGCGCCTGCTGGCGGAACTCGCCGAGCTCACGCCGGGAGACGACTTCAGCTTCGACCAGCTGATGGCCCTGAACTACACCGCCTGCGTGCTCAAGGAGACACTACGGCTCTACCCACCGGTCTGGCTGTTCTCCCGGCGCGCGAGGCAGGAGGATCGCCTCGGCGCACTGCGCGTACCCGCAGGTGCCCACATCTTCATCACGCCCTACTTCCTCCATCGGCGCCCGGAACTGTGGCCGGATCCGGAGCGGTTTGATCCCGAGCGCTTCGCTGAATCCCGGTCACCACCGGTCGACAGGTACGCCTTCATACCGTTCTCAGCCGGTGCCCGCCGCTGCATTGGCGACTACTTTTCCTTTGTCGAGATGCAGATGCACCTGGCCCTGCTTGCTCCGCACTTCGCGCTGCGTTACGAGCCAGGCGCCCACCAGGGATCGCGGGAAGCCATTGAACTCGATCCGGCTGTGAACCTGCGAACCCGGAACAGCATCCACCTTGGCATCCGGCACCGGAATACGACCTGAAACCATGGCAACAGACCTCCCCGCCACGCTTCCCGACGTACTCGCCGCGCACAGCGCTTCGAGCCGCCGGATTCACTACCTGAACGGGCAGAATGACCGCCGCTCGGTAACCTTCGGTGAGCTGCGCACGGCCGCCCTCGGGGTTCTGTTTCACCTCCAGGCTTTCGGCGCACAGCCTGGCGACCGGGTGATCCTGCACACGTCCAGCAACGAGCAGTTCCTGGACGGATTCTGGGCCTGCCTCCTGGGCGGCCTGGTGCCGGTTCCCGTGGCCGTCGGCATCAGCGACGACCACCGACTCAAGTTGCTGCAGGTCTTTACCGCGCTGGGCAAACCGATGGTCTACACGGAAGACGGGCAGCGAACCCGGCTCCAGGACTATGGCAAGGCCAGCGGCGCGGCGGCCCTCGTCGACGAACTGAACAGGCGCTCGCTGTACGTGGAACGCGTCACTGACATCTCCCGCCCGGGCCGGGAACACCCCGTGAGGGCCGATGACATCGCTTTCATCCAGTTCTCGTCCGGCTCCACGAGCACACCCAAAGGGGTCGTCCTGACCCACTGCAATGTACTGACCAATATCCGGGCCATCATTGAGCGCGGGCGGTTCTCCGCACAGGACGTATCGCTGAGCTGGATGCCCCTGACCCATGACATGGGCCTGATCGGGTTTCACCTTTGCATGTTCACGGCGAACATCGAGCACACCATCATGGACACCCGGCTGTTCAGCCGGCGTCCCCTGCTGTGGCTCGAGGAAGCCAGCCGGATCGGAGCCACCCTCCTCAGCTCCCCCAACTTCGGCTACAAGCATTTCCTGAAGCTTTACGAGGCCAAGGGGCTCGACGGTCTCGATTTGTCCCGGGTGCGCCTGCTTTTCAATGGTGCCGAGCCGATCTCCGTGTCTCTCTGCGCCCGCTTCATGCAGGAGATGAAGCGCTTCGGCCTGCCAGAGGCAGCGATGTACCCGGTTTACGGGCTGGCGGAAGCCAGCCTCGCCGTCAGTCTGCCGGAGCCGGGACAGCCCTGCCGCTCCCTGACTCTTGAGCGCTCGTCCCTCGCCGTAGGCCGCCTCGCCAGCGTCTGTGCGCAGGGCTCGCCCACTGGCCTCGAACTGATGGTGTTAGGCACACCGATCAGCCACTGCGAACTGCGCGTCGTGGACGATGATGACCGGACGCTGGCTCCGGGAACGGTCGGTAACCTGCAGATCCGGGGCGGCAACGTGACCAGCGGCTACGTCGGGCTCCCGGGAGGTCAGCAGCCGTTCACGGCCGACGGCTGGCTGCGCACCGGAGATCTTGGCTTCCTCACCGTCCCTGAGGCCGAACTGGTCGTCACGGGCCGGCAGAAGGAGATCATCTTCGTCAACGGGCAGAACTACTATCCCCACGATCTGGAGGCAGTCGCTGAGCAGCACGCCGGCATCGAGCTCGGCAAGATTGCGGCAGCCGGCTCCCGCAAGGCGACCGGTGAGGAAGAAGAACTGCTGCTGTTTCTGATTGATCGCGGCTCATCGGCGGACTTCCTGCCGGTCGCCAACCAGCTGCGTCGCCAGATCACCGAGCACACCGGCCTGAACGTGGCCCACGTCATTCCCGTGAAGAGCCTTCCCAAGACTACCAGTGGCAAACTGCAGCGGGGCAGGCTTGCCCAGGCGTACGCCGATGGCGAGTACGATGCGGTCCTGGCAGAGCTGGACGCGCTGGCAGCGGCGAAGGCCAGCAAGGGGGCCACGAGCGAAGCGGGCGGCTCAGATCTGCAGACGACGATCCGGTACATCTGCGCCTCGGTCATCACCGACCGGGAGATTGGCCTGGATGATGACTTCTTCGAGCTTGGGGTAAGCTCACTGTCGCTCGCCCAGATACACGAGCGCATCGACGAGCAGTTTCCCGGTCAGCTCGATGTGGAAGACCTGTTCACCAAGTCCACGATCCGGGCCGTGGCTGCGCACCTTGAGGAGAAGGGCCGGTGACCCTGAACATTCCCGGTCACCGGGAACTGCGCAAGATACTCATCCTGAATCCCAAGGGTGGCTCGGGCAAGACGACCCTGGCCATGAATCTGGCCGGGTACTTCGCCTCGCTCGGGCGACCTGTTGCCCTGATGGACTTCGACCCGCAGGGGTCCAGCATCCGCTGGCTGCGGAAGCGGCCGGCCACGGCACCCAGCATTTACGGGGTTGCGGCTTTCGAGAAGAAAATGAACATGACACGCAGCTTTCAGCTGCGTATGCCGTCGGAGATCCGCTATCTGGTCGTGGACACCCCGGCGGCGATGACCACCGCCCAGCTGACGGAATTCACACCCGGCGCCCACGCCATCCTGGTCCCGGTCCTGCCCTCCGCCATCGATATCCATGCCGCGTCCCGGTTAATCGCCGATCTTCTGCTGGTGGCGAAGGTCAGCCGGCGCATGGGCAGGCTTGGCGTGGTGGCCAATCGCGTGCGGGAGAACACCCTCGGCTTTCGCAAGCTGATGTCCTTTCTCGACCGGCTCCAGATCCCCATCGTCGGGGCCTTGCGTGACAGCCAGAACTACGTGCACGCCGCGGACGAAGGCTCGAGTATCCACGAGATGCACAGCTCCCGGACCCGGAAGGATCTGGCGAGCTGGCTGCCACTCACCAGCTGGCTGGAGATGCGCCTCAACACCCCGCTCACGGATCGGGACATCCTGAGGCTCGGCGATGCGCCACTCCCCTCTGAGACATCTGCTGAAATCATCGACCTCCGCACCCGCCGCGATGCAGAAGGTACCGGACCTTAGTTTTGTTAGTTGTTTAGTTGTTGCCGCCGTGGGTGGCATAGACGGCAGTCTTGCCATCCTTGCCCAGACTGAGCACGTCATAGGCAGGCGAGCCGGGCACGTCCATACCCGGAGAGCCGGCGGGCATGCCCGGCGCGGTCAGCCCGAGGATTCCGGGCTTCTCCTTCAGTAGCCGCCGCACGTCGCTGGCCGGCACATGGCCTTCGATGACGTAACCGCCAATCGTACCGGTGTGGCAGGACGCCAGATTCAGCGGCACTCCGTTCGCTTTCTTGATCGGATCCACGTTGTCGAGATCCGTCACCTCCACACGAAACCCCGCCGCCTCCATGTGCCTGACCCACTTGCCGCAACAGCCGCAGGTGGGAGTCTTCCAGACCTTCAGGACGGGCAACGACCGGGACTCACCGGCGCGGACACCACCTGCCACGAGCAGAAACGCCATCATCAGACCTGCCACGCTGCGCCGTTTGAACATCGTCAGCCCTCCCGAAACTGCTTACGACCCACTACCTACGACACCGTCCGGGTCCGCTCCCGAACATACTCGATAACCGCCGGCAAAATGGAAAGGATGATGATGCCGATCACCACTGCCGAGAAATTTTCCTTGACGATCCGCACATTGGCGAAGAAGTAGCCGGCAGGCACGAGCAACAGCACCCACAACATGCTGCCGGTCACGTTATAGAACTGATAGCGGAGGTGCGCCATCTGCCCCACGCCCGCGGCAAAGGGTGCCACGGTCCGTACGATCGGCACGAACCGGGCAATGACTATCGTCTTGCCACCGTAGCGGGCGAAATAGGCCTGGGTTTTGTCAAGGTACTTCTGATTGATCAGCCCGGGAAACCGGCGCTGCAACTCCGTGCCAGCCAGGCGGCCAACCCAGTAGTTGACCGCATTGCCGAGAATGGCGGCAGTAATGAGCAGGACGCAGAGCGCCACGACATCGAGCCGCCCCGAGGCCGCAACTGCCCCGGCAGCGAACAGCAGCGAGTCTCCCGGCAACAACGGCATGACCACGAGTCCTGTCTCGCAGAAGATGATGAGAAAGAGGATGGCGTAAATCCAGATGCCGTAGTTGGCTACGAGTTCATCCAGATGCACATCCAGATTCAGGATGAAATCGACGAGGTACAGAAAAAGGTCAACCATGACCGCCAGCTTACCCGCCGAACGCGGCAGCTGCTGCGCGGAGCGTCTCGCAATTTATCGCTGCGATGTGGCGGACCTCGACACCACTGGCCTTGAGCGTCTTTCGGATGATTCCTTCCAGATTCGGGCGCTTCGCCACCGGCCCTTCTTCCGCACCCAGGCCCCCGCCAAACTCAACGAAGGTTGTCACCTGCTGCGCGATGGCCGAGTTCAGGCAGCCGACCCAGTTCACGGGATTGAACAACTGGAAGAACAGTCGCGTCCGGATCGAATCAGGTTCGTGCAACTCACCGGTGTAGTTGGAGAGAACCCCGACGGTGGGCGCGGAGAACGTCACCCGCTCCAGATCTTCCCTAAACAGCTGGGCCGCTGTCACCATGAAATAGGTATGAAAGGCCCCTTCCGTAGCCAGGCGAATGGCGCGCTTGCGGGGCATGCGCTCGGCGAGATCGAGGGCCAGTGCGTCCAGATCGCTGTCACGCCCCCCGACCACAGTCTGGTTCGGCAGATTACAACTCGCGACCTGGCAGTAGTGGCGATCCGCCAGGGGCCGCGCGGTGTCTACGTCCAGCGTGAGCGCCAGCATGCCGCCTTCGCCGTGCTCACCCATCAACTCACCCCGGCGCCTCACCAGCCGTAGCGCATCATCGAAACCCAGCGCGCCGGCCGCCACCAGCGCGCTGTACTCGCCAAGGCTGTGGCCTGCGGCCAGCGCCGGCTGAAGCCGGCCACCGGTCAGTTCTTCGAACACGCGCAGACAGGCGATCTCGTGGGTCAGGAGCGCCGGTTGCGTATTTCGGGTGAGGCCAATCTCGCCAGCGGGATCCGCAAAGGACAACTCCCGGAGATCGAAGCCAAGCACTTCACTGGCCCGGTCGTAAACCTGGCGGGCGGCGGCAAACTCCTGATAGAGATCGCTCCCCATGCCCCGGTACTGGGAACCCTGACCGGGAAACACAAACATTACGCGCTGGTCGCTCACCCACTCTCCCTGAGGCTGATGCTGTGCCTCGTCCCTGGCTGGCCGCAGAGGATACGGGTGACTTCCTGCGGCGACAACCAGAGCACCGCCCCGCCGGTGCCAGCCGGGTCAGTGCTGCCAGCGGCGGGCCTCGTCACCGAGAATCCCGATACCGCGCCGGACGGTTTCCTCATCGCGAGCGTAGGTGATGCGCAGGCACTGATCCCGATGCGGCCAGTGCGTCTCGGGCGGCTCGTTGAGTCCCGGAAAGAAATGGTGCCCGGAAAGCACCAGCACACCGCGGGCCTTCAGGCGGGCATACAGTTCAGCGCTGGTGATCGAGAGCCGCGGCAGCCACAACCAGAGAAACAGCGCGCCCTCCGGGGTGTGCACGTGCCAGTCGCAGCCGTCCAGGGCCTCCCGCAGCCAGGCCACAGCCTGCTGGGCCCGGCGCTGATAGAAGGGCCGGATCACCTCCCGGGACAGGCGCACGATCTCGCCGCTGGCAACCATTTCCCGCACCAGAACCGGACCGACGCTGCCCACGGCCAGGCTGGTGACTGCCGTCATGGCGCTGAGTGCGGCAATGATTTCGGGACGGGCAACCACCATCCCGGTGCGCAGGCCGGGGAGCCCGAGTTTCGACAGGCTCATGCAAACGATGATGTCCTTATCCCAGACCGGCGTGGCCTCGGTGAACACGATCTGTGGAAACGGCAGCCCGTAGGCGTTGTCGAGAATCAGCGGCACATCAAGCTCCCGTGCGAGGGCGCGGAGACGGTCGACTTCCCCATCGGTCAACACGTTGCCCGTCGGGTTGGTGGGCCTCGAGGCACAGATGGCCGCCACGGTTCCTGCCAGGTCACGGGCAGACTCGAGGGCAGCGAAATCGACGTGGTACTTGAACAGCCGCTCCGACAGATGCTCGATGACGGGCCGCTGGGCGACGAACAGGTCCTGCGTGACGCCCAGGTCACCATAGCCAATGTACTCGGGCGTCAGAGGCAAGAGGATGCGCCGCTCAGCGCCAGCAGCGGAGGGTCCGGCCAGCAGATTGAAGAGCAGGAAGAAGCCCTGCTGGCTGCCCGCCGTGAGGGCAATGTTCTCGGGGCCGACGTCCCAGCCGCACTCCCGTCGCAGGAGACCCGCCAGTGCGGCGCGGAAGGTCTGTTCACCGGCCGGGTCCGGGTAGTCCGCCACCAGGCGCCGGAAGTCCCGGTCGTCATCGAGCACCGCGTGGAACCGTTCCCGGAACACGGCGAGCATCTCGGGGATATGCGCGGGATTGCCCCCACCCAGCATCAGCGGCGGGATGTCAGCGGCCATGGCGGCGCCGAGATCGGTCATCAGTTCTACCGCCCCTGCGGGGCGGGTGAAGCGCTGGCCAAAGCGGGAGAATTTCATGGGCTTCAGCTAGTTGGCAGCCACGATACAACGCTGTTCGATGTGATACAGTGCTGTTTCATCGATCAGGTGCCGCGCCATGCCCGCTCCCGCCACTACGGTCCGGCTGCCAGCCAGGGATTCGGCCAGCCAGAAGATCCGCTCCCGGCAGGATGGTACCCGCTCCCGCATCCTGACCGAGAGCGCGGCCCTGTTCGTGGGCCGGGGCTACGAAAACGTCAGCGTGGAACAGATCCTCGCGGCGGCCGACATTGCCAGAAGCAGCTTCTACCGCTTCTTTGCCAACCGTGAAGAGGTGCTGGCTGCCGTCATCAGGCCCGTGTTTGTCGACGGCCTCACGCACCTCGAAGCAATTACGGCCCGGGATGCCCGGGGGATTCTGGACGGCATCTTCGCCGCCTATCTGGCCCTGTGGGCCGCGAGCCCCGACGCGCTTCGCCTGTCCACGCGCACGGGGGCCGTCTACTTTGACCTGTTCCGGGACCTGCATACCCCGTTCCGTGAGCGGATTACTGCGCTTCTGCATCTGGCAGAGCCGGGTGGCCAGCTACTCAACAACAACGCCGAGTACTCGGCACGACTGCTGGCCCGGATCGCCGTGCCCGTCATGGAAGTCTACCAGCGGGATGCCCGTTTCGCCGCCCTGTTTACGTCGACGATGCGGGGCTTGTTGCTGGTGCCGGAACCTTCGGTGTAGCCTCTGCTGAGTGACCCTGCTTAACCCTGTTCGATTCTTTGCTTTCAATAATCAGGGTCCGCCACAAGGACCTGCAGACAAGGTGTAAAGCTATGGCGTCCTTCCGCATCCGCCTGCCCCTGGCCCTGACGGCAGCAGTGGCCTTAAGCCCACTGCCCCTGCTTTTGCCAGCTACCGGCTGGGCGCAGATCGAGGAGATCATCGTCAGCGCCCGGAAGCGGGAGGAAAGCCTGCAGGAGGTGCCCATTGCAGTGGACGTGCTCACGTCGGAGCAGCTGGAGCGCAAGTCCATCAACAGCCTTGCTGACATCGCCAAGAGCCTCTCCTCCGTGGAGTTCGACGAGGGCGCCTCGAGGAGCGACACGCGCATCACGATCCGTGGCCTCTCGCCCACCCGGGGCCGGCAGAACGTGGCAGTGCTCGTGGACGGCATCGACGTGTCCACGGAAGCCATCAGCAACTCGGGCGGCGGCTCCCTGCTGAACACCCGAATTGTCGACATCGAGCGGATCGAGGTTGTGAAAGGCCCCCAGCTGGCCCTTTACGGCCGGAGCGCCTTTGCCGGCGCCATCCAGTACGTCACCAAGGACCCGTCGGAGGTCTTCGAGGCCACGCTGAACGCGGACGCCAGTCTGGAAGACCAGTACGACGCCTCCCTGAGCATGAGCGGCCCCGTGCTGGGCGACAAGCTGGGCCTGCGCTTCAACGCTGCCTGGTGGGACGAGCAGGGCTATTACGAGAACTCCCTGACCGGCAACAACCTCGGCGACGATACGGGCTACGCCTTCGGCCTGACGGCCAAGTCCCAGGTCACCGATACCTTCACGCTCAAGTTCCGTGCCGAGTACGAGGATCAGCAGGTAGGGCCCGCCCCCACCGCTTTCCTGAAGTTCAACGCCGAGACGGCATTGCCGGAGACGACGACCAATCCCTTTACTGATCCGGTCTCCGGAACCCAATATCCGCCCCTCTTCCGCTGCTTTGAGAAGATCGCCAGCAAGACCTGGAACCAGGCGCTCGTGGACCGGAACAACCGGCTCTATGATCCCAACTACACACCGACAGGGCCCAACCCAGCCCTGCCCAATGCGCTCTTTAGCAGCCCCTACTGCGAGACCGGGGTGGCGAGCTTCCTCGGCGCACCCCGGAACTTCAAGAAAAGTGACATCGCGGTCGCCACGAACCCGTTTACCAATGACGACTACGATGGCATCGACCGGCAGCTGCTCCGCTTCTCCCTGGTCTCGGAGTGGGACGTAGGCTCGGGCACGCTCAGCGCCCACACGGGCTATATCCACGAGCAGGCCAAGGAAAACGCGGACAACGGCAAGTTCGGCTTTGCGCCGGCGCCGGGTTCGATGTCGCCACTGACAGGCGCCCCTTACACGGACGGTGGCGTCAACGCCTTCATCCTGGACACGGACAAGCTGACCACCCAGTTCAGCCAGGAAATCATGTTCCGCACCAACTATGACGGGCCCCTCCAGGCCACGCTGGGCGCCCTCTACTGGCAGGAGGACGTGGGCAACGCCAGCAACTCGCTCACCGTCCAGGGCTCCGGCAGCCATTGCGCCTGGTCCAGCCTGAGCGGCATCACCTTCGACCAGCTTGGCTTTGTCGAGCCCGGCACCGGCTGTTACGGCTACACGGAACGGGCCGTGGCGCCACTCATCCGGGGCGGCTTCAATTTCGGCGACGGGACGCCCTACGACGGTATCGGACAGTACAAGGAATCAACCCCGGCGGACCGCAATACCGAACACCGGTCCTTCTTCGGCCAGCTGGAGTACGAGATCACCCCCAGCGTGAACGCGATCTTTGAGGGTCGCTACAGCGTCGAGACCGTCGAAGTGATCGGTCCCGTGTTCCTGAAGCCTACGGCCTCCGGCGGCCCCGGCAGCTGGAACCCCTGTGGCATCTTCTTCCGGCCCTGTACCGACAGCTGGATGTTCGGCGCGCCCAACTCGTTCTCCACGGCCGCGCACCCCTTTGGTGGCCCCCTCTACAGTCAGGCCGCCTTCGAGAACTGGTACGACTCCTACGACCCCAATGCCCTCATCGACGCGAACCGCCCGGAATTGGGTCTCCTGCGGGACATCATTCCGTCCCAATGCCGGAACGACCAGAGCGTGATCGACCGGCTGGCCAACGTGGACGCCGGCAATCCGGATCAGTTCGACCTCTTTAACCCGTCCTGCAACGGCAGCATTTCCAGGGACGACAACTGGTTCTCCCCCAAACTTACCGTTTCCTGGCAGGTCAACGATGATCTGAATACCTATGCCTCCTGGGCCATCGCGGAGAAGCCAGGTGGTTTTTCCACCCTGAGCATTGGCTCGAGCGGCCTGAACCGGGAGTTGCTCGAGTTCAAGCCCGAGAAGCTGAACGTGTGGGAGGTCGGGGCGAAGAGCCAGTGGCTTGATCAAACCCTGGTGGTCAACACCGCGGCGTTCTTCCAGGACTTCACGGACAAACAGACTCTGGTCTCCGTCCTGAACGCTGCAGGTGACCGACTGGTCAACAAGCTGGAAAACCTGGACGGAGCGCAGGTTTTTGGGCTCGAAATGGATGTGTCCTGGGCGCCGATGACCCCCTTCCTCGGGGGTAACTGGAAGCTGACCGGCGGGTACACCTACCTGGATGCGGAGTACGTCGACGCGCCGGGCGAGAACACGTCTTTCACGTTTATTGCTGGAGTGGGCAATTGCGCGCCCAAGATCGTGACGGCTCAGAGCGGCAACGCCTCTGTGGTCTGCGTGGTCAGCCTGGACGGCAAGCGCCTGGAGGACGCGCCGGCGGGCAAGTTCGTGGGGACCATAGGCTACGAACTGCCCCTGGCTGACGACCTGACCTTCTTCGCCCAGACCGACCTGCTCTGGGTTGCCAAGCGCTACATCGAGGCCACCAACGAGAACTGGGTGGAACCCGATACCAACGTGGACCTGATCGCGGGGCTGCGCACCGAGCGCTGGGAACTGATCGGTTACGTGTCGAACCTCTTCGACGACGACACCATTGCGTCGGCGGCGGGCGGCCCGAGCCTGTCCTGCTGCTTCACCCTGGGCAGTGGCATCGACCTGTCCAACCAGCAGCCGCCAGCAGCCAGTCCGTCGACCGGGGAACCGGGCAAGACGGTAACTCTGGAACTGCCCCAGTTCCGCTATGCCTTTGCGCCGGATCCCCGGGTTATCGGCATCCGGACCAAGTACAAGTTTGGGGGCGAGTAGGAGCGGCCGTCGGAGCGACTTTAGCCGCGATCCGGGGGCGGTCGCGCCTTAAGGCGCTCCTACAGCGCGTTGTAGCCCAGCACTACTTTCAGCTCCACGAAATCGGCCAGGCCAAACTCGCCCCACTCCCGGCCGTTGCCGGACTGTTTGAAGCCGCCAAAGGGTGCGTTCAGGGCCATGTCCGCACCATTGATATGCACCATGCCCGCGCGGATCTGGCTGGCAGCCCGGCGGGCGACGGTGCGATCCGTGGCCCAGACGTAAGCTGCCAGGCCGTAGGGCGTGTCGTTGGCAATGCGAATGGCATCGGCTTCCGTCTCGTAGGGCAGGATCGCCAGCACCGGGCCAAAGATTTCCTCCCGGGCGATCGTCATGTCGTTACGCACGCCACCGAAAATCGTCGGCCGCACGAAGTAGCCGCGGGTTAGTCCCGCAGGCCGCCCCTCGCCGCCAGTGACCACTGTCGCGCCCTCCTCGATGCCGGCACGAATCAGCCGCTGGATCCTGTCGAACTGCAGCTGGCTGACGACGGGTCCCAGCTTCGTGGCGGGATCCCGTGGATCACCGGTCACTATGCCGTCCGCCACCTCCTTCGCGAGTGCCATGGCCCGGGCCTGGAGCCGGGCCGGCACGAGCATCCGGGTGGGCGCATTGCAGGACTGGCC
>CAMBYH010000022.1 GCA_945872065.1 Arsukibacterium tuosuense
CTCTGGATCTACACGGCCAGCCTCCGGGAGGCGCCGGATCCACCCGCGCCCGTGGTGCCCCCGTCATTGCAGGGGCCGCCCCGCCAGTTCGGCACCTACTGCCAGCACTGGAACGCGCACTGGACCCGGGCGGTGGAGAACTTCGTCGATTTCGCCCACCCGTCCTACCTGCACCGGGACACGATTGGTTCCTGGACCCACGACTACGCGGAGAGCGGTGCCGTGGCGACGGTGGAGGTGCAGCCGGAGCCCTGGGGCTTCACCACGCTGAATTACTTCACCAGCCCGCGGCAGGGCTTCCGGGTGGACTGGTACCGGCCGAATCTATCTGTGATCAACTTCGGCAGCAGCGCGGACAGCAAGCTGCACGTGTTCTCGATCCCCGAGTCAGCCACCCGCACACGGGTGATGACGGTGCGCCATTTGCCCCCCGGCGGGGACGCGGCCACCTGGAGCGCCCGGGCAGCGACCGTCGACAACACCATCCTCGATGAGGACCGGCTGGTGGTGGAGTCCCAGCAGGGGCCGGTGGATGACGACCGGGAGATCTCGGTGGCAACGGACGCGCCCGCCGTCGCGTTCCGGCGCTGGCATCAGGCAATGCTTAAGGCGCGCTGACCTTCCGGTCGAGCACCAGGCCCATGACGAGCGCCCGGCCCTGCTGCTCCAGCTGGGCGGCGGTGCCTGCGTCCGTCAGCAGGCTGGCGCAGCGGCTCTGGACCACCTCGGCCACGACGGTGGCCGGCTCGTTGACCCCCGCGTAGCGCTGGCCTTCGGCGGTCATGCACTTGAGGTAGGGGTTGCCCGCGGCGGAAGTACTGACTGCCGCCGGGGCGCTTGCCACAGCAGTACTGGCCACAGAAGCACTGGCAACCGGTGGCGCAGCCACCTTGCGCTCCAGCGCCTGCACCTGCTGCTGCTGGATCTCAAGCTCGGCCCGCTGGTCCAGGGCCGCCAGATCCTTCTGCAGAATCGGCTCAGTGTTCATGAACTCGGACTTCAGCCAGGTGTTCTCGGCGGTGATGAAGCTGGATCGGGAGGCCGAGCAGGCTTTCCTGGCGACCTCCGTGATGAGCGATGCGGACTCACCCGTCTGCTGGTAGCGGGCCGCCGCGTCAACCACACAGCCGACGTAGTCGTCGCCCGCCTTGCCCGCAGCCGCCTTCAGGGCAGCCTTATCGGTGGCGTTGGTCGTGAACTGGGCGCAGCCAGACAGCGCCACAAGCGTGCCGACTACAAGAAATACCCTGACTAGCATCGCGTTCTCCGGCCTGGTGAGTGAACCACCGGCGTAGTGTAGTCGCCCGGCCAAAAAAAAACGCCCCGCCAGAGGCGGGGCGCTGATTTAGTCAGCCTTCAGAGTTGCGGACCAGCGGGTAGCCGGTCAGCAGTTCTCAGGCCTTAGAGGGAGAAGCCACCGAAGGTCCAGCGGAGGTCCAGGTTCATCGAGTTACTGCTGCTTTCAAACCCGCTAAGGATGACGGGGTCGCCAATGACGACCGTTGCGCCAGTGGAGAAGTCCTTCGTCCAGTTGTAGCGGCCGCCCAGTGTTACGGAAACATTCGTAGCACTGTCCCCATCGAGTTCATCAGAGGCCTGGCCATCAAAGCTGGAGTCGGACCATGAGGCAATGGCAGAAGCCTCGACCTTGTCGGTGACGTTCGTGCGCACGCCAACGCCAATGCCGTAGCCATCGCGGCCAGCCTTGTTACCGAAGGCGGAACCTTCGCCACCGTCATAGCTGGTGTCGAAGTACGAGGCCTGCACAACCAGCTGGGACTTTTCGTTGATCGCCGGGTGCGCACCGACGGTGACATTCCAGCCGTCGAAATCATTCTGGATAGGTCCAATGCCCAGCGAGCCATCGATGAAGCCGGCCTGGATGTGCCAGATGTCGAGGAAGCCAAGGCTGGCGTCGAGGGTGAAGCCATCGGTCTGTTCGGCACCGAAGCTGTCGGCCTGGTAATAACCAACCTGGCCATAGGTCCACTCGGGCAGCTCAGCGGCGGCGGTGCCGGCGACGAGCAGTGCGGAAGCGGAAAGAAGGGCTGTCCCTAGCTTGTTCATGCAAAGTCTCCTGATTGAGTTTCGAGATACGGCGCCAGACTTTCCGTCGCCGGCGCGCAGTATAGACGCAACAGATTCGTTATGGTCAACAAAATTCTGGGGGAAAGCCCAATAAAGCCGGGGCTTCGCGGGGACAGGCCTGTGGCAAACGGGCAACAACCCAGCAGCGGCGTGGCCTGAAGCCCCCTCCCGGCAGCCTCAGGCCACCCGGCGGACCCCCGGCAGGGAGAGCACGTAATCGGCCCCCATGAGCCCCGAAGGGGTGCGATAGCCGCCCGGCAGGGTGGCCCCCAGCAGGTGCTGGACGATCCCGAGAGCCCCGGTCACGGTCAGGTCGTAGCCGTTGGGCGTGTCGATCTCGACCCGGCGCTCCTCCCCCCGCCCGTTCCGGACCTCACCCCAGATCCGGGACCGGGTGCTGGCCCGCTTCGCGGCGGTCGGCCCCTGCACCCGGGCCCCGATGCGCCGCTGGAGGTAGCGGACGACGGGTGGCCAGCCCAGCAGGGGGCGCAGCCAGTTGACCCGGCGGGCATTGGCGATGGCGGCCGGAGAGACCGCCAGGTAGGTCTCGATGTTCCCGATGCCCGTGGACACGAAAGCGGTGTAGAGGTCGCCCCAGGGGATGGTCATGGCCGTGCGCGGCTTGCCGTCGTGGCTGAAGGTGCGGGTTTTGTAGGCCAGCGGCACGGCGACCAGCTGCCCGTCGCGCCGCACCCGGCCGCCCTTCGCCAGGCCCTCGACGCCGGTCTTGGTCGTGCCGGGGCTGGCGCCGCCGCTCGCCTCGAAGCCCAGGATCAGCTCCGTCGCATCCGGCAGCTCGCGCTTCAGCAAAGCGGCCACGCAATCGGTGGGCACCACGTCAAAGCCCGCGCCCGGCAGCACGACGATACCCCGGGCCCTGGCCCGGGCGTTCTGGGCGTGGCAGTGGGCGAAGACGTCGATCTCGCCAGTGATGTCGAGGTAATGGGCACCTGCCGCGAGGCAACCCTCCAGCATGGGCGCCGCCGTGGCCGAAAACGGGCCGGCACAGTGGAGCACGAGGGAAACGTCCATAAGCCCCGCCGCGATTTCGCCCGGCGCGTCGAGACCGAAGACACGGACAGGGAGTCCGTGCTCCGCGCCAAGGGCCCGCAGCGCCGCCGCATTGCGCCCAGCCAGGATGGGTTGCAGTCCCCTGCGCACGGCCTCGGCGGCCATGAGCTGGCCGGTGTAACCGTTGGCGCCGTAAATGAGCCAGTGGGTCATAATTGCACTGTATCGTGAACGCTGGCGAGAAGCCCCGAATGACCACGTCTACCAACGAAGCACCCGTCCCCAGTCCCTGCGTCGGCATCTGCTGTATCGGCTATGACGGGCTGTGTTTCGGCTGCTATCGCAACCGTGCCGAGTTGTCCGCCTGGGGCACCGCCAGCGAGGCCGAGAAGCGGGAGATACTCGTTCGCTGCCGGGAGCGACTCCAGCAGCAGGCTCTGGCGCCCGGAGACCCCTTCGAGTGACTAGCAGGCCGGTGACCACCAGGATAGAGCACAGCGGACTGGCCATCGCGGCGGAACTCTACGAACTGATCGGCCAGGAGGTCATCCCCGGCACCGGGCTCACTGCCGATGCCTTCTGGTCCGCCTTCGCGCGCATCGTGGCCGACCTGACGCCCCGGAACCGATCCCTGCTGGACCAGCGGGATGCGTTGCAGGCGAAGATCGACGCCTGGCACCGGGCCAATCCGCAGGCAACCATGGCCCGGTACCAGAACTTTCTCCAGGAAATCGGCTACCTGCTGCCGGAAGGCCCGGCGTTTCGCGTGACCACCAACCACGTGGACGACGAAATCGCCACGCTAGCCGGTCCGCAACTCGTGGTGCCGCTCAAGAACGCCCGCTACGCACTCAATGCAGCCAACGCGCGCTGGGGCTCTCTCTACGACGCACTCTATGGCACCGACGCGATCAGCGAGGATGGTGGTGCTGAACGGGGCAAGGCCTATAACCCGGTCCGGGGCAACCGGGTCATCGCCTACGGGCGGGACTTTCTCGATGCCACATTCCCGCTTGTGACCGGCTCCCACCGGGACGCGATCCGCTATGCCGTGAGTAACGGCGCCCTGACCATCACGCTCTCCGGCAACCGCCACAGCACGCTGAAAGATCCCGCGCTCTTCGTCGGCTACGCCGGCAGTCCCGACGATCCGCAGGTGCTCCTGCTCCGCCAGCACGGCCTGCATGTGGAGATCCAGATCGACGCAGAGCACCCCATCGGCCGGGCTGACCCGGCCCACGTCAGGGACCTGTGCCTGGAAGCGGCACTGACCACGATCCAGGACTGCGAAGATTCCGTCGCCGCTGTCGATGGCGCCGACAAGGTTGAGATCTACCGCAACTGGCTCGGCCTCATGCGGGGCACTCTGCAGTGCGAACTGCCCAAGGGTGGCAGAACCATCACGCGGCGTCTGGATCCGGACCGGGCGTACACGGCGGCGACGGGTGGCGAGCTGCGCCTGCCGGGCCGCTCGCTGCTGCTGATCCGGAACGTCGGCCACCTGATGACGAACCCCGCCATCCGGTTCAACGGCGAGGACGTTTTCGAAGGCCTGATGGACGCCGCTATCACAGCGCTGATTGCCAAGCACGACATCCTGGGCCACGGAGCCCTGGGGCAAAGCGGATTGCGGAACTCCCGCACCGGTTCCATCTATATCGTCAAACCCAAGATGCACGGCCCGGACGAGGTCGCTTTCGCCGTGGAGCTGTTCGCCCGGGTAGAAGCTGCTGTCGGGCTGCCGCACAACACGCTGAAGATCGGCATCATGGACGAGGAGCGCCGCACCTCCGTCAACCTGCTGGAATGCATTCGCGCGGCCAGCGAGCGGGTCATCTTTATCAACACCGGCTTCCTCGACCGCACCGGCGACGAAATGCACACCTCCATGGAGGCGGGGGTCATGGTGCGCAAGGAAGACATGAAGTCCAGCGCCTGGATCAGCGCCTACGAGAACAACAACGTGGACGTAGGCCTGCTCTGCGGCCTGCCGGGCCACGCCCAGATCGGCAAGGGCATGTGGGCCAAGCCGGACCTGATGGCGGAAATGCTCCGCACGAAGATCGGCCACCTGGAAGCAGGCGCCAGCTGCGCCTGGGTGCCCTCCCCCACGGGCGCCGTGCTCCACGCCATTCACTATCACCAGGTGAACGTCGCTGCACGACAGGCCGCCCTGCGCTCGCGGCCCCGGGCCTCGCTGGACGACATGCTCACCATCCCGCTCGCCGCCGATACCCACTGGAGCGCCGACGAACTGCGCGCCGAACTGGAGAACAACTGCCAGGGGGTACTGGGCTACGTGGTCCGGTGGGTGGATCAGGGCGTGGGCTGCTCCAAGGTGCCGGACATCCACAACGTGGGCCTGATGGAAGACCGGGCCACGCTGCGGATTTCCAGCCAGCACGTGGCGAACTGGCTGCGGCATGGCGTCGTCACCCGACAGCAGGTGCTGGAGGTCATGCACCGCATGGCGGCGATAGTGGATCGGCAGAACGCCGGCGACCCTCTCTACAGGCCGATGGCCGCGAATCCGGAGGGCAGTCTGGCGTTCAAGGCCGCCTGTGCACTGGTGTTCGATGGATTGAGGCAACCCAATGGCTATACAGAGCCGCTGCTCCACGCAGCGCGGCTGGTACTGAAGGCGCAGGATCTACAGTAGCGGCTTGACTGACGGCGGCTGATGCATCGCCCGCAGGGCCCAGAACACCGCGAGCGCCCCGAGCACGTGCTTGACACTGTGGCCGCTGATGAAGCCATTCGCGGCATAAATGCCAGCGTCGAAATACTCCGCCAGTTTGGCCAGCACGTAGGTGCCCAGTGTTGCCCACAGCCAGGACGCCCGCAGGCCGCCGCCCTTCCCCATGATGAGCAACAGAGGAATCAGCACCATGGGCAGGAACTGTACGAGGCCGTAGGCCCGCAGATCGCCCCGGCCCTGCAGTTCCGTCCAGTCCCAGTAGAGAACGGAAGCGACGCCCGCAAAGACCAGCGGCCATAACAGCCGCCGGCCGAGGCGCGTCGAGACCCGGTCCTCAATCACGATCGAGAACAGCCCCATGAAAGCGATAGTCATGGGGATGCGGTCCCAGGTCAGCGTGTCGCTGGTGGGCGCGTAGTGGTAGTAGGCAGAGCCGACACCGACCAGTAACGCCCCGAGGCAGAACACCAGATAAGAAGCAGGCGCCAGCTGGGGCTGCAACCTGGGCAAGGTCCACAGCCCGAAGACGCCCACCAGCACAAAGGGAACATTGGAGACGACGTTCCAGAAGTTGGGGGTATTGAGGAGCGACCTGCTATCGGCAAACGCGTGATAGACGGGATCCTGGGGAATCGGCGGCAACGCGAGAACGATGGCCAGAGCAATTGCCGTCACGGCAACGGCAGACCAGGCCGGCAGGTGCCGTCGCCGAGTCAGGTCCGGCATGACTACTACTCCGGTACCGGGCCGCTACCGGCCTGGCGCCGGAAAGCCGGTCCCGGGTGGGGGCGAGATCTTGTCGATCTCCGCCAGCTCTTCGGCAGAGCCGCGCCAGGCCACCGCCGCCACGTTCTGCTCCAGTTGCTGAACCGTCGTGACGCCCGCAATGACACTGGACACCCAAGGCTTACCGGCGAGCCAGCCCATGGCCAGCTCCAGCATGCTGTGGCTAAACCGGTCGCTCAGCGCGAACAGCCGAGCCACCTGTGCGAGCTTGTCCGGTGACGCAAAGGCTGACGCTGCCCACGCACCCCACTTAAGCAGGCGCGAATCTGCCGGGAAGTCCTTGCCAGGCACATACTTTCCGGACAGAAGGCCGCTCTCCAGGGGAAAGTAAGGCAGGATGCCCAGGCCAAAATGGCTGACAGCGGGCACCACCTCCCGTTCCAGATCCCGGCTAAGCACGCTGTAGCGGTTCTGTGCGGAAACGAATGCACTGAGGTGCTGCTCCCGGGACGTCCACGCGGCATCCGCAATCTGCCAGGCGGCATAGTTAGAGCAGCCCACATAGCGCACCTTGCCCTGGCGAACGAGATCATCCAGAGCCCGCAACGTCTCTTCTATTGACACGGCGGTGTCGGCCCGATGCATCTGGTAGAGATCGATGTAGTCGGTGCCGAGCCGCCGCAGGCTGCCCTCCACCGCCCGGATGATCCAGCGCCGGGAACCGCCCTGCATCCAGGCATGCTCCGAGGACATGGGGCCGGCAAACTTCGTGGCAATAAGGAAATCAGCCCGGCGCGCGCCCAGCGCTTTACCCAGATACTCCTCGGCCGTCCCCCGGTTGCCGTAGACGTCTGCCGTGTCGAAAAAGTTGACGCCCAGCTCGATCGCGCGGTTGACGATGGCCGTCGCCTGGACCTGATCGTTCATCAGGCCAAAGTTCATGCAGCCGAGGCCCACCAGGGAGACCTGCAGGCCTGATTTGCCGAGCGCTCGCGTTTCCATGGTCCGGGTTCTTTGCCTGGTTAATCTAGAGTACCAGCCGGAGCGATCCTGTATCGTGCCGGGCATGGTTATTCCTGCCCAAATCCGCGACGAATACAAC
Organism: Arsukibacterium tuosuense; assembly: GCA_945872065.1. Taxonomy (GTDB): domain Bacteria; phylum Pseudomonadota; class Gammaproteobacteria; order Steroidobacterales; genus SHZI01. The sequence goes on from CAMBYH010000022.1 coordinate 7,626, forward strand.
CGGCTGGGTGAACAGAAGGACGTGGTCCATCTCAAGGACTTCGCCCGGTGGAGCTACATCAGCAGCGCAGACTGGACCGACCTGTGCCGCCGCTCGGCCGACTTCGCCGGCATCGAGGACGGGGATCGCCTGTTCGAGGCCGGCTGCGGCTCCGGCGCCTTTCTTGCCGAAGTGGCTGCCTACCGGCAGGTCACTCTGGCCGGAGTGGACTTTGCCGAGAACCTGGTGGCCATTGCCAGGAGCCAGCTGCCCGGCGACTTTCAGGTTGCCGATATCACCAACCTCCTCACGGTAGAGAGCGGCAGCTACGACAAGGTGCTCTCCCATGGCGTCTTTCTTTACCTGGACTCGCTGGACGCTGCGCGCCGCGCAGTACTCGAAATGGTGCGCATCACCAGACCCGGCGGCTTAGTCTACATCGGCATCGTCAACGACCCGGAGCGCCACGGGACGTTCGACCATCCGCCGTCCGGCTCCTTCCTTTTCACCCGCAGCTTCTGGCGGGACTTCGCCGCTGAACAGGGCCTCACTCTCGAACTGGTCGATCAGGACCAGATCTTCAGCAAACCGTCCGGCTACGATTGCTACTCTCGCGTACGCTATTCCCTTCTGCTGAAAAAACCCTGACAGAAAAACAATGAGGGGTCAGCCATGAGCAGTGCTCGGCATTCGAGTGCGACACGCCTTGACGTCCTCACGAACCGTGAGGACGAGTGGTCCGTGCGCATGGCGATGGTGAACAGCGCCCGCCACTTTCTCCTCCTGACTACCTACTACTTCGGCAGCGACGAGCGCAGCGGCCGGATGGCGGACGCCCTGATTGCCGCCGCCCACCGGGGCGTGCGGGTCGTGCTGGTCGTAGACCGCTTCGGGCAGCACCTGGCCCAGAACCTGAGCAGCCCGGGAGAAAGCCCGCGACTTCTCGATCGCTTCCGGGACCTGGAAGCCGCGGGAGGTCGCGTCGTCCACTACACGTCGGCGTCATTCATGCATCGCTGGGTTGGCGGTGGCGTCCACGTGAAGATTCAGGTCTCCGAGGCCGGCGTCGCTGTCTTCGGCAGCAGCAACATCGCCCACCACTCTTTTGCCCAGTGGAACGAGGTGTCCCTGGAACTCGAGGGAGAGATCGTCCGCCATCTGCTCCAGGACGCCTGCCGCTTTGCCAGTCTGTCTGAGGCAGAGACGGCGACCCTGGCCGGTCTGCTTGCCTTGCCCGCCCGGTCCGCGCCCCGCCAGCGTTTGCGCTACGTCATGGAGGACCCGGCGGAGCGTTCCGGCCCGCTTTTCCCGTTTGGCACCGTGCACAATCGCCTGACCGCTGATCTCGTCCAGCTGATCGACAGTGCCCGCCGCTCGCTGCGGATTGCCTCGCTCTACTGCAAGCCGGCTCCGGTGCTGAAAGCGGCACTGCTGCGCGCCTGCCGGAGGGGCGTTGACGTGGAGATCTTCCACTCCCACCGGGACTCCCTGGGGGTCACCCATTTACCGTGGCTCTCCGCCTCCATCCAGTACAGCTCGGTCCTGAAGGCCGGCGCCCGCATCTACGAGAACGTGGCGGGGGAACATGCCAAGGTGCTGCTGGTCGATGACCGGGAGGTGGCTGTGGGTAGCTACAACCTGGAGCACGCCGCCCACGACCGTCTCATCGAGGCGATGATTTTTTCCGATGACGTCGCAACCTGCGAGCGCTTCCGCACGCTTTTCGACTCGATGCGCAGGGCTCCGGGCAGCGCCGCCCTCACACCCGGCTGGCGGAGCGAGCTGTCCTTCCCGCTGCGGGTCAAGCGCTGGCTGTACCGCCCCCTGCAGCGCTGGCTGTAGGCCGACCGCGGCGGGGCTAATCCCTGGCGAGGATGGTGCTTGCCACGAGACACCCGCCGATGCCTTCGGTGCCGAAGCGATCGGTGACCGGATTCACCGGCGTGGTTATGACGCCTGCGAGGCGCTTGAAGGTCCCAAGCGGGCCCTGTTCAATGATGTACGCATCCACCACAAAGCGGTCGCCGTCGTGGTCAGCGCCTTCGTCTTCGTCGCTATCTCCGTCATTGTCATTGTCACTATCGTCGTCGCCGTCCTCATCCCTGGACTTCCTGGAATCCTCGTCGGCATCATCTTCTTCGTGATCCCGTGGGCGCAGACGACCGATGATCGTCGCCTCGTCGCCAACCGCCAGCTGGAAATACTCCCTGGGCAGGCCGTCTTCACCGAAGATGCCGGTGGCAGCATCCGTGGTGACGAGTACACAACGGCCGTCTTCTTCGTGGCGCCGATCTTCATCGGACGAGGAAATGAGGGCGCTCTGACACAGCCGCAGCTCGCCGCTGTCGTTGATCGCTGCGATCTCGCCGTGGATCCGCGTCAGGCCCGGTGCGGGCAAGCCGTTGGCTATATCGACGAAGATGACGGGCCGGACGATGACCCTGCCATTTCCGGTCTCGGGGACCTCCAGTGATTTCTTGACATCGAAGTCGAGGGTGATAACCAGCGTTGCGACCGCAGCCACAAAGAACGGGCCCCGGGGATTGAGATCGATCTTGCCGTTCCCGACCAGCTTCGCATCGATGGTCTCGACACCCGAGAAAAGGACAACCTTGCCGTCCTCCCCGAGCAGTTCGATGGACGTAATGGTGGCCAGGGCCTGATCCACCTCCCCGGTCGGCGCGTCCGTGAGTGCAATGCCGACAGTGGCAAACTGGGCAGGCGCCGCGACACCACCGGTGCTGCCACCACCGCCGCCGCAGGCGGCGAGGGCTAGAAACGCTGCCGCGATCAGCGCGAAGGAAAAGGAGTTGTGCATGGGGCATGCTCGGCAACAGCTGAGGCTTTATTCCAGTCCTGAACAGAATGTTCTGAGGATCCAGGTCCGGAATTAAGTAAAATCCGGCGCGAGCACCAGACTATACTTTCAGCTCTGAGTCTGCCGAGATTGCGGATGTATCCAATAACAACCACCGTCCTCGTCGTGATGTTCACTTTCGGCGGCGCGCTGCTCGGCTTGTGGCTGCGCAGGGTCCTTCCGGTTTACCACCTCAACGACGAGTCCCGGGACGTCGTCCGGAACTCGATCGGCCTCGTCGTGATCATGACGGGCCTCATCCTCGGGCTGGTGGTCTCGTCGGCCAAGAGCACGTTTGATACCGCGGACGATTCGGTCCAGCAGAGCGCCGCCGACATGCTGGCCCTGGACCGGGCATTGAGATTCTACGGCGGCGAAACCCTTGAGATCCGCCGGTCGATCCGTGACACGCTGAAGGAGCGGCTCGTTGCGATCTGGCCTGAAGTAAATCCAGCCGCTTCTCCTGCGAATAATGTTCGTGTCGAGGTCGCCCTGGAGACGGTCATGACCCAGATCCTGGCGCTCAGGCCCACCACGGATTCACAGCGGTGGCTGCAGGCTGAGGCGCTGGACCTGATCACCAACCAGGAGAAGAAGCTCTGGCTCAGAATGGAGCGTCAGGACAGCACGGCCGGACGCCCCTTCGGCGTCGTGGTGACCGCCTGGCTCGTCGTGATCTTTATCAGCTTCGGCCTCTTCACTCCGCGACACGCAACGGGGATAGGAACCCTGCTCGTCTGTTCGGCATCGGTCGCCGCGGCGATGTTCCTGATTGTCGAACTGGAAAACCCGCTCCAGGGGATGATCAAGGTCTCACCGGCACCGTTGCAGTTTGTGCTCTCAGAGCTCGGCAGGTAGGCAGGGTCCTTAGACCAACGATCCGACCCAGCTCCAGGCCAGCGCACCCACGCACGCCAGGATCAGCGCAATGCCAATCCACCCCGCGATGACTGTCCACCTTCCTGAGCGGGCATCTCCGCAGACGGCAAGATCCTGCGCCAGCAGCTGGAGCGCGATGACGTGCAGTGGCAGCAGCACTGCATTGACCACCTGGCTGGCATAGATGAGCGGGATGAGGGGCAGCCCCGGCAGGGAGACCACGCTGACGGCGGCGACCGTCAGGCCCACGAAGGCGGCGTAGAACCACTGAAAGTGGTGTGAGTCGAGATCCAGCGACGCCGGCACACCGGCTCCCTCGGCAATGGAATAAGCGGTGGCCAGAGGCACGATCGCGGCGGCGAGCAGCGATGCGCCCAGCAAGCCGGCGCCAAACAGCACGGTGGCAAAGGATCCCGCCAGGGGCTGCAGTGCGGCCGCCACATCCCGGGCGTCTTCGATGCGGACACCGGCGCGATTAAGCGTGGCGGCGCAGGCTACTGCGATCGCCAGACCAATCACACCCGTGAGTACGGAGCCAATGACCACATCGACGCGCTCCCAGCGCAGTTTGTCGGGGGTGATCTTCTTGTCGACGGCATAGGACTGGATGAAGGCCAGCCCCCAGGGGGCCAGCGTTGTACCAAGGGTTGCGGCGATGGCGATCCAGCCCCGCTGATCGATCGGTAGATTGGGAATCAGCGAACCGCGCCACACCAGAGACCAGTCCGGCGCGGCCAGGATGCCATCAACGATGTACAGCGCCAGCGTGGATGACACCAGCAGAAGGATGGCCTCCACGCGATGAAAGGAGCCCAGGACGACGACGAGGGAGATCAGCACCCCGGCGATCGGCCCACTGACGAAGGAGGGAATTCCCACGAGTGACCCCGACAAAGCCTTTCCCGGTCGCGGCGCCAACCCGGACCGCCAGCAGATGAAAGAGCACGAGCAGCACGGTGGAGGCCGGGATGATCCACAGCAGTCGATAGCCGTGGTCAGTGCCGAGTATGGAATAGGTGGTGATGCCCGCCGGATCATCGTCGGAGAGCCCGGCCAGCATCCCTGGCCCGAGCACAGCAAGGAACGCGGCGAAAGCCCCAATCCCTGCAGCGCGCAGGCGCGCGAAACGGCGGGCGATGCCCCGCCGCAAGTGCGCCACGGCGTGGGGTGGTGCGCCGGACCGCTTGCGCCGGCGATGAGCACTCACGCGGCGGGTCCGCCTGCCCCGGGATTCAGAGCTGACCGGGCCAGCCGCCAGGACGGCAGGAACTGATCAAGAAAGCCGTAGAAGCGCTGGTTGTGGCCCCGCTCCAGCAGGTGCGTAAGCTCGTGCACGACCACGTACTCCAGGCAGTGCTCGGGCTTCCGTGCGAGTTCCAGACTGAGCCAGATACGCCGTGCACGGATATTGCAGGAACCCCAGCGGGTGCGCATTTTCCTGATGCCCCATTCCGCAGCCTGCACGCCCAGGACGGGCTGCCACTGGGCCAGCAGCGGCGGGATCCGCTCCTGCAGCTGCTGTCGATACCAGCGCTCGAGCACACGGCTGCGGCCTTCCGTGCTCGTCCCGGGCCGGACGTACAGCGCAATGACATCCGCACCCGGAAGGGCCACGCGGGGCACGCCCTTCTGCTCGACAACCTGCAGCACATGGGGCTGTCCCAGGTAGTAGTGGCTCTCGCCACTGACCAGTTCCTGGCCGGACTCCCGGCGCTGACCCGCAAACCGCGCCTGCTGCCGCCGGATCCAGTCCAGGCGGCTGGCTACCAGTTCGTGGATAGTCTCATCGCTGATGCTCAGGGGGGCCGCGATGCGCACACTGCCGTAGGGCGGGTAGACCGCGAGACGGAGATGGCGGACAGGTTTCCGCAGAACGGCGACTTCCAGATCACCGACGGTGATCCGGGACGCTTCAGCAGACTTGCGCTTGAGGGTGAACACGATCACCCCCATGGTAAGGCATGTCGCTAGGGAACGAGCCCGGAGGGTCCCGGCGGCAGGCCGAAGCGAGCCTTGAGGCGTGCGCCATCGTTGGAATCGACGACCCCGTTGCCATTCAGGTCCCGGTCCGGAAAGCTCGCCGAGCCGAAGGCCGCCTTCAGCAACGCACCGTCGTTGGAGTCGACGACACCGTTGTTATTGAAGTCCGCGTCACACAGGTTCCCATAACCATCGCCGTTGGTGTCGCGCTGGTCGGCATTCTTCACGAGCGTGCAGTTGTCCAGGGCATCCATGACCCCGTCGGCGTCCAGATCGGACACCGGGGCTCCGCTCTCCTCGCTCCCGATCTGCTCCAGGTAGGCCACCAGCTTCGGCAGGTCAGCTGCGGGCACGGGGCGGCCATTGTGGGCCTCGATAGCGGCGGTCAGCGTCGGCGCAGAGCCATCGTGCAGATAAGGGGCTGTCGCCCACACGTCCCGCAGCGTAGGCACGTCGATGCCCGTGAGCACGCCGCCCAGGCGGTTGCCACTTGCCAGCGTCAGCGTCCCGACATTCATGACATTGCCCGCACCACTCACCGTGAAGCTTGCACCACCATGGCAGCTGGCGCAGTTCATGCTGGCGAAGACGGCCTTGCCCTCCGCCGCCAGGGTCGTCAGCGTGCCGTCGCCATTGCGCGCGGGACTCGGCGCAAAGCTGTTCAGGGACGCGAGGTAGGCGGCCAGGGCATCCAGGTCCGGGCTCAGCCCGGCTTTTGGATCGCCCAGCGGCGTACTACGCGTGCCAGCATTAAAGTTCTCGTCACTCATCAGGCCCGTGCCGCCCGCCAGGGCCCGGATCTGGCCCTCGAAGTCCTGGACCTCGTCAAAATTGTTGCTCCAGTGCAGGAAGCCCTGACCGGCAGCGCGACCCCGCAGGCTGATGGTATTGCGCAGGCCCTCGCCGAAGCCGCTCAGATCCCAGACGCGGCCGTCATGGCCACCGTCGTTATGGCAGGTGGCACAACTCATGTACCTGTCCAGGGCCAGGCGGGGGTCCCGGGCGTCATAGAACAGCTGCTTGCCGAGGAGCACGTTAGCCGGGAGCGCTTCCGTCGTCACGGACTGGAGAGTCGCCAGACGGGGGACACTGGCCGTCCCCGAGAGCACAAGGGGTGACAGGTTGAAGACGTCAACGGTCCGGTCCATGAAATTGCTGACGTAGAGGCGGAGCCCATCCGGTGACACGAGCACGCCCTGGGGCGCCCGGCCCACGTCGAGGCGCAGGATCTGCAGGCCATCGTGGGCGCCGGCCACAACCACTTCCTGGCTGGTCTCCAGCGCCGCGAAGGAATAGACGCCCAGCTTGTCGAAAGCGATGGCACTGGTGAGGCTCGCGTTGTCGTGATCCATACGGCGGGACAGATCTTCGGTGCCGGCGCCGAGGACCAGGCGCGAGGTGATCGCCCGTACCGTGTTCTGGAAGTTGAGTCCCTGACCATCCCGGCGAACCCCGCGCAGGATGTTGTCCTGCTTCGACGGAACCAGGGCCTGGGTCCCGTCTGGCGAGATCACGGGTGCGCCCAGGTAGTTCGGTACGCCACTGCCTGCCGTCGCCGTATCCGGTACGGACAGGTGCCGAAGGATGATGGTCTGGGTCACCTGGAGCGCGGCCGTGTCGACCTGGACCACCTCGCCCCCTGCCGTGCCGGGCTGGACGATCGCGGTGCTCTCACCGGGCAGGAGGGGGGTAATGAACCGGGCGACGTACACGGTAGCCCCGTCCCAGCTGACCGACAAATGCCGCGGATTCGGGCCCACGGCAACTTCGCCAGTGACCTCCCGCAGATTGACGTCCAGGCGGAGCAGCCTGCCGAGCCCCTCCAGCACAACGTAAGCGGTGCTTCCGACGGGCGAGAACGCAAGGCCATAAGGCTCGGAACCCCGGGGCAGCGAGATGGTGGCGGTGACCGCCAGCGTGGCGGGATCGATGACACTGATCGACGCCGACTGCTTGTTCGTGACCCAGACGCTGGCGTCAGGCGCTATAGCCACTGACCGCGGCGCCAGCTGCACAGGGATCTCTGCCAGCCGGGCATTGGTCACGGCATCGAAAGCGGTTACCGAGTCGTTGTCCCGGTTGACTACCCACAGGCGGCTGTTGCCACCCGCCGGTGCGCCGTAGGCGAGATTGCCCGACGCCGTCGGCCGGTTCGCCGTCAGCGGGAAATGCACCGTGACGGGGGTGGTGCTGAACTGCTGCTGGCCACGGCTGTCAGTCACCGTCAACGTCACGTAGTAGATGCCGGGCGCGCTGAAGGTGTGGTCAATCGTCGGGGCACCGGACCACTCGGTCTCCGGCGTGCCGTCGTCGAAGAACCAGCGATACTGGGGATTGATGGCACTGCTCACCACTGCATTGAAGGTGGCGGTGGAGCCGGACAGCCGGGGGAGCTGGGCAGGCAGCGGCTCCAGCACCAGCGGGGCAATGGCGGTGATCACCCAGACGAAACTGGCGTTGGCCGCATTCACGCCGTCGCTGGCGGCGACATTCACGTTGTAGGTGCCTGGTACCGTGGGCGTGCCACTGATCAGCCCGGAAACCGGATCGATGGTCAGGCCCGTTGGCAGGCCGCTGGCGCCGTAGCCCAGCTCGTCCTGGTTGGGGTCCGTGGCCAGGAGCTGCAGGCTGACCGGCGTGCCCTCGGGCCCGGACTGGTTGGCAGGCGCCGTCAGGGTGGGAGTGATGGCGGGATTGGGGGTCGCGGCCACCGGAATCTGCACCATCCTGCTCACGGACGGTACACCCGCCGGGTTGAGGGCAAACAGCATGTAGAACCCCGGCGGGGCGTCGGCGGCCTTCGTCGGCGCCTGGACCATGATGCGACTGCCGCTGGCCACGGTAAAGGTTGCCTCGACGAAGCGTTGATCCATGTTCCAGCTGTGGGTTACCGAGCCCGTTCTGACGAGCGCCACCCGGCTGATGGGGCCGCTGCCGCCGAAGTCCAGCGGAAAGGTCTCCCCAATGTTCAGGGTGGACTGAATATTGGTGAGCGTCGGCCGGGCGGCCAGGCCGCCACCAGGACCGTAGAGGTATGGCGGGTAATAGATTTCAATGTTCTTGTTGTTCTGCGGGAGGCTGGAGGTGGGCGAGTTGGCGCCACCACCACCCACCATCACACTCGCATCCGGCAACAGAAGGGCCATCGAGTGATAGAGGCGGGTCCGGTCGCCCAGGGCGTGCTTGGTCCAGACGCCCGTGCTTGGGTTCCAGATCTCGGCGTAGTTGGTGGCACCCGTCAGGGAATTCCAGACTCCGCTGCCACCCGTGGCCAGCACCCGGCCGTCGGCCAGCACGGTGGCATTCACCAGCAGGCGTTTCAGGGCGAGATTGCCCGTACTGGTCACCACGGGCGAAGCGCCCGTGATATCGATGATCTGCGCCTGATTGGAGTTGCCGCCGAACTGCAGGATGCGCCCCGGCCGGTACATGGCGGCGCTGGAATCATTGCCCTTCGACCCGGTCAGCGTGGTCGGCAGGAGGGTGTAGGTGCCGGTCCCTGCCGGATTCACCTTGTACATCTTGCCGCTACTGTCGTAGCCGAAAATCAGGCCATCGGGTGCGACCCAGTTGCGGGGATACATGAAATTCAGGCCGCTGGTGTTGGCCTGGCTCAGCAGGCGAAAGGTGCCGTTGGTCCGCCGCACTTCTGGCCGGTCCGTGCCGCTGCTCCCGCCCTGGATGTAAACCTCCCCATTGGGGAGCGCGGTCGAGGTGGAATACCACCGGCCCCGGTTCATGTTGTTCTGGCGGGTCAGCGTGTTGTCGGTAAAGTTGAAGTAGTTGGTGTTGGGATTCGCGCTGTTGAGCACGCGCTGGGTGGAGGTATTCCACACGTCGCCACCGGCAATGAACACACCGCCGCCTTCGGGCAGGACCAGCTGGGAACTGCAGAACAGGTCGGTTGCCGTGACGTTGGGGAGCGTGAGATGCCCACCGGACAGACCCGCGCTGATATCCCACACGTCGTACTGGAAGCTGCCGCTCTGGATAGTCTGGCCCGAGAGCTCGGTGCTGCCATAAGTGAGCACCCGCTGATCCGGCAGCAGGACCGCATGAATGGGAATCAGCGGCCAGGGCGTGACGGGAGACCAGGCGCCATCCACGTTGTTGGCACGGGCCTGCTGGGCGACCAGGCAGCCGCCGACCAGGAGAATGAGTGCAGCGAGGACAACGACACGGGCACGGTGAATCAACCTCAGCCGGAGCGTGTTGCCAGAAAGCGGCTTAGCCGGGAACGGCAGCATTCTTCTTGTTTTTCGCAGACAGCCTCTAACGGGCCATTGCGGCAATCTTAACCCCGGGCGGGCCCTGCCGGGCGGACCTGGCGCACGCCCGGCAGGGCCCGGCTTTGGCATAAGCCCGGCCGGGCCCCTGTGACTGCTCTAGTTGTTGCTGGCGGCCCGGGCGACGCTCACATTGGTGCGGTAGGTCTTTCGGCTGCCGGTGTTGAAGCTGCCGATCAGTGTCATGCCGTCGTGGAGCCTGCTGGCACTGGCCAGTTTGATGGTGTTGGCCTCGATCAGCTGGCACTCGCCGGGTGCGACGAGGGTCTCCTTGCCGTCGTGAGTCACCTTGAGGGGCACCGCTTCCGGCTCGTCATCCATGCAGACCCGGTAGCCCTTGATGGCGGCACCCCGCACGGCGCCGATCACGGCAACGCCGACGGTGTTGTGCTTTTTCATGGCGGCACTCCTTATGGTTGTTTTTAGAGCGTCTTCTGGTTTTCGCCCGGCCCAATGCAGCACCGGGGTCGACCCAGAGACTGCGCCCCGATCAGTCGACGGGGTGTCAGTCGGCTGACACGGACGACGAAATAGCGCTGGAACGCGGCCGAAACCGCCGAATTTTCCCGGCGCGTGTCATCCGGACGACACGCAGCGCGGGTTTCCCCTCCTCCGCTGTGTCAGCCTCCCGACACGGGGTTCAGGTCAGGTCGGCTGTGGCCAGGAACAGACAGGCCAGCGGACCTGTGGCAGAGTCAGCGCTACTCGGCATCGACGGGCTGTCCCGGTGTGCCACGGCCCGCGCAGCACCCACCGCCGAGCTGTTCCTGATCTCCCGGGACCGGTTCCTGCATCTGGTGGCCACGGATCCGCTGCTGTCCCTGGGCATGCTGGCCGTGTTCTGTCAGCGTCAGCGGAGCGCCAATCGCCTGATCGTGGGTGAGTACGCCCAGAAGGATATTCCGGCGCGGCTGGCCCACCGGGTGCTCGAGCTGACGGGGGAAGAACAAAGCGGCACCAGCTGCCTGGACATCACCCAGGCCGAGCTGGCCAAGTTCGTCTTCGTTTCGCGCCAGGTGGTCAACCAGTACCTGAGCGAGTGGCACAGCCGGGGCTGGGTCGCTACTTCACCCCGCCATCTGCGCGTGACCAATCGGCAGGCCCTGGCTGCGGTGGCGGCGAGTGGCGCTAGGTAGTACTCCCGGCTCCGCAGGCCCGGGCCCACATTCTTTCAGCCGTGGTGCCTTCCGGAACTGCCGTCAGCTCCGGCGGATCCGGATTGACGTTGATGATCTCCCCGCTGGCCATGGGCCCGGCGTGAGCCGACGTGGCGATGATGCTGAGCTGACGGGCGCTGCAGTCGTACTGATACTGGAGCTTGTCTGACAGCACCTGCTTGCCCGTCTTGTCGGGTTGGGGCGTCCTGTAGTCAATCAGGGCCCACATCTCTGCCCGGTCGCCCTCACGGCGAATGGTGGAGGGGTCGATGTAGATCGTGGCGTCTGGCGTGGCTTCAAAGACAATCCATTCGGAGACGGGTACCGGAGCGGGTGCGGGCTCCGCGACCGCGGTCGGTGGAGGTGAAGGTGGAGGTGCAGGCTTGCAGGACACGAGGCCCGAGGCCGTCAGCCCTAACAACAGTCCGGCGAGTGCTTTCTGCATTGCGATTCCTTAAGACATGTTCTGCCAGAGGTGGTGGCCCACAAGTTTAGCCAGTCCGGTCCGCAAACAGCGCTCGCCTGATCTCCTCAGGCCGCACAACGCGCCGGATCCGGTCGAACTGCGATCGGGCCTCGGGGTAGTACCGCCCCAGATGCAGCAGCCATTGCTTCAGGCGACCGTGGCGAAAGCGCGCGGGAACATGCAGCTCAATGGCTGCCCAGAACTGCCGGAGCATTGGCCACATCTCGGGCCAGGAATAGCCCGCATCCCGCTCGCCGCGGATCATCAGGGCCAGCGCCGGATTGGCCACCGCTCCCCGCCCCAGCATGAGGGCATCGCAGCCGGAAACGGCAAGACACCGGTGTGCATCGTCCACGGTCCAGATCTCCCCGTTGGCGATCACGGGAATGCTGACGTGTTCGCGAATCCGCGCAATCCACTCCCAGTAGGCCGGCGGCCGGTAGCCGTCAGTCCGGGTGCGGGCGTGTACCACGATCTCGGCAGCGCCGCCGGCGGCCAGCGCCTCCGCACACTCCAGCGCCCGGTCGGTGCTGTCGTAGCCCAGGCGCATCTTTGCGGTGACGGGAATCCCGGCAGGCACGGCGTCGCGCACAGCGCGAACGATGGTCCGCATCAGGACCGGATCCCGCAGCAGCGCCGCGCCGCCGCCGTGGCGATTGACGAGCTTGGTGGGGCAGCCAAAGTTGAGATCGATGCCCAATGCGCCAAGGCTCGCCGCTCGGGCTGCGTTTTCTGCCATGCAGACCGGGTCTGAACCCAGGAACTGCACCCGCACCGGCACGCCTGCTGGCGTACGCCCGCCGATCCTGAGCTCGGGAACGACGCGATAGAAGCGGTCGGCGGGCAGCAGTGCGCTGGTGATCCGGATGAATTCGGTGACGCAGGCATCGATGCCGCTGCCGGCCTCAGCGGCACCGCTCACCTGCGTGAGGGTGTCCCGCAGGAGGTGATCAAGAAGGCCCTCCATCGGAGCGAGCAGGATGCGCATGAACAGCGGGGCCCAAGGACAAGTGGTGCACGAGTGTAGCGGCTGGCCCCGAAACGGAAGAAACCCGCCGAAGCGGGTTTCCTGATTTCGTCTGCTGGCGGGACATTTAGCTGGCCAGCTTCCGCCGCATCACGCCCGTCAACCCGAGGGCAGAGCCGAAGAGCCAGACCGCTGCGGGCACCGGCACCGCGGTAATTTCAAAGCGGCCCGTGTAGCTGTAGGCATCCGAACCGCCGGAACCCAGAAAGGCCAGCCGGGTGCTCATGGCCGTACAGCCGCCAATGCCACTGCAGTCAAACGTGCCGGCCGCTGCAAGCGGTCCATATACAAAACTGCCACCACTGGAAAAACTGGCTCCCGTACCGATACCGTCGATAGACGTGCCGTTCAGCTGGGCTTCCAGGACGCCCAGAATATTGGGCGCGGCCATGGCCAAGGAGCCGCCGTTGTTCGGCGAGCCTTGCGTGAAGGTCCCCGCCAGGTCCAGCGTGTAGTTGGCCAGCCCGGTAATGGTCGGCGCGATGGGCGAACTGAAGACGACGGTGAAAATGCTTGCGGCACCGGAATCGACGAAGCCGACGGCGAAATTGAGGAAGGGATCGAGGTTGCCACTGGCCAGCTGCAGCGTGATCGTGTCCTGCTCAGCTCCCAGGCCCCAGGTAAAGGTCTGATTGAAAGCCGCGAAGTTACCTTCCTCATCGACCGCGAGCTGGATCAAGCCGGCAGTCCTGATGGGTGCGCCAGGGGACCTGGCCGTTCTGCCAGTAAACATTCAGTGTTGGGACACCCTGAACGCCAACTGTCGAGGCTTCGATGCTGCCGGCGCCGAGCAGCAGGGCGGCAATCGGCAATCCCACGCGCAAGAGTTTCATCAACTTTTTTCCCGACTCGCCGGTACCTGTCTCAGGCCCGGATTATGTTTAGCGGATCTAAGCCTTATGTGAAGGACTCTTGCGTACCTGTGTGGCGGGTTCTGATCGCCCCGTCAACCCCCGGCCCCGGGGGCCAGCCACCGCCCCAGATTCGCCAGGCTCCGGGCCCACAAGTCCGCGGCCACGACAGGGTCCCAGTCCAGTTCCACCGCGCGCCGCCCATCCCGCCCCTGCCGGACGTAGAACGCACCATTGACCTCTCCCGCCAACGGGTCCATCGCGAGGTACAGGGGCACCAGCGCGCCCTCCCCCGGCGGCCGCATGCCGGGCTTGAGGCGCTCGTAACCCCCGCCGGCAAAGAGCGTGTTCGTGTGAAAGAAATTCGTGTCGATCAACCCCGGGCAGAGCGCGTTGCTCACCACCCCGCTGCCGGCCAGCCTACCCGCCAAATGATGGCTGGACAGCACGTTCATGAGTTTGGTGTTGGCGTAGGCTTGCCAGCCGTCGAACGGTTGCTCCAGCTGCCGGTTGCCGAAGTCGACCCGGCCGCCACCCAGCGCCGTCGACGCGACATTGACGATGCGCGCTGGCGCGCTGGCCCTGAGGGTGTCCAGCAGCATCTGGGTCAGGAGGAACGGCGCCAGGTAGTTCACCGCAAAGGTCATCTCGAAGCCGTCCGCGCTCAACTGCCAGTGATCAGTGAGCAGCCCGGCGTTGTTGATGAGGACGTTGAGCCCGGGAAAGTCGGTGCGCACCCGCTCGCCGAGGGCCGCTACTTGGTCGAGGGCCGCGAAATCCGCCAGCACGGCATGGAGCGACTGGTTGCCGGTGGTGGCGCGCAGCTGCTCAAGGGTGGACTCGAGCTTGCGCGGCTCACGACCGTGGAGGATGACCCGTGCACCCTGCTCCGCCAGGGCCAGCGCGGTGGCCTTGCCGATGCCATCGGTGGCCCCGGTGACGAGATAGGTGGGGCTGTTCACGGGGGGATTCTAGGGGAGGCCGTACTTGAGGAACACCTTATGCTGGCAGGCATTCAGGCCTAAGCTTTGCGTTGTCCTCCTTAGTCACTGCCGGAGATCACGATGCTTCCCGCGTTTCTGCTGCCCCTCCTGCTGCTCGCTGGTGCCGTCGAGGCTGACCAGCGCAGCCCGACATCATCGACGACCAAGCCGTTCACCGAGAGCGTGATCGCTGATTTCGCTGCGCCCTGGGCAATGACCTTCCTGCCCGATGGCCGCATGCTGGTGACCGAAACCCAGGGGCGGCTGCTGCTCGTTGCGAAAGATGGCAGTGAGCAAACAATTGTCAGCGGCACGCTGCCGGTCGACAGTGCGGGCCAGGGCGGCTTGCTGGACGTCGCGCTGGCGCCCGGTTTTGCCACGAACAATCAGGTCTATTTCAGCTTTTCGGCCAGCGGCGAGGGTGGCACAGGCGTGGTGCTTGCGCGGGGCACGCTGGTGATCTCTCAGCCGGCGTGCGGCGACGGGCCATGCCCCACAGTCGCGGCACTGAACCAGGTGGAGGTGCTGCACCGCGCGTTTCCCTATGTGACCGGCAACAGCCACTACTCGGGCCGGATCGCCTTCTCGCCTGACAGCCAATATCTGTTCTATGCCAATGGCGAGCGCCAGAAATTCGATCCTGCGCAAGACCCGAAAGTGTCGCTGGGCAAGGTGCTGCGCCAGACGCTGGATGGCAAGCCAGCCCCGGGCAACCCGCTGGCGGCCCAGGGCTTTGATCTGGCCATCTGGTCCTATGGCCACCGCAACATTCTGGGCCTGGCCTTTGATCCCCAGGGGCGTTTGTGGGCCCAGGAAATGGGGCCGCAGGGCGGCGATGAACTCAACCTGATCATGCCTGGCAGAAACTACGGCTATCCCAGAGTTTCCAACGGCAGTCACTATGGCGGCCGCAACATCCCCGATCATGCGCCGGGTGACGGGTTCGAAGCTCCGGCGGTCTGGTGGGCCCCAGGGATTGCGCCGGCCGGTCTCATGATCTATTCGGGCGGGCTATTCCCGGCATGGCAGGGGGATGCGTTCATCGGCGGCCTGTCGTCGCGGTCGCTGGTCCGCGTCGATCTCGACGGCGCAACCGCCAGAAAGGGCGACCAGTGGGACATGGGCGCGCGAATCCGGGAAGTCGAACAGGGCCCGGATGGCGCCATCTATGTCCTGGAGGATGGCGATGACGGTTCCCAGGGACGGCTGATCAAGCTGGTGCCCAGGGGATAGGCTGGCAGAGGTTCTGGGGGGCCTTCGGCGACGCCGGAACAGAGTCAACCCGGTCGGCGCGTTGCCACAAGCCCCGTGACGTGACCTACCTCGCATCACCGCCAAGTGGCTGGTAAAAGACGAACTCACCAATCTCGGCAGTCTTCTTGTACTCCGTCGACCAGCCGGGCGTCACGTTCCGGTGATGAAAGTACAAGGCGCCCCCGGTTCGATCCTTGAGCTGAAGGTTGAGCGCCCTTCGCGCGATCTCCTTGGCGAACGCGTAGGACTCATCCTCCTTAACCCGATCCGAACGGCCATCGCACCACCAGGAAAACTGGCACGCGCCCTCCTCGCGACCTTGCCGGACAACGGCGCAAACCGTATTCGGAAAGCCCGCGTGGCCCAGCCGGTTCATGACGACACTGGCGACGGCGTCCATGCTGGCCGCCTGCTCGCCCCGGGCCTCCCAGTAGATGGTGCGTACCAGGCAGGTGATGGGGTCGTCCAGCTGCTCTTTGCCATCCGGATCAACCGCCTGCACTTCGGACTTCCCGATGATCTCCACTCGGGAGGGCGCCGTGTTGGCTCCGTCGGCCGCCGCATTCTGCTCCAGTGCCTCCGCCTTCTTCTCCGTGGCTTCCGGGCCGTTGGCGGCTGGCAGCGCCTTGTCACCCTCGGGCGGTTGGCAGCCCAGGAGAACGATGAGCGCAAGGCAAGCCGCAAGCCCTATCCGGTGCACGAGTTAATGCCCGATTGAATGATGCTAAAGCACATCTCCCTACTCTGCCGAATTGAAGACAGTGCGCGCCCGGACCGATTCGAACGGCCGACCCCCTGGTTCGAAGCCAGGTGCTCTATCCAGCTGAGCTACGGGCGCATGTCTCTGTATATAAGTATCGCGCGTGAACGCGCTCCTACGCGCGGGCGGCCATCATCTTCAGGAAGCCCTCGAAGGCCGTGCCGTAGGCCTGCAGGATCGGGCCGCAGTCCGGGTGGCTTTCACAGGCCTTCCACCAGACGCTCAGGCGGCCGCTCTCGGTGGGGTCCGTGATGCCGAAGTTTCCCGCGCCCATGATCTTCTTCATCATCATGGCGCAGGTGCTGAGGGCGCAGTCGCCCAGGGTGGGCGTGTTGCCCACACAGAACGGGCCGCTGCCCATGGCGTGTTCGGCGTAGCCGAAGGTCTTCACGAGTTCCTTTGCCGAAGACTCCACCACCGCCTGATCCCGCTTGGCAGGATTCATCTGGCGAAACAGCGGGCTCACGTGCTGGACGATGTACAGGTCGGTGATGCGCGCGATGAGCCGGGACCGGGCGCGGTCGATGGGCAGCTTGGGCAGGCCGGAGGTCTGGGGGAACGCGTCTTCCAGGTAATCGCAGATGATCGTCGATTCGCCCAGGCCCTGACCGTCCACATCCAGCGTTGGCATTTTGCCGATGGGATTGAGCATCAGGTACTCGGGGCTCTTGATCCCGCCGCCAGGGGGCTCCATCAGGGGCAGTTCGACGCCCTTGATCTTCGCGTACATGACCACGCGGGCAACGTAGGGGGAGGCAATGGCGCCGTAGAGCTTCATGGTGCTGTTCCTTGGGGGTCTGGGTTGATCAGGTGAGAACTGAAATGTCGAAATCGCGGACGAGCGCGTCCGCCTGGAAAATTTTCAGCAGGATCGCCACCCGCATCCACATGCCGTTGCGCTCCTGGCGCCAGTAGACCGCGCGAGGGTCGTCATCCACTGCCGGCGCGATCTCGGGGCCCCGGGGCAGCGGGTGCATGATCACGGCAGTGGGCTTCATCAGGCGGATGTTTTCGGGCGTCATGCTGTAGTCGGCGTAGTTGATCTGGCGGGTCTCACCCGCCGTGTCCCACTCGGACTGCATACGGGTAACGTAGATGGCGTCGAGGGAGGGCAGCACGTCCGGCAGCCTGGCCTCGTCCACGAAGGGGATGTTGTGCTCCTTCAGGTGGGCCTTGATGTCGGGCTCCAGGGCAAACTGCGGGGGTGCGATCAGCACCAGACGCATGTTGCGGTAGTTCTTCATCAGGTAGCAGAGGGAGCGCACCGTGCGACCGCGCTTCAGGTCGCCCATCAGGCCGATCACCTTGCCGTCGATGCCGCCCTGCTCCTCGAAACTGCGGTCCAGGGTATAGATGTCCAGCAGGGCCTGGGTCGGGTGCTGGTCCTGGCCGCTGCCGGCATTGATGATGGGCACGGGCCGGGGAATGCGGTTCATCAGGTCTGCGGCCCGAGCTGCTTCGCCGGACCGGGGCGTGCGCATCACGATCACGTCCACGTAGGAACTGAAGGTGCGGATGCTGTCCTCGAAGCTCTCGCCCTTGACCTCCGAGGAGGTGGACGGGTCCCGGATCTCGCTGGTCCGGATACCCAGCACGTGGCAGGCGTTGCTGAAGGACAGGAAGGTGCGGGTGGACGGTTGCACGAAGTAGAGCATGGCGCGGCGGTCGGGCAGCAGGCCGAGCAGGAAGCGGGCCCCGTCCGGGTGCTTGGCCAGGAGCCGCACCCGGGTGGTCAGTTCGCAGAGGTCGTCCAGCTGGGCCCGGTCGAACACCCGGGGGTCAATCACGTGGAACAGCGGGGCGGGCTGCAGCGGCATCTGGGCTTCTTTCGCTCTTTTCGGCCGCCGCGATGATAGCAGGGAAGGTACCGGACCTTAGTTTTGTTAGTTATTCGAATAACTAACAAAACTAAGGTCCGGTACCTTTTCGCGGGTACCTTTTCGCGTTTTCGCGGTACCTTTTCGGGGAAATACAGAAACTTTTGACTGGCATCGGGGAGGGCTGCTGGCTAGGCTGCAGGCATGGATCTGTCCTTTGCCCTGTCGAACTTCCTCAGCCCGCCGATCCTGTTCTTTTTCCTCGGGCTGCTGGCGGTTCTGGTCCGGTCAGACCTGGAGATCCCCCAGCCGATCCCAAAATTCCTGTCTCTCTACCTGATGCTCGCCATCGGCTTCAAGGGTGGGGTTGAACTGGGGCAAAGCACCCCCGGAGGCCAGGTCCTGCTGACCCTCGGGGCGGCCATCGTCATGGCGGCAGTAGTACCGGTGTACTGCTTCTTCATCCTCCGCCGCCGCCTCAATGTCTACAACGCCGCAGCCATCGCCGCGACCTACGGCAGCGTCAGCGCCGTCACTTTCGTCACCGCCACGGCATTCCTTGACCAGTCCGGCATCCCGTACGGTGGCTATATGGTCGCCGCCATGGCCCTCATGGAGTCGCCGGCCATCGTGGTGGCGGTGATCCTGGCGCGGCTGGCCCTCAGCAAGCCGGGCCCCGATGGCACAGCCCCCACCCTGGAGACGGGCTGGAGCCACCTGCTGCGGGATGCATTCTTTAATAGCAGCGTCTTCCTGATCCTGGGCAGCCTGCTGGTGGGTGTGATTACCGGCGACCGGGGCCAGACTGCGCTCCATCCCTTCACCAATGCCCTGTTCCAGGGAATGCTCTGCTTCTTCCTGCTGGACATGGGTATCGTTGCTGCACGGCGCCTTAAGAACCTGCGCACCAGCGGCGGCTTTCTGCTGGGCTTTGCGATCCTGATCCCGCTCTTCAATGCGCTGCTCGGCATCGGCCTGTCGCGGCTGCTCGGCCTGGGTACCGGCGACGCCCTGCTACTCACCACCCTCTGCGCCAGCGCGTCCTACATTGCCGTCCCCGCTGCCATGCGGCTGGCACTGCCGGAGGCCAATCCAGGCCTGTCGCTGCCGCTTGCCCTCGCGGTAACCTTTCCGCTGAACATTACGCTTGGTCTGCCCCTTTACCTGGCGCTGATCCAACGGTTCGGGAGCTGACCATGCAAGCCGTCAAGCGCGTCGAAATTGTTACTGACACACTCCAGCTGGACCGGGTCCTCGAACTGCTCGACAAGGCGGGGGTGTCTGGCTACACCGTCATCCGCAATGCGGAGGGCAAGGGCCACCGGGGTGTCCGGTCGGGCGACGACGTGACGCGGGTCTTCCAGAACAGCTACATCCTGACGGCCTGCACCGAAGAGCAGCTGGAGAAGGTCGTGGCAGCGGTCCGGCCGGTGCTGAAGCGGGTCGGCGGCATGTGCCTGGTGAGCGACGCCCTCTGGGTCCTGCACTAGAGTCATGCACTAGACGGCATCCCGTGAGGCTCGCAAACTCCCACCTCGACTGGCTCGAATCGGAATCGATCCACATCCTTCGGGAAGCCATCGCCGAGGCGCAGAACCCGGTGATGCTGTTCTCTGCGGGCAAGGATTCGACCGTGATGGCACATCTGGCCCTCCGCGCCTTTTACCCCAGCCCGCCCCCGATGCCTCTGCTGCACGTGGATTCCACCTGGGAATTCAGGTCCCTCATCGAATTCCGGGACGCTTTCGCCCGGGAACATGGCTTCACGCTGATCGCCCGCGCTAATGAAGAGGGCCGGGCCGCAGGGATCAACCCCTTTGAGCATGGGGACGCCTACACCAGCGTCATGCGGACCGAACCGCTCAAGACTGCCCTCGACGAGGGTGGTTACGACATCATCTTCGGGGGCGCCCGGCGGGATGAGGAGAAGTCCCGCGCCAAGGAGCGGATTTTCTCCGTGCGGAGCGCCGGCCACGGCTGGGATCCCCGCCAGCAGCGCCCGGAACTCTGGCGGCTCTACAACACACGCCTCGGCAAGGGCCAGTCTGCCCGGGTCTTTCCGCTCTCCAACTGGACGGAGAGTGATATCTGGGCCTACGCCCTCCTGCACAAGATCCAGCTGGCTCCGCTTTACCTGGCTGAACCGCGGACGGTGGTCGAACGCAACGGTACGCTGATCGTCGTGGATGACGAGAGCCGCATGCGGTTCCAGAGCGGCGACCGCCTCCACACCAGGACCGTGCGCTTCCGGACCCTCGGCTGCTGGCCGGTGACAGGTGCCATTGAGTCAGAGGCTACAACGCTTGCCGCCGTGGTGGATGAGACGCTGCGGGCGTCGAGCTCGGAGCGCCAGGGGCGCATCAGTGACGGCGAGGATGGCGGTTCCCTCGAGCAGAAGAAGCGCGAAGGCTACTTCTGAGCATGTCGGGCTCCGACCTGCCGTCTATACTTTCCAGGCCCCGCGCTTAACGGCAACCAGCAGCTCTTATGAACGCACCCTCCTTTCCCGTCACCCTCGCCGGTCGCCGCCTGCTCATCACCGGCGCTGCTTCCGGCATTGGCCTGGCACTGCTGCGGGGTGCGGTGGCGGACGGCGCGGAGTGCGCCGTCCTCGTCCGGGACAAGGCGGAGGCAGACAGCATCGCGGCACTGCTGCCCGCGGCCCGAATCCAGGTGGGAGACTTGCGCGATCTCGCCGGCGTTGCCGCCGTAACCCGCAAAGCGCTGGCGAGTCTTGGCGGGCAGGTGGATGGTCTGGCCTGCTCCGCCGGCGTCTTTGACCAGCGCGGTGCGCTGGAGACGGATCTGCAGCAGTGGCAAACGGTTCTGGACGTGAACCTCACGGCAGCCTTCGAAGTGGCCCGGGAGTGCGCCCGGGTGATGGCCACCGCAGGCCGTGGTTCGATCGTGCTGGTCTCCAGCCAGATCGGCATCATCGGTCACCCGCGGGCCGCGGCCTACACCGCGTCTAAAGCCGCTTTGAATGGTCTCGTGCGGGCTCTGGCCATCGAGCTGGCGGGCGCCGGCGTGCGGGCGAACGCGGTGGCGCCGGGACCCATTGCAACGCCGATGACAGAGGCGGCCCGGGCCGACAACCGCCGCTCAGCGGCTCTGCTGGCCAGCATTCCTCTGGGGCGTTTCGGCACGTCGGAGGAAGTTGCGGCGGCCATTGCCTTCCTCCTGTCCGACGCCGCGTCCTTCATCACCGGGCAGGTGCTCTGTGTGGATGGCGGCGTGACTACGGCCTGACCGTGGTCAGGCCTTAGGCGCGCCGCCGCTGGCCCGGGTCAAGCGGTCGTGCACCGCCTCCCAGCCCTCGGCTCGCGGCGGCAGTTCAACCAGCAGCAGCCCACAACCCCAGGAATCAACCTCCCGCAGGCGGGCGTAGAGCTGCTGGCCGTAGGTCGCCGGCTCGGCGGGCATGCGGACCCACCGGCAATTGAGCGGCGGCGGCAGCGGCGCGCGGAGTGCCAGAACGGCAGTCGGCTTTTCGCCAGGCGGCGAGCCAGCCAGTTCGGCGGCCGCGTCGGCCACGAGGCGCAGCGGCGTGTCCGGCACGTAGTGGGATGCCAGCAGGCCCGGGGCGCGGGGCGCGCCCGCCCCGCCGATTTCCGGCACCGCGCCCAGAATCTCGCCGAGGGCCGTGCGACTCACGGCACCTGGCCGCAACACCCGGGTTGACGGCCCGCTCAGATCAAGAATGGTGGATTCGAGGCCAACCGCGCAGGGTCCGTCATCCACAATGCAGTCCAGATTGGCGCCGAACTCGGCAACGACATGCGCGGCCGAGGTCGGGCTGACCCTGCCAAAGCGATTAGCCGAGGGCGCCGCGATGCCGCCACCGAAGGCGCTCAGCAACGCCAGCGCCAGGGGGTGGCCCGGCACGCGGAGTCCCACCGTATCCTGACCACCGGTGACAAGGTCAGACACGCCGGGCGCGCGCCGGAGGATCAGCGTCAGCGGGCCGGGCCAGAAGCGCCCAGCCAGTCGCCAGACCACCGGTGGAATCTCCCGCGCCCAGCGCTCGATGTCCCGGGCTGCCGCCACGTGCACGATGAGCGGGTGGTCGGCCGGCCGGCCCTTGGCGGCAAAGATGCGGGCCAGGGCCTGCTCGTTGGCCGCATCGGCGCCCAGGCCATAGACCGTCTCCGTCGGAAAGGCCACCAGGCCCCCACGTCGCCAGACCTCGGCGGCCGCCAGGATTTCGGCCCGACGATTCCCGAACGTCGCGTCGCTCAAGTGACGAGACTCCAGCCAAGCGTGCCGCCGGCGCGGAGCGGCACGCCAGGGTCAGCGCCAAAGGGCACCTGCTCAGGCACCGTCCAGGGCCGGGCCTCCAGAGTGATCCGCTCCCGGTTCCGGGGCAACCGGTAAAAGTCGGGCCCGTGAAAACTGGCGAAGGCTTCCAGACGTTCCAGCGCGCCCGCCTGAGCAAACGCCTCGGCATAGAGTTCCAGCGCCGCGTGGGCCGTGTAGAGGCCGGCGCAGCCGCAGGCCGCCTCCTTCGCCTGGCGCGGGTGCGGCGCGCTGTCCGTGCCGAGAAAGAACCGGGGGTGGCCACTGGTCGCCGCCTCCACCAGCGCGAGACGGTGCGTCTCCCGCTTGAGCACCGGCAGGCAGTAATGGTGGGGCCGCATTCCCCCCGCAAACATCGCGTTGCGATTCAGCAGCAGGTGGTGCGCGGTGATCGTTGCGGCGACGGTGGGGGGCGCAGCGCGAATGAACTCTGCCGCCGTTGCCGTGGTGATGTGTTCAAGGACGATGCGCAGACCCGGAAAGTCCCGCACCAGGGGCTCCAGGTGCCGCTCGATGAAGACGGCCTCCCGGTCGAAGACGTCGGTCGCCGCATCCGTGACTTCGCCGTGGAGGAGCAGGGGCATGGCGTGCCGTTCCAGGGCGGCCAGCACGGGATAGCACCGCCGCAGATCCGTCACACCCGCTGCGGCATTGGTGGTGCCATGCGCGGGGTAGTACTTCACCGCGTGCACGACCCCGCTCGCCCGGGCCCGGGCAATCTCTTCGGGCGCCGTGTTCTCCGTCAGGAACAGCGTCATCAGCGGCTCGAAGGCGTAACCCGCCGGCAGGACGGCCAGGATGCGCTCCCGATAGGCCTGGGCCTGGGCTGTGGTCGTGACGGGCGGCACCAGATTGGGCATGACGATGGCACGGGCAAAGCGCCGCGCGGTATCGGGCAGCACCGAGGCCAGCACGTCCCCATCCCGCAGGTGCAGGTGCCAGTCGTCGGGCCGGGTGATGGTCAGGCGGGTGACTTGCATAGGCTGTTCGGACCCTGGGTTCATTGCAGCTAGAATTGTCATCATGACACCGGAACCTCCCGACTACGGCCCCCGGGCCCGGGTTGGCATCGCCGTCCCGCATTCCAATCCTACCGTGGAGCCGGAAGTGCGCGCACTGGTCCCCGCTGCCATCGGTGTTTACGCCACGCGCCTCACGCACCCGGCGACCCGGGTTGAGGAACGCCTGAACCACTACGTGCGGCACATGCCCGCGGCGATCCGGACCTTTGGTGAGATGACCCTCGCGGCCTTCGGCTTTGGCTGTACCGGGTCGTCCTACATGGCGGGCATGGCACTGGAAGAGCAGCTGACCGCGGCGGCCGCCGCCGAGTGCCGCATCCCGGTGATCACCGCGGCCCAGGCCATCCGGCTGGCCCTCAAGAGCCTGGGCTGCAATTCCATTGCCCTGGTGTCGCCCTACCCGGCCGAACTCGCCGAGGCCGGCTACCGCTACTGGGCTGACGCCGGGATCCGGGTCGTCGCCCGGCTGCGGGTCGATCCCGCACTGACCGACACGCACCGGATCTATGAACTGACGAGTGCAGACGCGCTGGCAGCGCTGCGGAAGATCGACAGGTCGGGCGCCGACTGCCTGCTCGCCAGTGGCACCGGCATGCCCACCCTGCGGGCGCTGCGGATCCTGCACAGCGAGAGCAGCCTGCCGGCGCTCTCGTCGAACCTCAGCCTCGCCTGGGCCCTGACCCGGGTGGCGGCACCGGAACTGGTGCCGGCCACACCGGCCGGGCTGCTCGGCTAGACCGCCATCCCCACCTCGTAGCCCTGGCGGGTAGCGGCCAGGACAGACCGGGGGGCATAGCAGTCGCCAATCAGATGCACCTTGCGGCCCGCCGCCTCGCAGGCACCGCGTAGCTGATCGTCCGGCACCCGGGGCGTTGCGAAGGTCACGGTGGCCACGTCGTCGAGCTTGATAGAGTCGCCGTTGTAGACATTGAACAGCGTCAGGCAACCGTCCTCCAGCCCGTCCAGGGACCGGGGTTCCACGTTGGTCAGGATCTCCACGCGGCGGTCGAAGAGCTGCTGGTAGATGGACTGGCGGTTGAGTAAGGGCACGTCGGAGGCAAGCCGCTCCCGGGGCGTCACGATCGTCACCCGGGCGAAGCGGTCGAGCAGCTTCAGCGCCGCGCCGTAGGTCATCTCCGTGTGGTCCTGGTCAAAGAGCACCAGGCGACCGGCTTCTTTTGTGGTCCGGCCGCGGAGGCTGATCAGCAGTCCGCGCAGGTCGAAGACCAAACCCTCCGCCACGTACTCGGCGGGGATGAAGGCGGGCACGGCCATGGTGCTGCCGGTCGCGAGGATCACCGTGTCAGCCTGGAGCGTGGCCGCCAGCGCTGCGTCCACCGCCCTCCCCATCCGGAACTGCACGCCGTGCTGCCGGCAGACCAGTTGCTGGTAATCGTAGATGCTCGAGAGGTGCTCGCCGCCGGGGACCTCGGCGTGCAGGCGCGTCTTGCCGCCGGGCTCATCGGCCGCGCCGTAGACCGTCACCCGGTGCCCGCGGGCTGCCGCGACCCAGGCGGCTTCGAGGCCCGCGATGCCGGAACCGATCACGGCCACGTCTTTCTTCACCGCAGCCGGGGCTGGCTGCCAGTCCACTTCGTCCGGTTCACCCACCCGGGGATTGTTGTCGCACTCGAGGCGCGTGCCCTCGATCACGGTGCGCCAGCAGGTGTTGCAGGACACGCAGTAGCGGATCTGGGCTTCCCGGCCGGTGCGGGCCTTCTCGCCCCAGGCGGGATCGGTGATCAGCGGCCGGCCCAGGAAGACCAGATCCGCCGTGCCATCGGTCAGGGCCCGCTCGGCCTCATTGGGGTCGGT
>CAMBYH010000023.1 GCA_945872065.1 Arsukibacterium tuosuense
GACCCGAACCAGAAGCACGAAGTCCGGGAGCTGATCCGGACGATGGCCCCCGGCAAGGTGATCGTCATCTCCACCCACATTCTTGAGGAGGTGGATGCCGTCTGCACTCGCGCCATCATCATTGCGAACGGGCGCATCGTGGCAGATGAGGAGCCCGCTGCGCTGATCCGCCGGTCCCGGTACCACAACGCCGTATCGCTCCGTCTGCAGCACAGTGCAGATCTCGCAGCGGTAGCCCACGACCTCGGGAACCTGGCCGAAGTCCGGGAGGTGGAGGTGGACGACCAGGAGTTCACGGTGACTGCCTTCCCGAAGGACGATGCGCTTATCGTGAGCGCCATAGGCGCGCTGGCTGCCGAACGGCGCTGGCCTGTGGAGCAACTGCACCTGGAGGCGGGGCGCCTCGATGAGGTGTTCCGCACCATCACCACAGCCAGCCGGGCCATTTGATGGGCGTCATCAGCAGTATCGGGAAGCGGGAGTTGCAGAGCTACTTTGCTACGCCCCTGGCCTACGTCTTTATCGTGATCTTCCTGGTCCTCTCCGGCCTGTTCACGTTCTATCTGGGGGAGTTTTACGAACGCGGCCAGGCGGACCTCTCGCCCTTCTTCAACTTCCACCCCTGGCTTTACCTGTTCCTGGTCCCGGCCATCGCCATGCGGCTCTGGGCTGAGGAGCGCAAGAGCGGCAGCGTGGAGTTGCTCATGACGCTGCCAGTCACGTTGTGGCAGGCCGTGCTGGGCAAGTTCCTCGCCGCCTGGCTGTGCATCGCCATTGCCCTCGCGCTCACCTTTCCCATCTGGGTCACGGTGAATTACCTGGGGGAACCCGATAACGGCGTCATCGTTGCCGCCTACATCGGCAGCCTGCTCATGGCAGGCGGCTTCCTGGCCATCGGTTCCTGCATCTCTGCAGCCAACCGCAATCAGGTGGTCTCCTTCATCCTCACCGTGGTGATCTGCTTCCTGTTCATGCTGGCAGGGTTTCCCCTGGTGCTGGATTTCTTCTCCGGGTGGCTGCCAGGACCGCTGCTGGACGCGGTTGCCAGCCTGTCCTTCCTGACCCACTACACGGCCATCAGCAAGGGCGTGCTGGACCTGCGGGATGTGCTCTATTTCCTCCTCGTCATTGGCGTCTGGCTGTACGCCACGACGATTGTTCTGGACCTGAAGAAGGCAGACTAGGATGGCTCCAGAACCCGACAAGAGCCGTATTGATCGCCTCGGGCTCACCGCCCTCGCCGTCATCTTCCTGGTGGGCGTGACGCTGATCAGTCTGCTGCCCGGGATGCGCCTGGATCTGACGGAGAACCAGCTCTATACCCTGTCTGACGGAACGAAGAAGGTGCTGGGCAGTATTCCGGAGCCGGTAAACGTTTACCTGTTCTTTTCCGACAAGGCCACGGCTGACATTCCCCAGCTCCGCACCTATGCCGGTCGCGTGCAGGAGATGCTGGAAGAGTTCGCGAGTCGCTCCAATGGCAAGCTGAAGGTGACGGTGATCGACCCGCTGCCCTTCTCTGACGAGGAAGACCGGGCCACGGAGTTTGGGCTGCGGCCCATTAACCTCGGCAACAACGCGGACCCGATTTACTTTGGGCTCGCTGCGACCAACAGCGTTGGCGACGACGAGATCATTCCGTTTCTGGATCCGGCCAAGGAATCGTTCCTGGAATACGAGCTGGCCAAGCTCACCTACACCCTCGCCAAGCCGAAGAAGCCCCTGGTGGGTCTGCTGTCCAGCCTGCCCATGACGGCCGGCTTCGACCCCATGACTCAGCAGATCCGTCAGCCCTGGGTCATCGCGGACCAGCTTCGGCAGCTGTTCGATCTGCGCGTCCTCGAGCCAGGCTTCGAGACTCTCGATCCCGACATCAAAGTGCTCCTGCTGGTGAACCCGAAGAACCTGCCCGCCGGGACGGTGTATGCCATCGACCAGTTCATTCTCCGGGGCGGCCGCGCGCTGGTTCTGGTCGATCCCTTTGCCGAGATCGACCAGGGGAGCGCGGAGGACCCCATGGCGACAGCGGTCGGCGAGGATTCCGGTCTGGGTAAGCTCTTCGCCGCCTGGGGGGTCAGTGTCGACCGCGGCAGCATCGTCGGGGACGACCGCTATGCACTCACGGTGAGCGGCAGGGACGGAGAGCCGGTCCGGCACCTCGGCATCATCGGCATTGGCAAGGACGGCCTGTCCCAGGACGACGTAATCACGAGCGGGCTCAGCCTCGTGAACGTCGCCTTTGCAGGCCACATCACGGGCAGCGAGGACGCCGCAGCGGAGGTCACTCCCCTGATCCAGTCCAGTGACAAGGCTGCTCTGATCCCCACCGCACAACTCGCGATGGCTTCCGACCCGGGGCTGCTGCGAACGGACTTTGACCCCAGCGGGGAGCGCTACACGCTGGCCGCACGGATCACTGGCAAGGTGCCGAGTGCCTTTCCTGGAGACGCCCGGCCGGGGCACATCAGTGTCGCTACTGAGTCCGCCAATGTAGTGCTGGTGGCGGACGCGGATCTGGTGGCGGACCGGATGTGGGTTCAGACCCAGGATGTCCTCGGCCAGCGTCTCAGCACCGCCTTCGCGAACAACGCAGACCTCGTGGTGAATGCCCTGGACAATCTCCTCGGCAGCAGTGACCTCATCAGTATTCGCAGCCGCGCCACCTTCCAGCGGCCCTTCACCCGCGTTCAGGAACTCGGCCGGGAGGCTGAGACCCGCTTCCGTTCGGCTGAGGAGCGCCTGCAGACCGAGCTGGAGGAGACCGAGAGCCGGCTTGGGGAGTTGCAGGCCAGCCGCAAGGACCAGGGCACCAGCATCCTCTCCCCCCAGCAGGAGGGGGAAATCGAACGCTTCCAGGCCCAGCGGCTGGAACTGCGCAAGGAACTTCGCCAGGTGCAGCGGGACCTGGACCAGGATATCGAGAAGCTGGGCGCCACCCTGAAGGCGCTCAACGTCGCGCTGGTCCCGCTGATCATTTCCCTGGTCAGCCTCATCCTGCTGCAGCTCAGGCGCCGGACGAGGACTGCCAGGAGGACCGGGTGAGCCGGCGCACCCTGGTCGTTCTGCTCGCGGCGCTCGCCATCCTGGCTGTCGTTGCCGGGGTGCTGCTGCAGGGTGAGCAGAACGGACGTCGCGCCGAGGAGCTGTTACTGCCCGGGCTTAAGGAACAGCTCAACGATATCCAGCGGATTGTCGTCACGGGCCCGGGCAACACGCCAGTCGCGACCCTTGAGAGAGGCACGGATGACTGGACGGTTACCGAACACAGCGGCTATCCGGCAGACGTAACCCGGATCCGCAGGAACCTGCTGACCCTCGCCGAGGCACGCATCATCGAGGAGAAGACTTCGAACCCGGACTACTACGCCCGGCTTGGCGTCCAGGACCTGAAGTCGACATCTGCCACGGGCATGCAGCTGACCCTGGACATCGGCAAGCAGCCCGTCCGCGTCATCGTCGGCCTGGGTCCAACCGGCAGCTCCGGCGAGACCTACGTGCGCCGGACGGGGGAGCCGACGAGTTGGCTGGTCAGCGGGACGTTCGACCTGGGAAAAAGCGGCAGCGACTGGCTGGCAAGAGACCTGACCGATGTTCCCGCCGGGCGCATCCAGTCCGTGTCCATCAGTCACCCGGGGCTCGAGACCCTGCGTATTACACGCCGGCCCGCCGCCGCGGCCACTTCCACGGGAAGAAAGGATGCCAGCGCCGGCGAGGAAGAACTCGCGGAGTTTCTGGTGGCTGACGTCCCGGCGGGCCGGGAACTCAGCTATCCGGGCGTCGGCAATGGCGTCGCCGGCGTCCTTGCAGACCTGCAGCTGGAAAACACCGAGCCCCGGGTAGTGCTGGGGGCCAACCCCGGCCAACCCGTCGTCGCGCGCTTCGTTACCACCGACGGTCTGGTCATTGAAACCAGCGCCTGGCGGCTGCCCGATGGCACCCGCTTTACCTTTCTGGCCTCGGGGAAAGGTGCTGCAGGCGCAGAAGCTGCCGCTCTCAACGCGCGGCTCGGCGGCTGGGTCTATACCCTGCCCAGCATAAAAACAGAGCAGCTCACCCGGCGCCTGGGTGAGTTACTAGCCCCCGGTTAGCATCAGGAGAGTCTCAATGTCGACGACATCACCCCGGGGCGAAGCCCAGCTCCGCAAGCTGGCGCGCACGCAGCTGAACGTGACGCCCGCACCGGGCCAGGCGGCGAAGAAAGTTGCTGCGACGGAGGTAGTCCGCGCGGGGGAGCGCTGCCTGGCAGCGGAGGATTTTGCCGGCGCTCTCCAGATTGGTGAGCAACTCCGCAAAACAGATGGCCTGGCCAGCGAAGGCCTGCGGCTGATGGTCCTGGTCGCTGTCGCCCTGGGGCGGCCGCGGGATGCGTGGCAGCTGGCGAGCCAGCTGCTGGCTACCGGCGTGCCCGACGCCCGGACCGCAATGCCGCTGGCGGAGGCATTGCAGCTCTGCAATCGCCACAGGGACGCTCTGGCCGTGGTCGATGAGAGTCTGCGTGACGCACCCGGCGACGCCAACCTGCGTAATCTGCGGGGCCGCTTGCTCGCCGAACAGAATGACCCTGCAGGCGCGGAACAGGAATTGCGGCGGACGCTGCGGCTGGCACCCGAGCTTTATTCTCCGTACCGGCAGCTTGCCCTGCTAGGCAGGCTTACAACCGAGGATATGACCCGACTGTCGACAGCCGCCATTCCGGCGGCGGGTCAGGTGGATGCGTGGACGGCCCTCGCTGCAGGCTACCGGCAGCAGGGCGAGGTCGTCCAGGAGTTCGAGTACCTGCACCGCGCCCACGCCCTCGTCAGGCCCATGGATGCCTGGGAGCCCGAAGAAGAGCGGCAGATGGCGCGGGACATCGAGGCGCAGTTCACGGCAGCGTTCCTCGAGAAGTTGCCGGCGCTGCCGGCGGGCAGGCAGCGGCCGATCTTCATCGTGGGCATGCCCCGCAGCGGCTCTACTCTGGCAGAGCAGATCCTCGCGAGCACCGGCACCAGGGTAGGCGCGGCGGGCGAGTCCCAGGTCTTTCCCTGGCTGCTGCTGGATCTCAGCCGGCGGCGCTACGGAGAGATGGACTATCCCCAGCTTGCGACCGTGCTGACGAGGGGCGATCTCGAGCAGTTGCAGCGGGATTATCTCCAGACCATCAGCGAGGTCTATACGCAGTCACCAGTGTTCGTGGACAAGCAGTTCACCAACTACAAGTACATCGGCCTGCTGGCGCGGATCTTTCCGGACGCCCGCTTCGTGCACACGGTCCGGGACCCCCTGGACATCATTCTCAGCACGTACCAGCTCGTGTTCCGCACCGTGGGTTTCAGCCACGACCTGGAGCACCTGGCCCAGGCATGGGTCGACAGGGCCCGGATCATGGCCCACTGGCACCGCGTCCTTCCGGGCCGCATCCATGCTCTGGTCTACGAAGAGGTCGTTTCGAATCCGGAACCCACGCTGCGGGCGCTGGTGGAGTTCTGCGGCCTGCCCTGGAGCGAAAGGGTCCTGCGCTTCAACGAGACGGAGCGCACGGTGAAAACCGCCAGCCAGATGCAGGTGCGCAAACCGCTGTACCAGTCGTCAGTGGCGCGCTGGAAGCCCTATGCGGCGCTTCTTGAGCCCGCTCGCCGTGTGCTCTCGGATGCCGGCGTTTTGTCCTAGGCCTGACCGCCGCCCCAGTCCACGACGCCGAACCAGGCTGTCGCCAGCACGACGATGCCGAACACGATCCGGTACCAGGCAAACACCGTGAAATCATGCTGGCTGATGAAGCGGATCAGCCCGCGCACCGCCAGCAATGCGCTGATGAATGACGCCGCGCAGCCAACTGCAAACATTCCGATATCGTCTGCACTGAACAGATGCCGGTTCCTGAAGACGTCATAGGCCGTGGCGGCAAACATCGTCGGAATCGCCAGAAAGAAGGAGAACTCCGCGGCCGTCTTGCGGGACAGGCCGATCAACAGGCCGCCAATGATGGTTGCCCCGGAACGCGACGTGCCGGGAATCATCGCGACTGCCTGGGCGAAGCCCACCTTCAGCGCATCGGGCCAGGTCATGTCGTCCACGGTCTCGGCGCGGACCACATGCGTGCGGCGTTCTGCCCACAGGATGACGAACCCGCCGACGATCAGCGCCGTGGCCACCACCATCGGGTTGAAGAGATAGTGTTTGATCTCCTTCAGGAACAGGAACCCCAGCACCGCGGCGGGCAGGAACGCTACCAGCAGATTGATCGCCAGCCGTCGCGACGCCGGCTCGGACGTGACGCTGACCAGCGCATGACCCAGGCGCGCCCGGTATTCCCAGACCACCGCCAGAATCGCGGCAAACTGAATGGCAATCTCGAAAACCTTGCCCTTGGCGTCGTTAAAGCCCAGTAGCTGTCCTGCCAGAATCAGGTGCCCCGTACTGGAGACGGGCAGAAACTCGGTCAGCCCTTCAATGATGCCCAGGATCAGCGCGCTGAGCAGCAGCGTGGGATCACCCATCTCAGGAGTCTCCTGCGGGGCCATCCGGCCCCGGCATCAGAATCACGTAGTGCTTGCGCGCGGTCTGGACCGTCTCCCAGGTACCCCTGAAGCCGGCAGGAATCATGAAGGCATCACCCTGCTGCAGATGCCATTCATCGCCCGCCTCGCTCGTGACCACCACGCGACCCTCGATCAGGTGGCAGAACTCCCACTCGGTGTAGTTGATGATGACCTTGCCCGGCGTGCTCTCCCAGATACCGCAGTAGAGGCGGCCGTTCTCTCCCGAATAGTGATTCCAGGTACGGGTGAGGTATTCGCCGGAGAGCAGGGCTTCGCCAGAGCCCTGGCCGGCTTCCACGGGCGGGGTGCCGGGGCCGGACGTCGGCATGAGAATGAGTCTGGGGTGCATTCCCGCTAGAATAACAGCCTCTGTTCCCATCACCCGGAGTCCGCATGCGTCGCAATCTCATCATCCTGCTCGGTTCCTGCCTGGCACTGGTATCGCTGGCCGAGGCCGCCCGGCCGACGCCTGCGACAGAAGACGACCAGACCCTCTATGCCCTCGGCGTCATCATCAGTCGCAACCTTCAGCCCTTTGCGCTGACAGAGAAGGAGCTGGCCATGGTCGAGGCCGGCCTGGCCGACGGGGTGCAGGACAAGGTGGCCCTCAAGGACCTCGAGAGTTACGGGCCGAAGCTGCAGGAGTTGCAGAAGTCCCGCATGGCAGTTGCGGCCGACAAGGAAAAGGCGGCTGGCGCGGCCTACCTGGCGAAGGCGGCGAGTGAGAAAGGCGCAACGAAGACTGCCAGCGGTATCGTCATCACGACCCTGACAGCTGGCACGGGCGCAAGCCCGACCGCTGCGGATACGGTCAAGGTGCACTATGAAGGAACCTTTGTGGACGGCAGCGTGTTCGACAGCTCCATCGAGCGCAAGGAACCCGCCACCTTCCCGCTAAAGGGCGTGATCCCCTGCTGGATAGAAGCGGTGCAGCTGATGAAGGTGGCCGGCAAAGCCCGGATCATCTGCCCCTCAGCCCTGGCTTACGGCGACGAGGGTCGCCCACCCCAGATGCCGGGTGGAGCAACCCTGGTCTTCCAGGTGGAACTGCTGGAGATCGTGAAGCCGGGCACAGCCGGGCTGCCGGCCCCCGGCAGCTAGCGCATCAGGCCAGCGCTGCACGGGCGGCGGCGACCTCGTCGAAGGGTTGCCCGTTGAGCCGGATCTTGGCCAGTGCCGCCGCCGGCTCCGGCGGACTGGCTGAGAGGGCGCAGCTTATCGCCTCGCCCCGGGACTGAAGGACGAGCGGCTTTATCGCTTCGCGTTCCCGGAACTGCCCGGCGCCCCGCTGGAATATCAGTCTCTTCCACTACACCAGCCCCGGCTCGGACTTTGGCCGGGTGCTGGCCGGCATTCAGGTGCCGGATATTTCTGGCGGCGGAGTGCCCACGCTTCAGGCGTTGCGGCGGGGGCCTGCGGCACCCGGGGCCACGACGCGCACGCCGATGGCGATCACCAGCAGCAGCGCCTGGTAAGCGCCCGCCAGCACGAAAGGCGCCCAGGGGCCCCAGGCGTCGAAGAGTCGCCCGCCGATACCCGTAAAGGCCAGAATGCCGAGGGCGCCGCACATGCTGCTCCCGGCGATCACGCTGGCACGCTCGCGCACCGGCGCCTCCTGGCCGAT
Organism: Arsukibacterium tuosuense; assembly: GCA_945872065.1. Lineage (GTDB taxonomy): Bacteria > Pseudomonadota > Gammaproteobacteria > Steroidobacterales > SHZI01. The sequence goes on from CAMBYH010000023.1 coordinate 8,146, forward strand.
CAGGGCCATGCTGGCCTTCACCATGAATCCCGTACCCAGCGTGAGGACCACCAGCAGGGGAATCATGTCCATGTCCAGCGGCGAGGTGAGGAACCACATGGAAAGGTAGCCAGTGGCCGCCGTGGCCAGGGCAACGATCATCGCGGTGACCCGGTTGACCCGGTCAATGAACCAGCCAAAAGCCGGTGCTGAGACCAGGGAGACGAGATACATGATGATGATCATGGTGCCGAACTGCGCCATGGCGCGGCCGGGGCTAAGACCGTCGGCACGCCCCGCCTGGACCGCCCAGAGACTGAGAAACAGGCCCTTGATGACCACGTCGGAGCGGGCCACCAGCGCCCCGGCATAGGCCAGCGCAATGCGCGGGTTACGCAGGGCACGTCCGACGCTCCCCGCCAGCGCACCCAGCGGCGGACGGGCGCCGCGGCCAGCGGGTGTGCCCGCCATCAGGCCCCTGGCGGTGACAACCGCCATCAGGGCGCACAGCGCGGCGCCGGTCAGGAACATGGCCCGGCCACCGGTGACGGCATCGTAACCACGCTGGCTCAGCAGGTCCGGTATCCGGCTGACCACCCCGGCCATGAACATCGTCCCCAGCGTGCTCATGACGCTGTTGATGCCAATAAACTTGCCGCGGGAGCTGTCGACCGGATAGTCGTTGACGAGCGTCGCCAGGGTGCCGGCCGTGGCCGCGGCCCCCACTGCATAGAACAACCGATAGAGCAGCAACTCCCCGGCCGTGGTGGCGAAGGGATACAAGCCCCAGCCGAGCGCCAGCATGACAAAGCCGAAGCTCAGTACGGGCCGGCGGCCGATGCGGTCGGCAGCGATACCGAAGGGAAAGAACAGGAGCAGCCCGACCACCTCGGACCAGAACGACAGGTTGCCCGACAGGGTCCCCTGCTCGCCCCGCGGGATGTGCAGGTGGGCATTGAGAAGGTAGCTCTGCAGGATGGCCATGCCTGACAGCGCACCGATACCGACGAATGCCGCCAGCAGTTTGACGAGCGCGTTGCCTCTCGTGACACCGGGCGCCAGTTCAAGGGAGCCAAGGCGTTGATTGGCGGCCGGGCGATTCATCTGGGCCCACTATGCCACCGGACAGCAGAAAGGGCCCAGTCGGCGCCGCCCTAGGCCTGCGGCCCCCGCGGGCGTATCAGCAACCAGCAGCCGAAGACCATGATGGCCAGGTTCACGGCGCAATCAGGCAGAAGGGCGCGCCCTTGCCGACCGAAGCGGACAGCCAGCCACCCACCGAGGTGGTGAACAGAATGCCGAGGGAGGCGCAGATGCCGGCGAGACCGAGGAGGTAGCCGATGCCCGCAATTAGCATCGCGATGACCCCGGCCGTGATCCGATTGAAGCGCTCCAGTATCAGGCCGAAGACGCGGGCAAACAGGTACGGCGCCGGGCGATGTGGGCGGCCGTCGCAATAATCACGGCGCAGATGATCGGCTCGCCGATGTTGCCAAAGATCCCGCCCGTGGGCCCGAAGGGAACCGCGAAGAAGCTCAGAGCCCCGATCGAGCCCAGGGTCAGCCACTTCCAGCCAATTTTGATCCAGAGATAGACCCCGAAGAGGATCATCATGGCGGTCATGGTCAGGGCCGGGATCGGCGGTATGGACTTGCCCGCACCGATTTCCGCTGTCGGGCCGCAGGCCGTAAAGGCCGAGATGCTGGTGGTGTAACGCAGCGTATCGGCGAAACACGACGGATAGAACGTGGACTGGGAGAACAGCCAGAGGTCATGCAGGATGAAGCAGACGGCCAGGGTGCAGAAGGCGCCCATTACGAGCTTCGACTGGGCCCAGAGAAACCCGGCTTCCCGAGCCATGGCGCCGAGCGCGATGAAGGTCATGGGCAGGGCGATGTAGTGCGCCAGAAAGCGCACCGTATTGAGGCCCGTCAGCAGTTCACCTTCGCCCAGTGTGCCGCCGATGCCAACCACGAAGTTGTCGTACCACAGCAGGGTCAGCGGGACGGAGGCGTAGATCAGGCCGTTCGTCCGGTAACGAAGGCAGAGGCGCGCCGCCCAGACCAGGACGGCGAAGTCCAGAAGTGCGACGGCCATGAAGGCGAGGGAATACATGTGAGCTCCGATGGCCCGACCTGCAGTCGATGGCTAATCCTAAGTGAACCCCTGGAGAGCGGCCAGTTGCAGAGGGCAATGGCGCACGACTTCTCGTTGATTGGCCACTGTGTGCACTCCCATCACACAGTCCAGTCCTCCACGACCAGTCCCTCGACCCGGCGAAACTCCCGCAGGTTTTGGGTCACCAGCGTCAGCTGATTTTCGAGGGCAGTAGCGGCAATCAACAGATCATAGGGACCAATCGGCTTGCCAAGGCGGGAAAGTCTGCTGCGCAAATAGGCTGCACGCTGCGCTTCAGCAGAACCAAAGGGAATGCTGGGCAGTACCTCCAGCAAGCGCATTGTCAGTTCCTCGGCTCTGGTTCCAGGCGTCAGCGCGAATCCGAACCGGAGTTCATGCTCCACGAGTACCGAGATACAGAGATCGGCAGGTGGGGTAGCGAGGAGTCTGTTAAGCAGTCGGGGAGAGGTCTGACGGGCCCAGACGCTGACGGCATTTGTGTCCAGCAGGTAGCGCATCAGGCGCCGCGCTTGCCGGCCACGCGCTTGCGCATGCTGGCGTTCATCTCGGCGCGGATTGCAGTGAAGTCTGGTCCGTGGTCGCTGGTCTCCGGCACAGGATTCCTCATGAAGGTTTCCAGATCAGTTGGCCAGACCTGGCGTGCTTGCCGGGACAGGTAGAGTTGCACGGCCTCACGAATGATGCCGCTGCGACTGGATTGCTGGCTGCGCGCGTAGGCATCCAGCTGCTCAAGGAGCGGGTCAGGCAGGTGAATGCTGAAGTTCATGCTGGCCTCCAAGTAAACATGGCAGGTCATGTTAGAAACTGCCGCGGAGCGCTGTCAAGCGAGAAACCCTCGAAAGTCGTGGCTTTCCCCACCTGCCCAGACCTCGCCCTCCGCGCCAGGATGGCGGCATGCCGGCTCAGCTCCCATCCCGCCTGCGCCTCCAGGGCGAGATTCACCATGTCGCACTCCGTGGGCATGGTGGACGGCCGCTATTCAGCGTACATCGGGACCGGGAGGCTCTGGAGGACATCGTTGGGGAACTCCTCGCGGAATTTCCTGCGCGAGCTCACGCCTACTGCTGGATGACCAACCACCTGCATCTGGTGCTCGAGATCGCGCCCGGGCAGGCGGACGGCTTTCAATGCGACCTGATCGCCCGCTACTCACTCCACCGGAACGCCGGCGCGGCGGGGGCTGGCCCGCTCTTCGAGCCCGCGGAGCGCGCCTTCCGGGTGAGTGCGGACGCCTACCTTCTGCAGCTCATCCGCTACGTCCATCTGAACCCGGTCCGGGCCGGACTGGTCAGGGACGCCGCAGACTACCCCTGGTCGGGGCACCGAACCTATCTCGGCGGCGGCGGGCCACCATGGCTGTCAACGGATCTGGCGTTTCGCCTTCTCGGTGGCGACCTGCTCCGGGCCGCCGCGGCCTACCGGGTTTTCGTCACGCCGGTCAGCACGCGGGTGAACCGGGAGACGCTCGTCACCTCGCTGTCCTATCCCGGGCGGTACTGAGGCCCCCGGTGCCGTAGTATTTCCCCATGAGCACCCCGAGAGGATTCACCATCCGCCGCGCGCGACCCGGCGAGGCGCCAGACCTTGCGAGCCTCGCGCGGGACACCTTCGTAGAGACCTTTGGTTATCTCTACCGGCCAGAGGATCTGGGTGCGTTTCTCGAGACCTCCCAGTCGGTTGCGGCCTACGCGCCCCTACTCGATGACCCGCGCGTGGGAATCTGGGTTGCGCAAGACCCGCGCCAAGGCCTGGTGGGCTTCCTGACGGCGGGCCCCTGCAAGCTGCCGGTACCACAACGGGAGGGCAGGGCCGGGGAGATCCGCCAGTTGTACCTCCGGGCCGCGGTCCAGCGCGAGGGACTGGGTACCCGGCTGCTTGCGCTGGCCCTCGACTGGCTGGCGGCGGAAGGCCACGCGCCGCTCTACGTCGGGGTCTGGTCCGGCAATCTTGGCGCGCAGCGCCTGTACGCCCGGTATGGCTTCGAAAAGGTTGGCGAGTACGACTTTCCGGTGGGCAACCAGCTCGACCGGGAGTTCATCCTGCGGCAGAAGAAGGCCGCACCGCCGTCTCCCGCTGTAGCAACCTAGATCGCCCGTGGCCCGCACCGTCGAGTGCTTGCCTGACTCACTGGCACTCTGGCGCCAGGCCGGCAGGACCTGCAGCTACCAGGGCCACGAGCAGCAGGCAACCGCGAACGAAGGGGAGCGTAATCACTTCGTGCCGAAGTCCTGTTTGCAGGCCGGGCAGGCAGAGGCCTTGAACAGGGGGCCGTAGAGCGTGGCATCCAGCGCCGCGGACCAGAACCACCGGTTGCCGCACTTCGGACACACGATCAGGAGCACGCCAAAGGCGTAGCCGGCGACGGCCAGGATGGAGCCCCACGTCCAGTCAATACCGGAGCCCGCCCACAGGGGGGCGAAACTCCCGATCAGGAGCAGCAGTATCGCGATGATGAGCTTCCAGGACTGGCCGGTCCTTAAGATGACTGAGTTGGGGAACATTTAACCTCCTGCAAGGGCCCGCTTGGCTGCGACGGGCAGGCGCTTGATAGCCGCTTCCCGCCGCTGCGCCGTGCTGCGGTCCGGGGCGGGCTCCTGGTGGACCAGGATTACCGGGCGGCGCGCCCGAGTGTAGGCAGCGCCAGTGCCCGCATTATGCTGGGCAATGCGCTGGCAAAGGTCCCGGGCGATGCCGGTATAGAGGGTCTGATCCACGCACCGGACAATGTAGACCGTCCAGGCAGGCTCCTCCGGCCCTGCACTCATCCGTAGCTTGCTCCGCGCGACCGCTTCAGGCCTTGGGGAGCTTAGCGGAACTCCGGGTTCAGGCGCACCCGCGGGCGCGGATCCGGGCGATCTTGGCGGTCTGGGGCAGGCGATAGAAGAGGCGCAGCTCCCGCAGCAGGTCCGGGGTGAAGGTGGAGGCCGGGAAGCTGGCTTCGAGAGTGGCGCAATAGCGGCCGGCGAAGGTGCTGGCCGCCTGATAGCGGTCGATCTCTTCCGGAGCCAGCTGGGGATCGAGGCAGGGATCCGCGAACAGCCGCTGGAGCAGGGGCGCACCGAGTGTCGCTGCCGGTTGCTCGTCCAGCAGGAGGCGGGTGGTCACGTACTTGTCCACTTCGGCCTGCATCTCGAGTTCGAGCAGGGTCACGGACTTGTCGAAGGCCGCGTTCCAGGCGACATAGTGAAAGTGGCTCACCCCTTCGAGTACGGTCCAGAAATCGGCCAGGTTGGTTCCGGAGAGTTTTTCCCGGGGATCGGCGGCGGCCAGTCTCTCGAGCACGGCGGGATCCAGGTACAGGGCGAGATCGAGGCCACTCTCGCTCTCCACGACGATGAGCTGTTCGTCTGCGTAGCGTCCGGTCGCACCGGCCAGCAGGGCGGCGCGCATGGCCTGATCGGTGATGACGTAGTCGCGGACGTCCTGGGGCAGATCCGCATCGTAGAGCCGGCCAAGCTGGCCCTGCAGGGCGCCGAGGAGATCCGGGCAGGCCGTCCCCACCGGGCTAGTGCTCCCGCACGCTGCCCGGCTGCTTGAGTGGCTGGATACCGAGCTGTCGCAGCAGGCGGCCTGCCCGCTGGCTGCCGGTGGTCAGCCAGTTCTCGTAGAGACGGAGCACGTCCTGATCCCGGCCGGCATTGCTGGCGTGGCGCACGTCATTGAGGACATCAACCACCTCGCCGAACTTGGCGGCGAGCTCGGCAAAGACCGGCGCAAAGGCGCGGCCCCGGGGGTTGGCTGGCAGCGCGAGGGAGAGGGTGTGGTACGCACCCCCGCCCATGCGCACGTAGTAGCCGATGCCGACCGTCTTCCGGTCCAGGCCTTCGGCCATGAAGCCGGCGACAAACAGCGCCACATCGCCCAGGTGCTGGAGCGTGGCATTCCGGCTTTCGTCGGTGGGGGCCGCCGCTGCGTCGGCCAGCATGAGAGCGAGGGGCTTCAGCGCGATGCCGCACTGCGCCTTGTCGTGGAGGGCTTCGGAGCGGGAGAACAGGGTCAGGAGATTCACGACGTAGTGGGCCGTGTGGCTCTCCACGGCCAGCCGGTTCGAAGCCATGGCCGCATCAACGGAGTCGCGAAAGTACTCCTGAAGACTCGGCACCGGAATGACTCCGGAATCAGGTTCGGAGACGGCCATGGCCAAAACTTATACCGCTGCCGGAGGCCCCGCAGCGTGATCCCGGTCACGGGCTGGGAACGCGGCGCGCTTCAGGCCGAGAGACTTTGCCCCGGTTGCCAGGCAATCTCGCTGATCCGGCAGTCGGCCGCGTCGTGCTCGAAGCGGAAGGCCACGAAGTCGCCGGGACGGGTCAGCGCCAGCCCGACGACAAAGGACAGCCCCGAGCCCTGGGAGTTGGTGTCCTGATCGCACTTCACATAGAAGGGCGGGCGGGCGGCATCAACCGCCAAAAACCCCGCGGCCGCGGACTCTGTGAGGTAACGCGCCACCTGGGTTGCCACAGCCTGCCAGGTGTCCGCATCGCCCTTCTGCACCGCTGCCCAGCGCGTGCTCCGGGCAATCGTGCCCGCCGTCAGCACTGCTTGCCGGCGCACACTCAGCTGCTGCCACTCCCGCCGGGAACCGTGGCTGCGGGCGAGCGTGACATTACCGCTGAACGAGATGAACCCCGGCGCCGCACCACGGAGCACGTTGACGCCACGCCGCGCCAGCAAAGCGGCCTGTTCGTCATCGGGCTCGACCGCCACCCGCGCCCGGGAACGCAAGAGCACCGTCTCTGCAGGACTCCCGGTTGCCAGCATGCCGGCGATAGCGCCGATGGCGCTCAGTGACCGGACCCGGCGCCCGTCGGTCGCGATCTCGGTGAGCTGCGGGAAATAGGTAATGATGTTGGGGCTGGCTAACACGGAGGCACTCTGACTCCGCGTCACGTCCTCCACCCGGGACCAGCTGGCCGGCGGATCGAGCAGCAGCATGGCGTTGCGGCGCGCGCAGTAGCGCTCGGCCACGAAGATGCCCACGGGCCCCACGTCGGCTTTGGGCGCGCCAGACAGCAGGCACACCAGATCGACATTGGCGACCTGCTCGAGGGCATGAATGCCGGTGGCGTCTTCTGCCGAGCCAATGAGGTCGTAGTCGCTGGGTGGAGCCGCGGACCGCCAGTCACCCCGGCCGGGCACATAGCCAATGGGGCCAAACCCGGTGGCCCCGGATGTCACGAAGGGTCGCGCCCGGGGCGCGTCGCCCTGCAAGCGGACCAGAGCAGAGTCCGCCAGCGCCTCGCCGATGAAGGCGTCATCGTCGGTGGCGATGGTCACCGCGCGCCAGGTTTCCTGCTCCTCCACCAGCGGATTGGCCGGGGAACGGATCCGCTGCACCGTGAGATTGAAGCGCCAGAGGTCCGTCGGGGGAATGCCGTCGTAGTCCACGGCGGCCCGCAGGAACTCCAGGGGCCCCGGGTTGACGGCGTCCAGGTCGAGCGTGCCGCCGGGCCCGGGCAGGGTAATGCGGCTGGACCGGCCGGACCGTGGGACCCGCACGACGACGGCCTGGCGGCCGCCATTGTCGAAGAACTGACCCAGGATCCACTCGAGCCGGCTGCGTTCAGCCGGAGAGCCGAAGCGGCGACGGAACTCGGCGACGCTCTCGATGACGACCGGGATATTGGCGGGGCCCCGGGGGGCCGGGCCAATGAAGGCAGTGACAGTTTCGCGACGGAGCGGGATCGGCTCCTCGCCGGCAGGAGATTCAATGACTCGAATTCCGGCTCCTGAGAGTTCGGGCAACAGTGGGCGCATCCGCAGATAACAATGCCAGCGAGTGTAGCATCGGGGCCAGCAGCAGGCCGCACACAAAGCCGCCGACATGGGCCTGAAAGGCCACGCCGCCCGGCACGATCTCCGTCCAGTTGGAGTAGAGCAGCTGCAGGAGAAACCAGCTGACCAGCACAACCCAGGCAGGCAGCTCTACGACACGCAGGGTGAGGAAGACGGGCAGGAGCAGACGGAGTTCGGCCCGGGGGTGCAGGAACAGATAAGCGCCGAGTATCCCGGACACGGCCCCGCTTGCCCCGACCATCGCCACGGCTGACGACGGCTCTACCCAAGCCTGAGCGAGGGCTGCCGCCGCCCCGCAGGCCAGGAGCAGGACCGTAAAGCGGCCCGGCCCCAGCGTCTGCTCAACCTTCGGGCCGAAGACCGCAAGGAACAGCAGGTTGCCCAGCAGGTGCAGCCAGCCGGCATGGAGGAACTGGTAGGAAATCAGCGTGGCTGGGGGCGGAATGGCCAGCAGGACTCCGGCGCGCTCAACACCACCGAACAGCTCGCCGGGGACAAAGGCCAGTCCCGCTGGCACGAAGAAGGTGCCGGGCAACAGGAACAGCTGCCCCGCAAACACCAGCAGCAACAGGCCGAAGAACGTCAGGGTTGCAACGGGCATTGTCACCGGGTGGCCGCATCAACCTCAACCGGGTAGGTCACGATGTTCTCCGTAGGCCGCGCCCGGGCGGCGACCGTCTGGGCGTCAGCAGCTGACTCCAGCAGCCGGACAGGAAAGCCCCGCCCCTCCTTCGCGGTAGCGGCAACGAGTACAGCATCGACGGTGATACCGGGAGCGCTGGCCGCTTTCTGGCCAGGCTGCGGCGGGTTGCCGGGCTTGCGCTTCTGGAGTTCGGTGGCGAGCTGCCTGTCGAGCAGCACCTGAAGATTGCGCGCGTCATCCTCCAGAGCGGGATGTGCCTCCAGGTAGAGATTGCCGTCGCTCCACGCGAGCAGCTGGGGCTGGTTGACGATCCGCACCTTCGTACCGACTGGAACCTCACTGAACAGCGACTCGATGTCCTCCGGATAGAGCTGCACGCAGCCGTGACTGACGCGCATGCCGATTCCCGAGGGCTTGTTGGTTCCGTGGATCAGGTAGGAGGGGAAACCGAGCCGCAGGGCGAAGGCACCGAGGGGATTGTCCGGGCCGGCGGCCACCTGGGCAGGCAGCGGATCGCCAGCCTCCGCATGCTCCTTGCGAATCGACGCGGGCACGGTCCACACAGGGTCCTTCACCTTCGCGACCACCGTGGTGGTACCGATCGGCGTAGCCCAGCCCTCCCGGCCAATACCCACCGGATGTGTAACCACGACCGGCGCCTCACCGGGCGCTGCCTTCGGGTAGTAGAAGATCCGCTTGGTACCGATGTTCAGGACGATGCCCTCCCGGGGAGCGTCCGGCAGGATGAACTGGGTGGGCAGAACGATCCGCGTGCCAGCCCCGGGCAACCAGGGGTCCACGCCCGGATTGGCGTGGACGAGATCGTCGTAGCCCAGGTCGTAGGCCCGGGCGATGTCGCTGAAGGTGTCCTCGTAACGGGCGCGGATGACCTGCATCTCGCCGACGACTCCGTTGCCGGGGGTCAGCACGAACCGGTCGCTGACGATCGGCGGCAGTTCAGTCGGTGCCTTGACGGCCTGGCCATGGCGCCGGGCCCAGTCCGGGGTTTTGAACAGCGCGCAGCCGCCAGTGTTCAGTGCAGCCGCGAGCATGACGAGGCGGAGGAGTGGCTGCATCCGGAGACCTACCTCTGGCAATTGGGTTTCCTGCCTGCTGCCTGGGCGGCGTTGTAGCGCTTCAGGGCTTCCGGCAGCTGCCTGACCAGATCCTGGATCCGGCTGTCGCCCGATGGGTGCGTGGACAGAAACTGGGGCGCCCCGAGCTTGTTCTTGGCGGCCATGTTCTTCCACAGCTGGATGCTGGCGCTGGGATTGAAGCCTGCATCCGCCATGTAGTTGAGCCCGATGGTGTCCGCCTCGGTTTCGTTGGCGCGGCTGAAGGGCAGACTTAAGCCCAGTTGCGCCCCCATCGACACGAGGTCGCCAACCCCCGGGCCGGCACCCAGGACTGCCGTGCCGAGGATCACGCCGCCCTGGGTCGTGGCTTCCCGGTTGGCCCGCTTGAGCGAGTGCTTGAGCGTCACGTGCGCCACCTCGTGCCCAATGACAGCGGCCAGCTGGTCCTGGTTCTCGGCCACGGCGAGCAGTCCGGTGTACACGCCGATGCGCCCGCCGGGCATGGCGAAGGCGTTGATGTCGTCACTCTCAAAGAGCACCACCTCCCAGTCCTCCTCCGAGTAGGGCTTCTCCAGTTGCTGGACGATGTCGGCGGACACGCAGTTGACGTAGGCGATCAGCCTGGCATCCGTGGCCGCTGGAATCTGGGCCCGCATCTCCTGAAACGCCTCCCCCGATTCCGACTCGAGCTCCGACTCGGAGTAGATGGGGAGGGAGCAGGCGCTGAGCAGCAGCGTGGCCAGGACTATCGGCAGGACGAGCACGAGGCTGGAGCGGGAGTGCATGGCGGGGATTATCCGGCCTGACCGGCGTGAGGGAAAGCGGGCTGCCCTGGCTGGCCCTGGGCCCGGCCACCGGTTACCCAAAAGAAAAGGGCCCGCGACAACTGTCGCGGGCCCCTGATGGTCGTCAGATGTCGCGTGGTGTCAGGCCGCCATCTTGCGGCGGGCAAAAGCCAGCAGACCAAGACCGGAACCGAACAGCCAGACCGCGGCAGGCACCGGAACCACGCTGCCACTCAGCTGGATGCGCTCCTGCAGGTTGTTGCCCGAGCCCTTGGTGGTGTACTTGTTGCCCCACATCAGCAGGTCGACGGTGCCGTCACCGTTGTCCCGGATGCCGGTCCAGTTCACGGGCTTCGTGTAGTTCTGGGAGAGGTTGGTCGAGGTACCGGAGTTGGAGTAGTTGAAGCCGCTCGCGGGGTTGGCGAAGCCGCACAGCAGGGAACCCACCACCGTCTGGCCCGCAATGCCGAGATCGCACTTGGCGGTGGAGGTGCGGACTCCCGCCGTGGCGCCGGTCAGGGCGATGCTGCCGTTGCCGAAGGAGTAGTCGAAGAATGACCCGCCAACATTGCCGGAGGTGACACTGGCGGCAACGACGACTTCAAAGCCCACGGTGCCAGTCCAGACCAGGCTGCCCCCGGTAATGACATTCCAGGTTTCACTCACGCTGGTCACCTGGTCGGTATAGAGGAAGGTCTGCGCGGTGTCCCAGCTCAGGGAACCCAGGTAGCCCGCACTGGGGTTCGCCCCCTGCACGGTGTTGGTCTGATAGGTACCGTTGTTGCCAGGGACCACAAACGGGCCCGCATAGCCCGGGACACCGCTAATCCCGCCTTTGGGGTTGGTGCCCGCCTGCAACTGTTCACAAAAAATCTGCGTGCCGACGGGATTCCCATCCACGCACTTGTTCTGGGGCGAAATGCCGGCGTTGCTGCCATCGCCGTAAACGACATTCAGGCTGGACCCGTTGGAGCCGCCCGTCAGCCAGGCCCGGTTGTGGAAGCCGCTCGAGTAATTGAGCGTCAGTATCTCGGCGCTGGCGGTCCCGGCGGCGCCGGCCAGGAGCGCGGCAGCAAGCAGTTGTCCCCGAATTCTCATGTGGTATCCCCGCGTTATCTAGGTTCATTTTTGGCCACTGGCGTGGCCGTTTATTGCACCCATCTGGGAATGCTGGAGCGAGTCTCCCCCTTCCTTACCAAAAAGTCATCTGGCTGCAGAAAAATGCGAGGACTTATGTTGAATGCATACCTGCCCTCAGGCGCGCTTCCGTCCCCGGGGCCAGCAGGGCGTGGGGCTACTTCCGCAAGGCGGGAAACCTTAATGCCCGTGAGCCGGTCCATTCCCCGACCGCTCCCCAACCGGGCGGCGGCCATAGACAGGGGAGCACCATGCTGAAGACCACCAACGTATTCGCTGTATTGCTTATCGCCCTGGGCGTCGGCGCCTTCCTCACCTCCTCGAGCCCCACTGCCCTGCTCCCCGCCTATGTGGGCGGCGTGTTGCTGGCCGTTGGGGGGCTCGCCATCGCCTTTGCGACAGCCAGCAAGCCCCTGACGACGGTCGCCATGGTGGTCGCGCTGCTGGGGGCGCTGGCCCCGGCGGCCGCGCTGCTGAACCGGGCCAGTCAGATGAGCTCGCTGGCCCTGACCGTGAACCTGGGGATGCTGGCTCTCTGTGCGACCCTGTTCATCCTCCACGTCCGCTGGTACCTGCAGTCGCGGCGCGCCGCGGCACCCGCTGCAGGCTAAGGCCTCAGGGAAAGCGGCCGTTCAGGTCCCGCTGGGACACCCAGGCAGCGGCTTCGTCGGCCCCGGCCCGCATGGCAGACAGGACGCGCTGCTGCAGCGTGGCCCGGGCCCGGAAGGTAAGCCGGAAAACGTCCGCCGACTCGGTGGCCCGCTGCAGGTAGTCGTCGCTGGTCTCCACGGCGTCCACCAGCTTCAGTTCCAGGGCTCGTGAGCCATACCAGTGCTCCCCCGTGGCCACCGCCTCGATATCGAGGCCTGGCCGGTAGGTCGTGACCACCTGCTTGAAGAGCGCGTGCACGTCTTCCAGCTCCTCCCGGAGCTTGGCCCGGTCCGCATCGGTGTTCTCGCCAAACATGGTGACCGTGCGCTTGTAGCGCCCCGCGGTGATCTGCTCGAAGTCCACGCCCCGCGCCTCGAGCAAGCGGTGGAAATTCGGTACCTGGGCAATCACGCCAATGGAGCCGATCACGGCAAACGGGGCCGCGACGATCCGGTTGGCCACGCAGGCCATGAGGTAGCCGCCGCTGGCGGCGCCCTTGTCGACGATGGCGGTGAGGGGGATCGACCTGTCCCGCAGGCGCTTCAGCTGGGAGGCGGCCAGCCCGTGCTCGTGCACCGCGCCGCCGAAGTTTTCCAGGCACAGCACCACCTCGTCCGTCTGGCTGGCCACGCCAAGAATGGCGCTGATCTCCTCCCGCAGCGCCGGGACTGCAGTGGCCCGGATGTCACCCTTGAACTCCAGGACATAAACCCGGCGCCGGGCGTCGGTGCCGTGGGCGTGTTCCTCAAGTTTCCGCTGCTTCTTCTCCTGCTTCAGTTCCGTCTTGCGTTCCGCCTTGCTGAGCAACGCGTGGCGCAGCTGCTGGCGCAGGTCCCGGTATTTATCGTTGAGCTTCTCGATCTTGAGGCCCCCGGCGGCTGGCCCTTTGCGGGACAGGCCCACCGACAGCGCGACGATGGCCGCCACCGCGGCAACCACGGTGACTGCCTTGGCGAGAAAGAGGCCGTAGTCGAGCAGGAACTGGACCATCGCGGGCAGCGTCAGCCGGCCGGCAGGCCGGCGTTATTGCGCTCAAGGGCGCGCTCGGCACGATAGCTGGAGCGCACCAGGGGCCCGGCCACGACTTCTACAAAGCCCTTGTTGAGTCCTACCTGCCGGTAGGCCGCAAATTCGTCCGGGTGGACATACTGGCGGACGGGCAGGTGGTTGGCCGTGGGGCGCAGATACTGGCCGAGGGTCAGCAGGTCGACCCCGGCATTGCGGAGGTCATCCATGGCCTGTGCCACTTCGTCGGCAGTCTCGCCGAGACCGAGCATGAGGCTGCTCTTGATCAGCACCTTGCGCTCCGTCGCGATGGCGGTAGCCCTGGCATGAGCGAGCACCTCAAGGGACTGGTCGTACCCGGCCCGGGGGTCCCGAACCTCCGGCGTCAGCCGGCGGACCGTTTCCAGGTTATGCGCGAACACGGCCACGCCAGAGTTGACCACGGTAGTGACAGCGGCCAGGTTCCCGGCAAAGTCCGGCGTGAGCGCCTCCACGGCGGTGCCTGGATTGCGCGCCTTGATGGCGCGGACGCAGTCGGCGTAGTGGCCTGCCCCGCCGTCTGCAAGGTCGTCCCTGTCGACGGACGTGAGGACGACATACTTGAGGCCCATGATTTCCACGGAGCGGGCGGCATTGTCAGGCTCCCCGGCGTCCAGCCAGCCCCGCGGATTGCCGGTGTCGACAGCACAGAAGCGGCACGCGCGGGTACACACGTGGCCCATGAGCATGATGGTGGCCGTGCCCGCGTTCCAGCATTCACCGATGTTCGGGCACATGGACTCCTCGCAAACCGTGGCGAGGCGGTGCTCGTGCACCGTCCGCTGAACGTCCGCATACCGGCCACCGGACACGAGGCGGACGCGCAGCCAGTCGGGCTTGCGGCCAAGGTCGGTTTCAGGTCGGCCGGTCGGGGCGTTCGTGGCGCGTTGCTTGACCCCGTTGCGAATGGCGGTAAAGCCGGCGGCGGTGGTGTACTTCGCACCGCTTTCGATAGGAATGCCCTTGAAGGAACTCATGTTCCCATTCTCGCACGGGCTGGGGCGGCCCGGCGCAGGTGGAACAGCGGCGTGCTGCAGACCCAAAAAAAGACCCGGCACAAGGCCGGGTCAATACAGGGGGAACCTAAAAATCAGACCACCACGTCAGCAGCACACAGCTAGTGAATCCTTGACCAGTTGAGGAGCTCCACTTCGTTCTCGTCCCGCTGGAAGTTCAGGGCGAGGACGGCCTCGATCTCCTTGGGTTCCAGCACCTGGTCCACGCCGTGGTTCAACTCCACCACGCCGCTGTATTCATCGGCGAAGCCCGGCTCCTCAGAGCGCAGCAGGAAGCGGGTGTAGTACTTCGCGCGCATGGTCTGAACGTTAGGGAAAAGACCCCCGGGGTACTGTGCGCGACCGCACAGATTTGGGTCAGGGCGCGCCGGGACCGGGGCTGCGCCACCAGCGCGCCAGGGCGGCGCCCGTCGCGGCATTGACAAAGTAGCCGTAGCACCTGTGCACGTTCAGGCCCTCCGCACCGCGGAATGGGTTGATCAGGTCGGTACGGTCGCCAATCCCGGCCACAAGGCCCAGTTGCTGCATCTCGGCGAAGTCCTCGGCAAAACGGTGGCCCAGCGCAGTAAGGCCACCGACCGCCGCCAGGTTTTCCCAGCGGCGAATGCCCCGGGGATAGCGCGCAGCGCCAGTGGCACTGGCGCCCTGCAGCCGGCTCCGGATGTAGCGGGTGCCCAGCGGGCTGCCGAGGGTCAGAAACAGATCGATCGGACCGACCTCGTCCTGGAGGCTCCAGAGCGTGTCCCAGGCGATGACCGAGCCGAAGCTGTGGGCCATCAGCAGCACGCGCTCTCCCGCGGCCCAGGAGCGCTGCAACTCAGAGCGCAGGCCTGCGCGAATGCGGTCACCGACGCCGTCAACGTTGTGAAAGTAGCGGTCGGAGGCTGCAATGTTGCTGCGGGTATCTTCGTTAGTGAGCCCGTCAATCAGCCAGGGGAAGCGGTCCCCGCAAAGGTGTCCGAAATAGTTCGCGCGCCGGCGGATGCCAAACACTTCACGAATGCTGTCTTTGCCGGGCCTGGCGTCGGCGAGCAGTGCGGCGATGCCCGCCTGATCCTGCCGCACATCCCGATAGTTGTCGTAAAGGTGATGGCCCCAGAGGGCGAGATGCAGGCACTCCGGAGTGGCAGCCAGTTCAGCCGCTGCTCCGGGATCCGCGCGGCGGACGCCCTCCAGCAGGCAGCGCCAGAGAGTTTCACGATGGACTTTCGGAGCCGGCTTGGCACGCAGGCCGGGCACGTACAAGATACGCGGGACCAGTTGCGCTTCCGTGCTGGCAGACATTGGCGGCATTCTAATGAAGTACCTGCACACCATGGTTCGCGTGTCCGATCTGGACGCGTCCCTGGACTTCTACTGTACCCAGCTCGGACTCCGGGAACTGAAGCGGAGCGAGAACGAGCGTGGCCGTTTCACCCTGGTCTTCCTCGCGGCGCCGGGCGACGAGGGCGCTTGTGTCGAGCTCACCTCCAACTGGGACCCGGAAAACTACACGGGGGGCCGGAACTTCGGGCATCTGGCCTACCAGGTGGATGACATCTATGCGCTGTGCAGCCGGTTGCAGGCTGCCGGGGTCACCATCAACCGCCCGCCTCGGGACGGCTACATGGCCTTTGTGCGCTCGCCGGACGGCATCTCCATCGAGCTGCTGCAGAAGGGTGGCCCGCTGCCGCCCCGGGAGCCCTGGAAATCGCTGCCGAACATCGGCACCTGGTAAGCGGGACTCCTCGGCTCGCCGGATCAGGCGCCCCCCTTCGCCGGGGCTGCGCGGAAGCGTCCCGTCTGGATGTAGGCGTTCTTCGATTCCTTGACCACGATGCGATTGCGCCCTTCTTCCTTGGCCTGGTAGAGCGCCTCGTCGGCCAGCTGGATGGCCCCGGCCAGGCTGCGCTCGTTGCCCGGACTCACGATGGCAACCCCCACACTCACAGTCAGCCAGGGGCCCGTGGTGGACTCCGCATGGGGAATTTTCTGCTCCTCGACGCTGCGCCGAAGCATCTCGGGAATCTCCCGACCGAAGTCCTGCGCGGGGCCATAAAGCACCAGGGCAAACTCCTCGCCACCGAAACGGGCCGCGAAGTCGAGGGGGCGCTGGGCACAGGTAGCGATCACTTCGGCAACCCGCTTGAGGGCATCATCACCGGCCTGGTGTCCGTAGAGATCGTTGAAGGCCTTGAAGTGGTCGATATCGACGAGCAACAGCGTCAGCTGGCTCTGGTCCCGGCGCGACTGACGCCAGAGTTTCTCCACGTCCCGGTCATAGCGCCGGCGGTTGTAGAGTCCGGTCAGGCCATCGCGCTCGGCCAGGTCATTGAGCATCCAGGATTCGAGAAACGCCCTGCGCACTGCAGATTCCAGCTGAAAGCAGCAGCAGGCGCCGATAAGGTTAACCACCAGCAACGTCAGGCCCGAGAACACGGCTTCCTGCACCGGGATTTGCCAGTGCACCATCCCCCAGACATACATGGCAGAAATCGTCAGGGCCACGGCGGCGGCGTACCAGAAGTGCAGACCGAGCACGAGCCAGACGAGGAAGATCCAGGCAACCTCAGCCCCAAAGTAGTAGGGCGCGCCGTGCAGACTGGCGCGGACCGTGAGGGAGGTGCAGAAGAGTCCGATCCAGAGCGCCGTCAGCGCCAGGAGCGTCTGATAGGACGCGTGGGCGCCCTCCTTATAGGAGGCCACCAGAGTTGCCATCAGGGTGGGGAGCATGACTCCCAGCATGAAGGCTGCCGTTTGCCAGGACAGGGTCTCCCGCATCACGGTGACGATCAGGGAGAGAAAGATGGCCGCTGCGCCAATCACCAGAATCGGACGCGTCTTGGAGTAGTTGGCCTCGGCGTAGACCCGCCGGAACTCGCCCTCGACGAACTGACTGAAGCGCAAGCGAAACACGCCGGGGCGCCGCTCGGTCACCAGCGAGGTCAAGTGATGTTGAACATCGAAACTCAAAAGCGTCTTGCCCCAAACAGCTCCCGCGATCTGACCGCGAGATCCTGCCTATCCCAGCACCCAAACCGGACGTTACTGGCTGGTTACCGGACCGACTGCGCCGTGAGTCACAGTTCACTTCCCGGAGCGGGAAGTCGCATAGGATAGCGACCCATGCCTGCTGCTGATTCAACCGCCCTGCCCTTGGCCCGCGCCATCGGCCTGGTCGGCGCCGCACTGGTCCTGGTGCTGGGGACGCTGGCCCTGCTGCAGCCCCTCCCCCCGGGGGGCCCGCAGGGCGAGGCGGCGGCCGCGAAGGAGAACAAGCCCTGCACCCTGCAGCCGGAAGGCTTCCTGCGTGGCCGCTTTTTCGGCGCCCTGAACCTCACAGCGGACTGGTCCGGCGCAGGCCTCTACTGTGATGGCATGGAGCGGCCGGGCGGCGACGGCGTCCGCCTCTTTTTCGCCAAAGCCCAGGGCGGCGGTGAGCGGCTTTCAGTCCTTATAGGTATCGACGGCAGGCCCGCAGATCTTGAGGGCCAGGAGCGGCCTGCCAACGTCACGGTCATCGACGAACAGGCAGGCCGGTTCTTCAGCTCCGGTGGCCCTGGCCGCTGCTGGGCCAGCATCGCTTCCGTCGCGGTCCTGCCCAGGGCTCAAGGGCGGCCGACGGGCTACCGGATCGATGGCCTCGTCTACTGCGTTGGCGCCCTGCCTTCGGTCGGTGACGGGACATCGCTGACGCTCGGCGAGCTGCAGTTTGCCGGGCGGGTTTCTGCGGATGAGGCGTAGCGGCAGACTGCCAGGCCTGACAGGGCTCATCCTGCTCTGGCTGGCTACCGGCGTTCAGGCCGGCGTGGAGCCTGCCCACCTGGTGACAGGCTTCCCCCGCGGCCAGGCGGTGCTCGTCACGAACGGTCCGCGCTGTCTGCGGATCGAACTCTATGTCGCCAGTACAGCAGAGCAGCGCGCCCAGGGACTGATGTACGTTGAGGTGCTGCCCGAGTTCGAGGGCATATACTTCGGCTACGGCGCGCCTGTAGAGATCGCCATGTGGATGAAAAACACGGTGCTCTCCCTCGACATGCTCTTCATCCGCGAGGATGGCGCCGTCGGCCATATCGCCCAGAACACCAGACCACAATCGACAGACAGGATTACTTCAAATGGTCCTGTGGTCGGGGTGCTGGAACTGGGCGCCGGGTTTGCCCGCCGCTGGCACGTGGAGCCGGGATCGCGCCTGCTCCTCTTCTAGGCGATAGCCGACTGCGGACCCGTCACGTCCCCGGGCTGGCAATGCAGCGAATCTCCCAGCGCTCCTGATAGCCCGCGGGATTGTCTTCGAGAAAGTCAAAGGGCCGACGCTGTACCACCTCATGGCCCGTGGCGCAGAGACGACGTTGCCTGAGCCAAGCCTCCAGCCACTCCATGCGGGCCGCATCAGCTGCAGGATTGTCCCGGGGGAAATCCGACGGGAAGCTGACGTCGAAATAAATCCGGTCGGGATGCGCATAGGGCTGGACCAGGCGGCTGTAGCGGTGGCGATCGAAATCCATACTCTTGTCGATGGCCTTGTCCATGCTTGCGCACCCGGCGGCCAGGCAAACCAAAAGCAACACTTTCCGCACGGTCTACTCCCCAGGCCACTGCCCCGCCCTGCGGGGATTGTTGCAGTCGTGCTGCTGCCAATCCACCCCGGGATTGCAGAGGGGGCAGCGTGTTCAGATGGCCCGGGTGGTCTACGTGTTACGTCGATGTGCAATCACCGTAAAGATCGGGTAAATTTAGCACCAAGGTCTGCGGCACGTTCCCGGGCCATATGGAGCTGGTCCCGCCGCCGGACATTGGATTGCCGGCTGAGCGGAACGAAGAAGCCGGCATGACGATAAGTAACGGGGGCGCTCCGGAACACCTTGTGGGGGCCCCGGCGGTCCGATTAGCAGCCGAACAGCACGTGACCGAGCCACAGAGCGTCGAGAAGAGCACCCAGAACAGAATCCATGGATAGCACGTTTGACACAGGCCTGGGCGGCGGTCGCAAGACCACCGTCACCGGCATCATCATCGCCTTTCACGTGTTGCTGGTGTGGGCGCTGCTGCAGAGCCTTAACACCATCTCTGTTGACCGCCCACCCCCGATCATCAAGGCGGAGATCATCGAGGAAATCGCTGATGAGGAAGCGCCGCCGCCTCCCCCGCCGACGATAGAGGCGCCGCCACCCTATGTGCCGCCGCCGGATATTGTGATCGACCTCCCGGTGGATGCCCCGGTCAACAGCACAGCCCTCGTGGCAGTCAACAAGCCGGCGCCGCCGCCCGTCGCGAAGGCGGGCATCAAGAAAGCCCCGGAGATTGATCCCAAGTTCAAGAGGCGGTTCCAGCCGGACTACCCGCCCACCTCCCGCCGCCTCGGCGAAGAAGGGTCCGTGGTTCTCCAGGTGCTCGTGGGCACCGACGGCAAGGTCCAGGACGGCAAAGTTCAGACGAGTAGCGGCTTCCCGCGCCTCGATGAAGCAGCACTCAAGCACGCCTTACGGGCCTGGCGGTTTACGCCGGGCACGGAGGACGGCGCTCCAGTGACGGCATGGCACTCGGTCAGGGTTACGTTCAAGATCGAGGGTTGATTTTCAAGCCGCGGGCAACCGGGGCACTATTCAAGGTAAGTGAGACATGGCAGGCGAGAACATTCAGCTGGCACAGAACGCAGAAACTGCAGCCCCGGCCGATCCGGCGCTGGCGGCACCCGCATTGGATGGAACCATTCCGGTAGACACGGCGGTCGATCCGAGCGCGCTGCCGGTCGACGGCAGTGCTCTCGACCTGACCGCGGTCGATGAGGGTGTAGTGGACAACAGCCTCAGTGAGGGAGTGGCCGATAACCCCTACGGTCTTGCTGAACTCTGGGCCCAGGGCGATTTTGTGGCCAGGGGCACCCTCATCATCCTCACGCTGATGTCCCTGTACTCCTGGATCATCATCCTGACCAAGCTCTGGGAGCAGCAGCGGCTGCTCAAGCAGGCCAAGGAGGCCAGCCGGGACTTCTGGACCACGAACTCCCTGAACGAGGGGCTGGCCAAGCTCACCGGCAAGGGCAATGTCTACCGGTCCATGGTTGAAAGCGGCATCAACGCCAGCGAACACCACGAAGGCAAGCTCACCGAGAAAGTCCCGCTGGCGGACTGGATCAGCGGCAAGCTGCAGCAGAACATCGATCGCATGACCAACGAGATGCAGGGTGGCCTGTCCTTCCTCGCCTCGGTAGGGTCCACGGCACCCTTCGTCGGCCTCTTCGGCACGGTGTGGGGCATTTATCACGCCCTGATCGCCATCGGCGTCGCCGGCCAGGCCAGCATCGACAAGGTGGCAGGCCCCGTCGGCGAAGCCCTCATCATGACTGCCATCGGTCTGGCCGTCGCGGTGCCCGCGGTGTTGGGCTACAACTGGCTGCTGCGCCGTAACAAGGCGATTCTGGACCAGCTGCGCTACTTCACCAATGACCTCTATGCGACGCTGGTGAGTGGTGGCGGACAGTCGGGCGGCGGACAGCGGAAGTAGTCTCCGGCGAGACCGGCGGGGAAGAAAGGAAGTAGCAGTATGGGTATGAACGTTCCATCCGGAGACGGCGAAGCCGAGATCCTGTCAGCGATCAATACCACGCCTCTCGTTGACGTAATGCTCGTGCTGCTCATCATCTTCCTGATTACCATTCCGGTGATCACCAAGACGGTTAAAATGGAGCTGCCCAAGGCCACCAACATTTCAACGATAACCAAGCCGGAAAACATCACTATCGCAGTTGACCAGCGGGGTAACGTCTACTGGAAGGATGCCCTTGTGCCCAACCAGCAGGCACTGGGAGAACTCATACGGAACGCTGCCGTGGTCGTCCCTCAGCCGGAGATCCATGTGCGGGGTGACCGGAACGTGCGTTACGAATACGTGGGGCGGGTGATCCTGCAACTGCAGAAGGGCGGCATCCAGAAGGTTGGTTTCATTTCCGAACCGGATCGCGGCGTCCGCTAACAGGCACGCCCCCCGGATTACCCAGGCAGAAGGTCAGAACAATGAGCATGTCGGTAGGTTCAAGCAGCGACGGCGCTCCGATGATGGAGATGAACACCACCCCGCTGATCGACGTGCTGCTCGTGCTCATCGTCATGCTGATCATCACCCTGCCGGTGATGACCCATGCCGTGAAGCTGGACATGCCCCGGCCTGACAACGCTCCGCCGCCGATCCAGCCCGAGATGGTGACGATCAAGATCGACTACGACGGCACGATTCTCTGGAACGATGCCGCAGTACCCAATCTCGCCACCCTGGAGCGCTACTTCAAGGTCGAGGCCCAGAAGGTACCCCAGCCCCAGGTGGCTATTCGTCCCGACGCCCGGGCCCGCTACGACGCCGTTGCTCAGGTCCTCGCCAGCGCCCAGCGCAATCGCATAGAGAAGATGGGGCTAATCGGCAACGAACAGTTCGAGTAGCTGTCCTGCCAGCCCCGGCACGATTCAGGGGACATTCAGTCAATCAGCAGAGCATCCCGGTCATCACTAATGCCTGGATGCTGAGAAGTGCGGAGGAAACGATGGTGAAGCAGAAACGCCCGACGACGGTCCTGGCAGCGATTCTCGTTGCCTGCTTCGCACTGGCTGCGACCTACTCCCCGGGGTCCATGGCCCAGAAGGCCGGTTCGTCCCCCAAACCACCAAAGATGAATCCCGATGTGGTGAAACCGCTGCAGGCAGCAGTGGAGCTCGCCAATGCGGGCAAGTTCGCCGAAGCTGAGGCCGAGCTGCAGAAGGCCGAAGCGGTCACCGGCAAGACGGCCTTCGAGCAGTTCAACGTTGACGAACTGCTCTGTTTTACCTCGCTCAAGCAGGCGAAGTTCGACCCGGCGGCCAAGGCCTGCGACAGCGGGCTGGCATCCGGGCTCCTGCCGCCGGAACAGGTCAACGACCGCCTGCGGCTGCTGTCCCAGGTCTATCTGCAGACCAAGCCCCGGGACCTCACCAAGTCGGGCGAGTACGGCAAGCGCTGGCTGGAGGCCACGGGCAACCCGGATCCGGTGATGCTCGGTCTGGTGGGCCAGGCCGCCTACTTCAGTGACAACTTCAGCGATGCCGTCACCTACATGAAGGAGGCTGTTGCCGTCAGCGTCGCCGCCGGCAAGAAGCCGGACGAGAACTGGCTGCTGATCGTCCAGAGCTCCTACGCCAAACTGAAGAACAACCCCGGCATCCTTGAGGCCACCACCGAACTCCTGCGCTACTACCCCTCCAGTGCCCAGTGGCAGACCCTGGCTCAGGACCTGCTGGCCCGGTCGGCCAACAAGGACCGCCAGATACTGCAGGTCTATCGGCTGCTGTCCCAGGTGGGTGCCATGAACGGCGCAGACGACTTTACGGAGGCAGCCACCGTGGCCATCCAGTCCGGATCACCCGGCGAGGCCCTGCAGTTCATGGAGCAGGGTTACTCCAGTGGGGTGCTTGAGAAGAGTGGCGACAAGGCCAGGAGCCAGGCACTGCTCGCGGACGCCAAGCGCCTCGCCGCTGCGGACCAGAAGACCCTCCCGCAATTCGAGAAGGAAGCCCAGGCGGACAAAGCCGGCGAAGCGGACGTGAAGCTGGGTGAAGCCTTCCTGAGCTACGCTCAGGCGTCGAAGGGCCTGGAAGCCATTCAGAGAGGCATCGCCAAGGGTGGCGTCAAGAGTCTGGATGAGGCCAACCTGTCCCTGGGGAGGGCGTACGTTCTCAACAACAATAATCCCGAGGCTCTCAAAACCTTTGCGCTCGTGACCAGTCCCGAGTATCGCCAGCTGGCGACGCTCTGGTCGATCCACGTCGGCCAACTCTAGTCGCTTCAAGGACTCTTAGCATGCTGAAGAAGTCGCTGCTCATCCTCACACTCGCCGTGGGCCCGAGCCTGGCGATGGTCACCCTCCTGGGCCCCGCGACCGCGTATGCGCAGCAGGCCAAGGTGGGCAAGAAGGTGGGCGAACCGCTGGCGGCCGCCCTGGAAGCCGGCAAGAAGGGCCAGTATTCCGAGGCCCTGGCCAAGCTCAAGGTTGCCGACGCGGTTGCCGGGAAGACGGCCTTTGAGCAGCTTCAGATCAATGAGACCTATGGCTTCGTCTACCTCAGGCAGCGCAACTACGCCGCGGCAGCAGGGGCCTACGAACGCAGCCTGAAGTCCGGTCAGCTGCCGGCGGGTCAGGTCAACGACCGGACCAAGCAGCTTGCCCAGCTTAATTTCCAGGCGCCCCGCAACCTGCCCAAGGTCATCGAGTACGCCAACGAGTACCTCAAGGCCACGGGGGGCAAGGATGCCGCCATGCAAGCCATGCTGGGTCAGGCCTATCAGCTCTCCGGCAATGACAAGGCGGCTATAGCGGCCGTGCAGAACGCCGTGAAGCTCTCCGGCCGGCCGGAAGAAAACTGGCTGCGCATCCTGCTGAAGTCCTACGGCACTCTCGGCGACGCCAGTCGCGTCAGCGACACCACCCAGACGCTGGTCCGGATGTACCCAACCCAGGACAACTGGCGGCTGCTGTCCAGTGAGCTCCGCAAGCAGGCCAGCGGCGACGACCGTATAGCCCTGAACGTCTACCGGCTGATGACCGCCCTCGACCTGATGGACAAGCCCGAGCTCTACACCGACTCCGCGATCATAGCCCTCCAGTCAGGCTTGCCCGCGGAAGGCGTCAGCATTATGGAGCAGGGCTACAACGGGAAGATGTTCACGCCCAAGGACGAGGCGCGGGCCCAGCGGGTCCTGGCCGATGCCCGGAAGAAAGTTGCGGCCCAGCAGCCAAGCCTGGGCAAGCTGACGCAGGCGGCCAATGGCTCGAAGATCGGTCAGGATGAGGTCCTCCTCGGTGAGGTCCTGCTCAGCTACGGCCAGGCTGAGCAGGCGGCTGCCGCCGGCAAGCGGGCCCTGGCGAAGGGGGCGAACCCGGACGATGCGTGGATGCTGATTGGCCGCAGTCAGATCCAGCTCAAAAACGGTGCAGAAGCCCGCAAGGCCTTCAGCCAGGTGAAGGGCGCCGAGGCAGCCTCCGTGGCGAAGCTCTGGGGAATCTTCGCCGGCCGAATCTGATCCCGGCTTCTCCAGGCGCCGGGCCTGGTATATAACAACGGCCAAGAGCTTCTTTTCCTTTGGCAGCTGTTCCGGGAGAAAAACCATGACTAGTACGGCGCACCTGAATTCTCGTCACTACGCCCTGGCCACGGCCTGCCTCCTCGTCCTCGCGGCCTGTGGCCAGAAGCCCGCCCCTCCACCGGCGGAACCGGCTACCGCTGCCGGACAACCCGCCACTGCAGCGCCGCCCGTCCTGGACACGGACGCGGAGAAGGTCCTCAACGTTTACAACTGGTCGGATTACATCGACCCGAC
>CAMBYH010000024.1 GCA_945872065.1 Arsukibacterium tuosuense
CTCGTCATGGCGGCCGCCATTCCCCGCATTGCCATCACCCTGGGCGAGCCCGCCGGGATTGGCCCTGAGCTGATCCTGGAGCTGGCGCGCCAGCCCTGGCCTGCGGAACTGGTCATCTTCGGCGACCCCCGACTGCTCGCCAGCCGGGCCCGGGCGCTGGGCCGGCAGGTCGGTATTGCCGAATTCAGCGGCGCTGGCCCGGCCACCGAGGCCCGGGTGGGCCGCCTTCTGGTTGCGGATATGCCGCTACCGGTTCCCGTGGTGCCCGGCCGACTTGATCCCCGCAACGCGCCCTGGGTCATCGAGCTGTTGCGCCAGGCCTGCAGAGGCTGCCAGCAGGGCTACTTTGATGCCCTGGTAACCGCTCCGGTGCACAAGGGCATCATCAACGACGCCGGCATGCCGTTCACCGGCCACACCGAGTTCCTCGCTGAGCTCACGGGCAGTCCAACCCCCGTCATGCTGCTGGTGGCAGACCAGCTCCGCGTGGCGCTGGTGACCACCCACCTGCCCCTCCGCGCGGTGCCTGCCGCCATCACGCGGGAGCGCGTCGAAGCCACCGCCCGGATTCTTTTGGACGGTCTGCAACGACGCTTCGGGATCCCGGCTCCGCGCATCGTTGTCCTCGGTCTGAATCCCCACGCGGGCGAGTCGGGGCACCTGGGCATGGAAGAGATCCAGGAGATCACTCCGGCGCTCGACGGGCTCCGGGCAGCAGGCCTTGAGGTAGCGGGCCCGATCCCGGCCGACACCGCGTTCATCGAAGCCAACCTGGAGGGCGTCGATGCCGTGCTGGCGATGTTTCACGACCAGGGCCTGCCAGTACTGAAGCACCGGGGTTTCGGCAACGCGGTGAACGTCACCCTCGGGCTGCCGGTAATCCGTACCTCGGTGGATCACGGAACCGCCCTGGATCTGGCCGGGACCGGGCGGGCCGACGCCGGGAGCCTCAAGGCTGCGGTCGGACTGGCGATCAAGATGGCCGTCGCCACGTCGCTGCGCGGCGCCTGAGGTCCGGGATGAAGGCGCGGAAGCATCTCGGCCAGCATTTTCTGGCCGACGGTAACGTGATCCGCAAGATCATCGATGCCATCGAACCCCGGCCGGGGGAGCACTTTGTCGAGATCGGCCCTGGTCGCGGTGCGCTGACGCTGCCGCTACTGGCAGCGGGTGTGCGGCTGGATGTCATCGAGATCGACCGGGATCTGGCCCGGCGGCTGCCGGACCTTTTGAACTCCGCGCTGTGCACCGTGCACGCTGCCAACGCCCTGCGCTTCGACTTCCGCCAGCTCGCAGCAGCCGGGGAGCAGCTGCGCCTCGCTGCCAACCTGCCCTACAACATCTCCACGCCGCTGCTCTTCCATCTGCTCAACCAGGGGGCCCTGTTTAGCGACTTCCACGTGATGCTGCAGAAGGAAGTGGGCGAGCGGATGCTGGCCGCCCACGGCAGCAAGATCTATGGCCGGCTGACGATTAGCATCGCCCTGCGCTGCCGCGTTACGCGCCTGTTCAGCATCCAGCCCGGCAGCTTCCTGCCCCCGCCCCAGGTGGACTCGGTCTTCCTGAGACTCAAGCCCCACGCGACGCCCCTCGCAGATGCCGGCATTCTGGCCGCTGCTGACCGGCTGGTTGCCCAGGCATTCACCATGCGCCGCAAGCGGCTGAGTAACGGGCTGCGCGGCCTGCTGACGCCGGAGGAGATCCGGTCGGCGGGACAGGATGATGGCGCCCGGCCGGAGCAGCTGCCGCCAGAAGCCTGGCTCCGACTCGCGACTGTGAAACCAGCGCTTGCCAAGGGTGCGATGCCTCTCCCAGAATGACTCCCCACAATGAACACTCCAGCTCCCGGCTCCAGCATCCAGATCTCGGCTGAAACCCTCTATCTCCCGGATCAGTCCGAACCCGCGGGCGAACGCTACGTGTTTGCCTACACAATCACGATTCGCAATACCGGCGCCTTGCCGGCGCGGCTTGTGAATCGTCACTGGCTCATTACGGACGCCAATGGCAAGGTCCAGGAAGTCCAGGGAGAAGGTGTCGTTGGCGAGCAGCCGCACATCCTGCCCGGCCAGGAGCATCGGTACTCCAGCGGGGCCGTCATCGAGACACCGGTGGGCACGATGGAGGGCAGCTACGGCATGCGCACCGACGACGGTGCGCAGTTCAGGGCGGATATTCCCTGCTTCCGGCTGGCGGTGCCCGGCGTGCTGCACTGAGCCCGGTGAGGTAGGTCCAGGGCATGGCGATCTATGCCATCGGTGATGTCCAGGGCTGCTGCGACGAGCTGGAAAGCCTCCTCGCCCGCCTGCGGGTTGATCCGGACCGGGACGAACTCTGGTTCGTCGGTGACCTCGTCAATCGCGGCCCGCGCTCACTCGATACCCTGCGGCTCGTCCGGAACCTGGGCAAGCTGGCCACCGTGGTTCTCGGGAATCATGACCTCCACCTGATCGCCCTCGCCTTTGGCAATCGCTCCCGGGCGAAGGTCAGGGAACTGAGTGATGTGCTGGATGCGCCGGATGGACCGCAACTGGTGGACTGGTTGCGGCACCGGCCGCTGGCCTACTACCGCCCGGAACTGAACACGCTGATGGTCCATGCGGGCGTCCCACCCCAGTGGGACCCTCTGCTCACCATCAAGCTGGCCCGGGAAGTGGAGCAGGCCCTGCGCGGCAAGCATTGTGCCGAGTACCTCAGGGATCTCTACGGCGAAAAGCCGGACCGCTGGTCACCAGATCTGGCAGGCCAGGATCGTCTGCGCTGCATTACCAACAGCCTGACCCGCATGCGGTATTGCAGGGCAGACGGCACTCTCGATTTTTCGGAGAACGGGCCGCCGGGCTCCCAGGCCAAGGGCCTGCTCCCCTGGTTCGAACTACCGGGCCGGCAGAGCGCCACGGTGCGCGTCGTCTTCGGCCACTGGGCCTCCCTGGGCCTGGTGCAGCGGGATAATCTGCTGGGCATCGACACCGGCTGCGTGTGGGGCAGGAAGCTCACCGCCGTGCGCCTCGACGGCCCCGCCAAAACCTTCAGCGTGAAAAAAGGTACCGGACCTTAGTTTTGTTAGTTATTCGAATAACTAACAAAACTAAGGTCCGGTACCTTCGCGTCACACCGCTACAGCAGCGCGGATGGCGGGGTGGGACTGGTAGCCGGCGACTTCGATGTCGGCGTAGGTGTAGTCGAAGAGACTCGGGGGACGGCGCTTCAGCTGCAGCGTCGGCAGTGGCAGCGGCTGGCGACTGAGCTGCTCGTCCGCCTGCTCCAGATGATTGAGATACAGGTGGCAATCGCCGCCAGTCCAGATGAAGTCGCCGGGCTCCAGATCGCTCTGGGCGGCAACCAGATGGGTGAGCAGCGCATAGGACGCGATGTTGAAGGGCACGCCGAGAAAGATGTCGGCGCTGCGCTGGTACAGCTGGCAGGACAGCCGCCCGTCCGCCACCCAGAACTGGAACAGCGCGTGGCACGGCGCCAGCGCCATCTTCGGCAGCTCCGCCACATTCCAGGCGCTGACGATGATGCGGCGGGAATCCGGGTTGCTGCGGATGAGATCGAGCGCCTGGCGCATCTGGTCGATATGCGCACCGTCCGGCGCCGGCCAGGAACGCCACTGGGCCCCGTAAACCGGCCCCAGATCGCCATTGCCGTCGGCCCACTCGTCCCAGATGGTGACGCCGTTGTCCCTGAGGTACGCCGTGTTGGTCTCGCCCCGGAGAAACCAGAGCAGCTCGTGAATGATGGACCGCAGGTGCAGCTTCTTGGTGGTCACCAGCGGAAAGCCGTCGGCCAGGTTGAAGCGCATCTGGTGGCCGAACACCGACAGCGTGCCGGTCCCCGTGCGATCCGCCTTGCGGGTGCCCTGCTCGCGGACGTGGCGCAACAGGTCGAGGTACTGCCGCACAGCGCTGCTCAGCGGGCCGCGGCTGCCGCAGCAGGTCCGCGGTAAGCGCGCCAGAGGAGGAAACAACCGAAGAGCAGCAGGGGCAGCGTGAGGACCTGGCCCATGGTGACCCAGCCATAGGCCAGGTAGCCGAGGTGCGCGTCCGGCAGACGGACGAACTCCACCGCCGAGCGGAAGACGCCATAGCCCACCAGAAACACCCCGGACACGGCCATGGTGGGCCGGGGCTTCGCGGAGTAGAACCAGAGGATCAGGAACAGGGCGAGGCCCTCCAGGCCGGCCTCGTAGAGCTGGGAGGGATGCCGCGCCTCGCCGTCCACGATAAAGGCCCAGGGCACCGTCGTCGGCGCGCCCCACAGTTCGCCATTGATGAAGTTACCGATCCGCCCCGCACCGAGGCCGATCGGCACCAGCGGCGCCACGAAATCCGTGACCTCGAAGAAACCCTTGCCGAGCTTGCGGGCATATAGAGCCATGGCGACGAGCACGCCCAGCAACCCGCCATGAAAAGACATGCCGCCTTCCCAGATGCGGAAGAGGTTCAGTGGATTCGCCACGATCTGGTCGAAACCGTAGAACAGCATGTAGCCGATGCGCCCACCGAGAATGATGCCAAGAGCGGCGTAGAAGATGAGGTCATCCACCTGCAGTGGCGCCACCGGCGCGCCCGGGCGCGCCGCGCGCCGCTTGCCCAGGTACCAGGCCGCCGCAAAACCCACCAGGTAGGTGATGCCGTACCAGCGCACGGCCAGCGGCCCGATATGCACCGCCACGGGATCGAATTCGGGATACAGAAACATTGGCCGCTTATGGTACTAGACTGCGCCCCGATGAACGGACCGGGACAGCCCCTGCCCATTGCGTCGGCGCTGCCGGAACTTGGGGCGGCACTGGCCGCTGGCCGGCGCGCCCTGCTCCAGGCGCCACCGGGCGCCGGGAAAAGCACGGGCGTGCCCCTCGCACTGCTGGACGCACCCTGGCTCGCGGGCCGCCGCATCCTGCTGCTCGAGCCGCGCCGGCTGGCCGCCCGGGCGGTGGCGGCGCGCATGGCCAGCACCCTCGGGGAAGCGGTGGGCGAGACGGTCGGTTACCGGATGCGGCTGGAAACCCGGGTGGGCCCCCGCACGCGTATCGAGGTGGTCACCGAGGGCATCCTCACCCGCCAGCTGCAGCGGGACCCGGCACTGGAGGGCGTCGGGCTGGTCATCTTCGACGAGTTCCACGAGCGCAGCCTGCAGGCCGACACGGGCCTTGCCTTCGTGCTCGATGCGCAGCGCCACCTGACCCCGGACCTGCGCATTCTGGTGATGTCCGCCACCCTGGAGGTGGCGGCCCTCGCCCAGCTGCTGGAGGACGCACCGGTCATCTCGGCACCAGGCCTGAGCTATCCCGTCGAAACCCGTTATGCGCAACGGCCCACGACGGACTACCTGGACCGGCAGGCGACAGCCGCGATCCGCCAGGCACTGCGGGACGACGACGGTGACCTGCTGGTTTTTCTCCCGGGCGCTGGCGAGATCCGGCGGGTCGAGCGCGCGCTCACTGACCTGGGCGACAATGCTGGCGGGACCATCCACGTCCGGCCCCTCTACGGCGATCTCGACCGGGAAGCCCAGGACCTCGCCATCCGTCCGGCACCTGCCGGCCAGCGCAAGGTGGTGCTCGCCACGAACATCGCCGAGACCAGCCTCACCATCGAGGGCATCCGGGTGGTGATCGATGGAGGACTCGAACGCCGCAATCGCTTCGATCCCCGCAGTGGCATGAGCCGGCTGGAGACGGGGCGCATCTCCCAGGCCTCCGCAGACCAGCGTCGGGGCCGTGCCGGCCGCCTGGCGCCGGGGATCTGCTACCGGCTGTGGACGGCCGCGGAACAGCGGGCCCTCCTCCCCTACACCCCACCGGAGATGAGCACCGCAGACCTGGCCCCCCTCGCACTGGAGCTGGCGGGCTGGGGTGCCCGGGACCCGGGTGCGCTGACCTGGCTGACGCCGCCGCCCGCTGGCGCACTCGCCCAGTCCCGGGAGCTGCTGCACTCTCTCGGCGCCCTGGACGGGGAAGGGACCATCACGCCCCACGGGCGCAACATGCTGGGACTCGCAGCCCACCCGCGTCTGGCCCATCTCCTGCTGGGGGCGAAGGCTGCCGGGGTCGGCGCCACCGCCTGCGCGCTCGCGGCCACGCTGGGGGAGCGGGACCTGTTGCGGGGAGGACCCGGGGTCAGACCCGGTGAGCGGGACGCGGATCTCCGCACCCGGCTCGAAGTGCTGGCCCGGGAGCCCGCCGCGGCCAGTCGCGACGATGTGGACCGGGCCACCCTGCGCCAGATCCACCGGTCGGCAGACGCCTTTGCGCGGCAGCTGGGGCTCAAGGCTGGCACGGAGCGCATCGAGCCCGAAGAAGTGGGCTGGCTGCTCGCCCTCGCCTGGCCGGATCGCATCGCCCGGGCCCGGGAACCCGGCTCGGGCCGGTACCTGCTCAGCAACGGGCGAGGCGCGTTCTTCGCCGGGCCCCAGTCGCTGGCCAAAGCGGAGTTTCTGGTCATTCCGGAACTGGAGGGCGGGGAGAAGGAGGCGCGCATCTGGCTGGCGGCGCCGGTGTCGATGGCGGATCTCGAGGAGCACCTCGCCAGCACGATTATCAACAGCGAGGAAATCCGGTGGGACAGCCGGGAGCAGTGTGTCGCGGCCCGCCGGCAGCGGCGACTCGGCGCCCTCCTGCTGGCGGATGAGGCGCTCCGGAAGCCCGATGCAGGCGCAGTGCTCATGGCGATGATCACTGGTATCCGGGAGCTGGGCCTGAACGCGCTGCCCTGGAGCCCGGAGCTGCGGCAGTGGCAGGCCCGTGTGGTGCTGGCGCGGGATACCGACAGCGCCACGCTCTGGCCCGACGTCAGTGACCCTGCACTGCTGGCAACCCTGGAGACCTGGCTCAGTCCCTTTCTGGATGGCGTGGTGCGGACTGCGCATCTCACCCGCGTCGACCTGGCCAGTGCGCTCCATGCGCTGCTCACCTGGTCCCAGCAGCATCGTCTGGACGAGCTGGCACCAACGCATCTCACCGTGCCTAGTGGCTCACGCATTCCCATCGACTACCTGGACGGCGGGGTCCCGAGCCTGTCCGTCCGGTTGCAGGAAGTGTTCGGCCTCACCGCCACACCGCGGGTCGGTGGCGGTCGCGTGCCCCTGCTGCTGAAGCTGCTGTCCCCGGCCCGGCGGCCGGTGCAGGTCACCCAGGACCTGGCGAGCTTCTGGGACAGCGCCTATCACGAGGTCCGGAAAGAGCTGAAAGGCCGCTACCCCCGGCACTACTGGCCGGAGGACCCGCATCAGGCGGAACCCACGAAGCGCGTCAAGCCGCGCTAACTTAAGAGGTGCCTCCCGGTGGTCCCTCTCGGTGTAGAGTCGGAAGGCCATGAACCTTCGCGAACAGGTAGAAGAACTGCTGCCCAACTGGCGTACCTGGTACCCGAACCTGTTCGAGGCGGCCGTGGACCTGGGCATTCTCCGGGCCCGGGTCTGCGATCCTTCGGAACTCCTGCTGCATCGCCGCCACGAGGGCGTGCGCCAGGCGGCCGCCCAGGCGCACCGGGAAAAGTGGAACGCAGAAGGCGAACCGGAAGATTAAGAGGCACCGGGTTTGCAATCTGGCAACTTGGCGGCCAAGTTGCCAGATTGCAAACCCGGTGCCTCTGCCATGTAAATCAGCATCCGGATGCCCTCCGCGGCCAGCTCTTCACCGGCACAGTGCATGCCCGCCCTTTCCACGACACGGAGCGAGGCGTGATTCTCCGGCCGGATCGTCGCGATGAGTCGCGGGAGCCCACAGGTCTCGAAGCCAAAACGCAGCAGGGCCGGCACGAGCTCGGTAGCCAGTCCGTGGCGCCACCACCGGGGCCGCAGGGCGTAAATGATTTCCGGGTCGGCGCGGCGGCGGGCGGTGACGATGCCGCAGTAACCCGCCATGACCGGATCCCCCTCCACGTACAGCGCTGACGCTCCGTAGCCCCGGGTGGCGTAGTCCACCAGCGATTCGGCGATCCACTCGGCGCAGCGCGCCTGGGTGAGCACCATCCCGTCGCCCACGTAACGCATGGTGCGCCGGTCAACGCAAATAACCTGCAGCGCGGCGGCATCACCTGCGGTGAAGTGCCGCACCTGGAGACGGGGAGTAGTCAGGACGACAGTCATGGATTGAGAACGGCCCGGGAAATTTGCTAGATTGCGCGGAGTCTGGTCAGGGTCTGCGGATTGAAACACCAAATTTCGTTCCGCGCTGCACTGCTGCAGGTTGTGGCCCTGCCGGTGGCCCTGGTCACGGGAACTGGCGCGGTCAGGGCCGCAGACCCAGCCAGCGGCATCACCTTCGACGCGGCCTACATCGCCGAGCCTGCGCGCAATATGTCCGGAGGCCTCCAGACCGGCGGCACCTATCTCGACAATCTGGATCTTTCGCTCTCGGCCGACCGGGGCAGCATCTTCGGCATCCCCGGCCTCTCGGGGCTGCTCTACGTGCTCTACAACAGCGACAACGACTTCAACGAGAAATACGTGGGCGATGCGCAGCTCGCCAGCAACATCGATGGCGCCAGCGGCTTTCGCCTCTATGAAGCCTGGCTGGACTGGGCCCCCGGGGAAGCGGAGGCGTTCTCTGCGCGCTTCGGCCTCTACGACGTGAACACCGAATTCGACGTGACCGAGACCGCGGGCCTGTTTCTGAACGGGGCCCATGGCATGGGTACCGACTTTGGCCAGACCGGCGAGAACGGGCCTTCCATTTATCCCGTCACCTCCCTGGGCCTCCGGCTGAAAGTCACGGGAGCCAGCGGCACCTACGGGCAGCTGGCGGTACTCGACGGGGTCGCGGGCGATCCGGACGACCCGGAAAGCAACCGGATCGATCTCTCCAGTGACGACGGCGCACTGCTGGTCGCGGAAGGCGGCTACAGCGGCGGGGCCTGGCGCAAGCTGGCCATCGGCCTCTGGCGGTACACCGCCAACTTCGACGAGCTGAACGGGACCGAGCCCTCCGGTGCTCCGGCAACCAGCAACGGCAACCAGGGCTGGTACGCCATCGCCGACCGGACCCTGTGGACGGGCGACGGCCCCACGCTCGCCGGCTTCCTGCGCATCGGCCAGGCGGAGGACACCTTCAACACCTTCGATGGCTACCTGGGCGCGGGGGCCGTCCTCACGGGCTTCTGGTCGGCCCGGCCCGATGACACCCTGGGCCTCGGCGTGGCCAACGCCTTCACCGGTGACGACTACCAGGACGCGCAGAAGCTCGCCGGTGCGAGTACCGACAGCGAGGAAACCGCCATCGAGCTGACCTACCTCGCACCAGTCACGGACTGGCTGACCATCCAGCCAGACATCCAGTACGCCATCAACCCGGGCGTCAACCCGGAACTCGACAACGCACTGGTAATCCTGCTGCGCTTTGAATTGAGCTTCTCGAAACGGCTGACCGGCGGCTGACCGGCGCCTATAATTCCTCGGATCGCCCTGGCGGGTAGTTCAACCAAGGATCTCCCCGTTAACGCATCCCGGCCACTTGCTCTACTCGTTGCAGTTGCCCTGGCCCTGCCGGCCGTCGCCCAGCAAAACGAAGAGGCCCTGGCCAACAAGCTGGCCAACCCGATCGCCAACCTCATCAGCGTCCCCCTGCAGTACAACTACGACGCGGATATCGGTCCGGAAGAAGACGGCACCCGGTCCCAGCTCAAGATCCAGCCCGTCATCCCGATCACGCTCAATGAGGACTGGAACGTCATCTCCCGGACGATCCTGCCCATCACCTACCAGGACGACGTGTTCCCCGGCGCCGGCACCAAGTTCGGCCTGGGGGACACCACCCAGAGCTTCTTCTTCTCACCCAAGGCACCCTCGAAGGGCGCTGGATCTGGGGCGTGGCGGGCAGCGACCGGCTGCCGGACGTGGACCAGGTGTTCATCCAGCCCTTCCTGACCAAGGTCACCAAGACCCTCTGGACCTACGCTCTGAACACAGAGTCCACCTACAACTGGGAAGCCTCCGAGTGGTCGGTGCCGATCAACCTCACGGCCGCCAAGCTCATCAAGTTCGGGCGACTGCCCGTCCAGATTGCCGGTGGCGTACGCTACTGGGCCGATGCGCCGGAAGACCAGGGGCCCGAGAACTTCGGCCTCCGGCTGAACGTGACCTTCCTGTTCCCGAAGTAGGAGCGCGTTAACGCGCGACTCCCCTGATGCTGGGCTTGCTGCCGGGCTGGCTGCGGGTTCTGGCTGGTCGATGCCCAATGACGTAGGCTAGGCACTGAAAGCAGCATTTGAAGTTTCCTGGGGGAGCGGATCGCTTGCAAGCAGCCAATCAGCTATCGAGTATCGCCGGGCTACTGGCCTGTCCCTGGTGCTCAGGCGCACTCAGTGTCGGGAGCACCGACGTCACCTGCCAGGTCTGCGCCCGGGTCTATCCCATCCAGCAGGGCATCGCGCTGCTGGCCCGGATCGGCACCCCGGAAGCCCCCCAGGTTCAAGGCCCGGCACCTACCAGCCTGTCCTACCAGCAGCAGTACCAGGACGTCGCCGAGGCGACCAAGTACAACGAGGGCTACAAGAAACTTTCCAAGATCATCAACACGACCCGGGAGCACAGCGTCCTCAACCGGCTGCTCAAGACCCAGCCCCGCTCCGCCACCCTGCTCGACCTCCCCGCTGGTGGCGGACGCCTGAGCCCGGCGCTGGAACAGCACACTGACCTGCTCATCGAATCCGACGCCGCCCTGGGCCAGCTGCTCTACGGGGCGGCGGATCCTGCGCTGAAGAAAACCGCCGTGCGCCTGACGGCTTCGGCCTTTCATATCCCGCTGAAGTCTGGCGCGGTGGATGCCACCGTCTGCTGCCGGCTCTCGCACCACCTGCCAACGACCGCGGAGCGGGAGCGGCTGGTCGCCGAGCTGCTCCGCGTGTCGAAACGCTTTGTGATCATGACCTTCTTCGATCACGACTCCCACAAGAACCGCCGGCGACTGGCACTGCGCAAGCCGTCGAAGCTGACCATGACCATCAGCCAGGTGGCCGAGCTGGCCCATCGGGGTGGCGCGGAACTGGTGGCGTACCCGGCGCTGTTTCCCTTCGTCTCGGGGCACCGGTACGCCGTCATGGTGAAGCGGAAGACCGGTTGACCGGAGCGGCGCGGTTGCACGCGTGGGGGCTCGACCCGGTGATGTGTGCTCATGCTGCCCCGTTGTTTCGTGCGCCGCCCTCGCCCGCCGCCGGTGCCCTGATCAAGAGCGAGCCCGATACCGTCATCTGGGCGGAGGACGTGGGCGCGGAACGCCGCGTGATCCTCAAGATGTACCGGCACCGGGGCCCCATCACGACCTGCCGGGAACGCACGTTCCGCTTCCGGGTGCAGCGGGAGTTTGACGCCCTCACCCATCTGCAGAGCCGGGGAATTCCCTGCAGCGAGCCGCTGGCCTGGGCAGAAGGCCGCTCCGCGGAGCACGGGCGCTTCGAAATCCTCGCCACCTGGGAAGTGGCTGAAGCGCAATCCCTGCGCGCACTGGCAGCCGTGACCAAGGCGGAGAACATCCGCTGGGATCTCGGGACGCTGTATCGGGATCTGCGCCACATGCACGAGAGCGGCCTGTTTCACGGCGTGCTGCACCTGCGCAACGTGCTGGCGGGGCGCGACGCCGCCGGCGAGCGCGCCTTCTACATCATCGACACGCCGGGTGCCCTGCTGTACCCGAACAGCATCGTGGGCACGAGCATGGCGCGGTTCGACCTGCTGCTGTTTTCCTCCCAGGCCCTCCGGCACCTGGAGTTGCCCCCGGCGAACATCCCGCTGGAGGCCTACGGAGCCGATGCACCGGCACTGCGCCCACGTCTCGCCGGTTTTCGGCCCACCCGCTTTGATCGCCAGCGCATCAAGGCCGAGGCGGCCCTGCGGCTGGTGGTTGCGCGACGGGGAGCAGAGCGCGTCCGACATTCCTACTTGCGGATCAACCCCTAGGGCTTGCCCCGATCATGTCTCACTCACCCACGTATCAATCCCGCTCACGCCTGCTGGTCCTGCGCGTCGCCACGGTCCTGGGAACCATACTTGCCGTCGTCCTGATGGTGCACTGGGTCGAGCGCGCGGCAGCCTGGTACTTCCTGGGCCTGGCCATCGCGGCAGTCGTCTTTGCCATCAGTTCGCTGACTGAGGTTCCCGCCCTGCGGTGGCTGGCCCGGCTCGAGCACACCGATCGCCTGGTGATCTGGATCCTCCTGATGGCGCTTGGGGTCATCGGTTATCTGCAGAACCTGATCACCTGGGTGCCGGACGGGCCATTTTTTCAGCCCTCTGACATCTCGCTCTGGAAAACAGAGGTGGTGCTGGTCCTGGCACTGACTGGCCCCTTCGTGCACTGGTGCCTCAGCCGGATGCTGCAGGTGTTGCCGCCCGTGACCAGCCGGCGGCTGGCTGAAGAGTTCGCGCTCTACGTGAATTTCTCCGGGATCGCCCTGGTGCTGTGGACCGGCGACGCCGGCATTTCCCCGGGGGCCCTGGCCGCGGCGGCCGTGCTCATCGTGCTGGCGGAGCTGACCCTCCACGCAACCGAGTGAGTGCTGCCGTCAGGCCTCAACGATTCTCGAGGCGCCCGTAGTCGAAGATGCCGGCATCGACGGGCTCGAGCTTCGTGTAGGCCCGGGCCAGGGCGTCGCTGTGCGGCCAGAAGCCGGGACTGGTCCGGTCGATACCGAAGCCCGCCACCAGGGCCCGATAGTCGGCCTCCGACTGCAGGCCGGCGACTGCGGCGCTGAACGCGGGTAACTCCTGGCGCGTGACCTGGAAGAAGGCATTGGGGTGGGCACCGATGAAGCCGCGAGCCAGGGACAGCTGGTCCTCGGCCGGGATCAGGCGCTTCTCCTCGCGAAACAGCGAGGCCACGTTGCTGTGGGCCGTGTCCTTCACGAGGGAATAAATCCCGCCCGCCTCTGCCGTCGCGCCGGGACCAGGCACCACCGAGAGGAACGCCACCTCGGGCAGCAGTGAGACGGCGGTGCCCTGCAGCGCCGCGAGCGGCTCCAGACCGCGACGGACTTCCGCGTCCTTGTCCCCCGCCAGCTCGTGCCGGACATCCATCACCGGCTTGAGCCGGGTGCGCAGCATCTCCATGAGCTCCACCCGGGGATCATCGGTGACGTAGCGGATGTCGGTATCCCCCTCCAGGGAAATACGGCTGCCGTAGACGTACTCCCGGACCGAATCGTCCGCATCCCGGTACCAGTAGTCACGCACCTTCTCCCGGCTGCTCTTCGGCAGGAAGGCGATGAAATTGAACTCGCCCTCCATGCGCATGAAGTCCATGTAGAGCCGCGTGTCCAGCTGCTCGGCCGTAGTGCCGTAGACGTCGAAGCCCGCCACCAGCAGGTAGTGAATGCGCTCGAACAGCGGGTAGCTGATGACCCAGGCGGTTTTTGGCGGGGGCCCGAACAGGCCGCGGATGACGGAGGCGTTGTCGTTGTGGCGGAACAGGGTGAGTGCGGCGTTACTGTTCTTCTCGCCGCCCTGGCCATCCCCATCCCAGATCAGGTTCAGGTCGATTTTCGTCGTGGCCATTGCGTCCTGCAGATACGCCTGCTTGGCCAGCAGATACTTCTTCTGCAGGTCCCGGTACTTGCGCCAGGAAAAGAGCCCCAGGGGGGACGTGGCGCCCTCGTCCGGCAGGCGGAGGTTGTCGGACTCACGCGCCAGAAAGCTGCCGCTGCCCTCGGTCAGCGGGCTGTCGGGATCGGCGAACACCACCCAGAAACGGTCTTCGATGACGTTGAGAGCCACCTGCCCGCGGCACACCGGGCCCTGCATGAAACCCCGGATGAAGTATTCCGCGTCGTCGAGCATGAAGCGGTAGCGGGAGTCCACCGGCAGCGCCTCGAAAGCGATGAAGGGATTACCGGCGACTTTCGGTGCGTAGCCCGGCAGCGCCGCAACCTGGAAGTCCGGCTCCAGGAACAACTGCCGGAAGCGCTGCATTTTCGCGGCATTCAGCGCGTAGGGCATGTGGGTCTTGGCAACGATCGTGGCGTGGATCGGTTCCAGGCGATACCAGAAAGCCGCCGGGCCCGGGTCATCGAAAGACCGCCGGGTGGCGATCACGTCGATGGGCTGGCCGGGCGCGGTGCGGGACCG
The DNA here is from genome assembly GCA_945872065.1 of Arsukibacterium tuosuense. Classification (GTDB taxonomy): domain Bacteria; phylum Pseudomonadota; class Gammaproteobacteria; order Steroidobacterales; genus SHZI01. Next base: position 14,062 of record CAMBYH010000024.1, read on the forward strand.
GACGAAGCGGAAGAACTGGCGGGAGTCGCCGTCGGTGAAATAGAAATGGGCGAGAAAGAGGTGCTCGTAAAGGTAGCGGCTCATCAGCCGCTGCTTGGCTGTGGGGCCGTTGAGGAAATCTTCCCAGTCAGCAACCCGCCGGAGCGCCGCACCCGCGAGGGGCGCAGGCTCCCGGTAAGGTGCGCCCCGCAACAGCCAGCCGGTCAGGGTGGCGTACTCGTGGTCCGTCAGGCCCGGCAGGGCATAGGGCATGCCCCAGCGGGCAAAGCTCTTGTCGAACTTGCCGTACTCCTCCGGCGCCGGGCATTGCTGCTTGCGGTCGGTGCCCAGGGTAAAGTCCTTGCCCAGGGGCATGACGTCCGGCTGGGGGTGCTGGCGCTTCTGGGCGAGCAGTCTAAGCATGAGCCCGGCCCGGGCCGCCTCCGGCGAAACCGGCGCCGAGTTATCCAGCACGCTGTAGAAGCCCTTCGTCCGCCAGCCTGCTGTGTTGGCCGCATCGATGAAGAGCCGGGTGGGGTTGGCAGGCTTGAGTCGCACAGCGGCGTAGACGATCTCGTCGTGATTGGCGCCCCGCTCCACGCCCTCGAAGGCGGTGAGGTTGAGCTGGCAGGGGGCGTCGTAGCAGGCGTGGCAAACCACGCAACGCTGGTCGAGCACCGGCTTGACGTCCCGCCAATAGTCCGCGACTGGCGTGCCGGGAGTCAGCGTCGGCAGACCTGCGTCGGCCTCCGCCGCAACCCCAGCGGGTGGTTGCCCGGAATCCGGCAAGCGGCTGCACTGGGTGAGGAACCCGCAGCACGCCAGCGTGAACAGCAGAAGGGCGCTACGGCTGCGCATGCCGGATTCCGGGGCGCGCTACTGCCCGTCGGCGGCAAAGCAGCCGCTGCCACCGACTTCGCAGAGGACCACGTAGGTCTTGCGCTGGTCGCAGCCCGAGACCCCAACGGTGTACTGCACCCGCTCCATGCCGCCCATCAGGGGACCCCGGACCACCGGCTGGACCGTCTCCTGGGACAGGACCGACCCCGTGGCGGCGGGGCAGTTCAGCTCGAATTTGCCCCGGGTGAGTGCGGTCTGGATAGCCATGCCCTGCTGATTGGCCAGCAGTTCCTGGTCGCTGGCGCAGCCGGTGACCGTCAAGGCGACCAGGCACCCGGCAATGATCTTGAACGCGGACATTTTGATGCTCCTTACGTTGCAGTTAAAGGTAGACACGACGGTGGCAGTATAGCTTCTAGTCTTTAGCGCCGCGAGCCAGGTCTGACCATCCTTGGCCCAACCAACGAGGCTACCTACGTCACCTCTTTCGAGGAGGTCGTCTGGGGCATTGTCCTGGTAGCCATCACTCTGATCATCCACGCCTTCGGCATGACCTCACCCAGCACTCCAGCAACGGCATCAAGCACCGGCTCGGCGAGCAGCTTGCCGCGCGACGTCCTTTCGTGGCGGGGATCCTGCCCCTCATCCTGGCCAGCTGGATGATCGTGATCGTGCACTGTCTTGAGGTGATTACCTGGGCAAGTTTTTTTCAGTGGAAGTCGTGCTTCCCGAACATGAGTACTGCCATCTACTTCTCCTTCACTGAGTACACCACGCTCGGAAGCTCCTTCAACCTGCCCCAGAAGTGGCGCCTGCTGGAAGGCATGATCGCCACGGCGGGCCTGCTCTCTTGCGCCTGGTCCACCGGGGTATTGATGACGCTCGCCACTACCTTCCAGGACCAGCAACTCGCCCGGCTGCGTGAACGTGGTGGGTTGCGCCCCCGGAAGGGCGACGGTTAGGTACCGAAGGACGCCTGGCGGGAGCGCCGGGCACGGCGGTTGACGCCCCTTCCGGGGGCGTGGAATGCTGGGAATTGCTACTTTTCCATATCACGCAGAGGCCCCGCAGATGCGCCAAAACTCACCTCCACGTCTGGCCCTGCTCATCGCCCTGGGCTTATGCCTGACGGCGGTCAGCACCGACGAGAGCCCGACTCATCTCGGCCCGCCCCTCACCTACACCAGATCGTTCGAAGTCACCCTGCAACGGCCGGACAAGCTGCGAATCATCAGCCCAGGCGGACGTCTTCGACTACATCGAGCGGTTCTACAATCGGCAGCGCAGTCACTCCTACGCTGACGGACTATCGCCGGCCACTTATGCCGAAAGCCTATCCAAAAGCCTTAACTGAACCGTCCGTGGAAACGGGGGTGAACCATGCCGGCGCCCTGATTATTCGCCGTCAGAAGTTCCAGCCAAAGTTCGCCGAGACGAACAGCGTCTGCACGTCCCGGAACTTGCCCACGAGGTTGCCCCGGCCACCGTTCGCCACGGGCACCGAGCTTTCGTTGTTTACGTCCAGGGTGCCGCCCCACTGGTACTCGGCCCCCGCGCCCCAGTGAAATGACTTGGTAACCAGCTGCTGGGCGCCGACGCCGAAACGCCAGCCGGCGGGGGGCGGTGCGGGAGAAACCGTGCTGCCTTCCTGGAACGCCGAGTCGTAGGCCACACCAAAGTTCATCAGCCAGGCGTCGCTGAGCCGGTACTGGCCACCGAGCGCACCGTGCCAGGTGTCCTGGTAGGGGGCGTCGGTGGTCAGGCTGACGGGGTTGTTGGACTCGATGCTGACGTCGACCCGGCCAAACTCAGACCAGTCCTGCCAGCCCACGCTGGCCAGCAGGGCCCAGGTCGGGTCGATCTGGCTGAACACGCTTGCCATGACGGTCTGGGGCACCTTGATGCCCAGATCGATCTCTGCATTCAGCAGGCCCCGGGAATCCAGCACCGCCTCGAGGCCCGGCGCCAGGCCCGAAAACTCCGCGTTGGAAGAGAAGTCCAGGTCCACCTGGGAGGTGTAGGTCAGGCCAAGGCGGGTGGCCGGACTGATCTGGTACAGCACGCCCACATTGCCACCAAAGCCCCACTCTTCGTCTTTCAGCTTGAGGCCGCCATCGGGGCCAGCAACAATATTGTTCACCGCCACCTTGGTCTCAGTCATGCCATACATGGCATTGAGGCTGACGCCCAGGGACAGCTTGTCCGTAACCTGGTAGGCAATGGAGGGCAGCAGGGAGACGCCGAGCAGCGCGGCCTTTTTGACGTAGTAGCGGCCGACCCAGTCGTCGTTGTATTCCAGCCCCACTCCGAAGTTGCCCGCCAGGCCGAAACCGACGGTGAGCTTGGGCGAGATCTCCTGGGTATAAAAGCCGGAGCCCCCGGGGAAGAAGCCGATGGGGTTGCCGCCGCTCGTGCTGCCGAGTTCCGGTGACGTGCCGCTGTCGACGGAGAAGCTCGGATCCGTGTACAGCATCTGGGTGCCGAGCAGCACCTGCTTGCCGTCCAGCAGGGTCATGCCCGCCGGGTTGGACAGCACCGTGGAGGCATCCTGGGCGCGGGCGCTGTAGCCGGCCGAGGCGAGGGCCACATCAGCGGTGCCCACCTCATAGAGGATCAGGCCGCCGGCCCGGGCGGGACCCGCCACTGTCAAAGCCAGGGCTCCAATGGAGACGGCGATAACGGACGACCCGAACTTTGCGATGCTCATCAAACGTACTCCGGCTGGGATTGATGAATGATGGCCGATCAGATGATGCGCATCAACACTTTGGCTCCCGCCGCCGGCGTGAAGCTGGCTGCTGCGCCAGCCCCTGCGGAGCAATCGACAGCCAGTAACGCGTGCTCTTGAGCTGGCCTGTGCGGCGCAACGCACCCAGTTCCACGAGCTGACCGAGGTCACGCCGGGCCGTCGCGGCGGGCGCACCGGTGATTGCCATGTACTTGCCGGCCGAGAGGCCGCCAGTGAACCCATCTGGTCCTTCCCGGAATAGTCGCAGGAGTGCCCTTTCCTGGCGTGCGTTGATCTGCCCCCGCAGCCGGTCGAGCAGCCGGGTCTTCTGGATGAGGAATTCCAGCCAGCCAAGGGTGTGGGCCTGGGCGGCCAGGACAACATCGGCAAACCAGTCGAGCCAGGCGTCCACTTCAAGGCCCTTGTTGGCGGCCTCGAGCTGCGCGTAGTACTCCTTGCGACGGAGCTGGATGACCAGCGACAGCGCCGTGAGGCTCGGTTGCCCGGCGCCATTAGCCAGCGCCTTCTCGGCAATCCCGCGCCCGAGACGTCCGTTGCCATCCTCGAACGGGTGAATGGATTCGAAATACAGATGCGCGAGGCCGGCGCGGGCAAGCGCGGGCAGCGGCTGGTCACCCGCCGGCCCCGTCGCGTTGAACCAGGCGATGAACGCGGCCATCTCGACCGCCACCGTCTTGACCAGCATCCAGGGCGAACTGACGAGCAGCAGCAGGCCGAACACGCACAGCAGGTGATCCGGTCCCGTCAGGATGTGCTCAATGCCCTGCTTCACGAAGTCCGTGACCGTCTGCAATTTCCCTGGCGCCGCGGCGATGGTGGTCCAGGGCTGGGAGGGCCGGACCAGGCCGGCCCTGGTTCTGAACCATTGCCTTAACCTGCAGGAGTTCTGAACGTGATGAAGACGAAACTGTTACTGGCCTGTCTCGTTACCCTGGCCGCTGGCTGCGCCTCGCCCATCACCAAGCAGGATCAGGCCAGCATGTCTCAGCCGATCAACTGCTCCACCGCGGTCGGCGACGTGCGGGTGCTGGAGTCCGAGAAGGCCCACGTGACCAAGGAAATCGCGAATGGCGTCTCGTCCATCGTCCCCATCGGCCTGCTGGTCAATGTGGCTGACAAGCAGGAAAAGGCCCGCTTCGAAGTGGGCACCGGCGAGTACAACCGGATGATCGACAAGAAGATCGCCGAAATCCGCGCCCAGTGCCTTAACTAGACGACGTGCTCCCCGCGGGTCCGGGTCCCGGGCCCGCGGGCCTCACTCTACCGCGTGCCGGTAGTGCTGTGGTTGAGCGGCTTGCCAGCCAGATCAATGATCACTATTCCATGCCGGTCGTAGACCAGCGGGCGCGTCACCCGTAGCGCCTCCAGGGCGGTCTGAAAGTCGAAGCTTTGCTGTGCTTCGCTGCGTTCCACGCGGAAGGCGCCGGGCTCCAGCCGCTTCCCGTACTTCTCCCGGCTAAAGCCGGCCTCGGTGGCGTAGTCCCACGCGACGTAACGCACGCCCTCCCCCAGCAGATAGCGCCGCAGTTCGGCGGGATCAGTCCCCACGGGCATTCCCGGCGGCGGACTCGCCCCACCCGGCACGTCGGCGATATAGACGTCGGGCCGGAAGCGCAAGAGAAAGGGGAACTGCAGTCGGGTCAGCACTGCGCCGTCCACTGGCAGGTGCGCGGACAGGTCCGCGTAGGCTTCCCGGCGCTCCGCCGTGACGAGTTCCTGACCCTGGACACTCCGGCTCACGGCAGCCGCTGCCTTGCCGGCCTCCCCCAGGAGGGATACCAGGCCAAAGACCGCGAGCAGGGCGGCACTGACCAGCGGAGCCACCGGCCACTGCCCCGCGGTTGGTCGGCGCGCCAGAATAATCAGGCCTGCGAGCAGTGACCCGAAGACAAAGGGCACGGTATAGCGATAGACGTTATAGGCCCCGGTCGCGAAACCCATGATGAGCAGGCTGATGAGGGCCGTCATGAACATGCTCGCGGGCAGGAGCGTTGCCGGGTCCCGCAGTTTGTGCCGCCAGAGCGTGTGTACCAGCAGGACCAGAGTGATCAGCATCGGCAGCCGCAGGAAGGGATCGACCAGCCAGTTGCCCAGGTCAGCACCCAGCGTTTCAGCCTGCAGAAACCCGGCATTGAGTGGCGGAGAGGTGCCATACACGGACCCCTCATAGCCCTTCCCGAATAATGGATACAGGGCTGTCCCGGACGAGCGCTGCAAGTCGGCCATCCAGGGGCCCAGCGTGGCGGCCGCCACGCCGATGGCGGGCACGGCCCAACCGAGCAGGCGCTTCCAGAGCGCCGGTGTGTTCACCAGCAGACTGCACCCGCCCGCGAAAACTGCGAGTGCCACGTAGGGAATGAACGAATTCTTCAGCGTGCAGGCGGACGCCCCGCAGAGCCCTATGAGGATTGCCCGGGACAGCAACGACGCCGAGGGGTCAGCCTCCAGGACTCTCTGGCAGTCGGCAAGGAGCAGCCACATTGCCAGCAGCAACGGGATGACGATGACTACCGTGGACACGTTGACAATGGGAAAGGGAAACATCGCGACCGCTGCCGCCAGACCGAGCAGCGTGAGCTTCACCCGCACGTCTGCCGCCGGGATCGCGGCGGTGACCATGCCGGCGAGCATAAGCACCGCAACGCCCGGATCCAGAATGTGCAGGAAGCGAAGCGGGAACTCGGCAGCCACCAGGCTCAACAGGAAGTACTGACCACCAAGTCCGCTGATCAGCCGGCGTCGGGAAAAGGGGTCCTCCCCCAGGGAGCCCAGCTGCACCAGCTTTTCTGTAAAGGCCAGGTAGGCGTGATAGTCGTCGTGGGGGTTGAACTTGGGCCAGCCTGCCGCCGTGATATAGCTCCAGACCAGAGCAACGACCAGGAATCCAGTCAGCAGGACCACGCGGCGGGATAGACCGGGGGTCGGGCCGGGATCGCGCACCGGGGTGCGAGAGGCGAACAGCACTCCGCCCGCGTAGGAAATGGCCCCGGTCCAGACAAATAGTCCGAGGCTCCAGGCATTTACCCAGCCATAGAGGTTCAGCCAGCCACCCAGGGCAATCGCCAGGGCCAGGCCCGCGGCCGCGTGCAGATACTCACTGGCCCGGAGCCGGAGCAGCCCCCGCGTCACGATCCAGCCCCACCCGGTGAAACTCTGGAGCAGCAAGAGGCCCCAGGCGGCAGCGGCGAGGAACATCACCCAGGGCGCCGGTGCCGCTCCCAACAGATGAAATTTCCAGGCGAGGAAAAAACTGGCAGGCGCTGCTGCGGAGGCAGCGTACAGGGCCGAGCGGCGGCTCGCCGACATTGGCAAGGAGCCTCTCGGTTCCCTGGTCTGACTACGTGGTCTCAGGGCTTGCGAAAGCGCAGCGCGAACCGGTCCGAGTTGCCGCTGACAGTCTTGCGGGCCACTTCGTAGCGCAGTTCGTCATCCGGGATGTAGTGAATGGCGGAGTAGTCTTCGAGAATAAAACCTGCCGCCTGGACTTCCCGGATCACCAGCACGGGATCCACCCGCCGCCAGTTCTCCGTGTTGTCGGGCTCGTTGTGCCGGCGGGTGTGATCGAGGATGCCGTAGTGCCCACCGGACTTCAGCGCCGCGAAAACCGCCTTGTTCAGGCTGGCGCGGGCTCCGGCCGACAGGTTGTGATAGTTGCGGAAGGTGAGGATCAGATCCAGATCCTTCACGCCCAGGGAGAAGTCGCCGAGATCGAACTGGCCCATCTTGCCGGGCGCCGGCGACATTTTGGCGTCCACCGGGGCAACCTTCACCCTGGCGAGGGACGGCGTAGCCTTGAGCACGGGCGCGAGTCGGTCGGTACCAATGGCGACGTAGAGCTCGCCCTTCTCCGCCAGCACCGGGCCGAGGATCTTCGTGTACCAGCCCACGGAGGGCACCAGCTCCAGCACCCGCATGTTGTCCTGCAGCCCGAAGAACTCCAGCGTCTGCCGGGGCTTGCGCTCGGCGTCACGCTCTTTCTCCTCCGGCGTGCGGATGTCGCTGTTCATCGCCGCCACGATCTTCTCACCCATGGGCGTGAGCTTCTCGGGCATGAACTGGGCCTGGGCGACGCCAGCAAAGGCCAGCAGGGCGATGGGAAGCAGCAGATTACGCATGGGGGTCTCCTGAAGGTCTGCGGCGAGCGCCGGAGGATTGACCTAGTATAGAACGAACAAGGGCCGCGCCGGATGGCGCGGCCCTTGTTTCCAGACTTGCTTACTCGCTGGTCTTGTTGTTCCGCTGGGCGGCTTCCAGCGTCGCGATGTCGGCCGGCGTCAGCTGGGGCCGGTCGATGGCCAGCGTGATCTTGTTGATCTTGCCGTCGAAGGCAAAAGGCACCTGATAGTCCTGGTCATCCGCCGTCGAGCCGGTGTCGGAACCCACATCCAGGTTCTCGTCCCACTGCAGGGTGAGGGGAAGGGACTTCGGCATCTGCTGGGTGGCCACCACCTTGCCGTCCACCGTCAGCACGCCCGTGCCGCCCCGGCCAATGCCGCTGGGACTGCCGTAGGCGAGGGTCGCCATGCCGAGACCGTCGTACTTGAAGTCGAATTCCAGGGTCTGCTTGCCGGGAGACAGCACGTCCGCGCCAGTCCACTTGATGCGCTCCAGGTCCACCAGATTCCAGGTGAACACGGGCTTGCCCTTGAGCAGGTAGAAGCCGTAGCCCGCGAAACGTCCACCCTGGGTGATCAGCATGCCGTTGCCGCCCCCGCCGGAATCTCCACCTCGGCCTTGAAGTTGTAGGACGAGTTGAGAATCGAGGGCGCGTCCCCGTTGGGCGTGCCCGTGAGGGGCGTCGTCCAGGTGAACACATTCCGGCCAGCCGTAATGCTGGGCCGGGGTGTCAGCAGGCGTGCGACCACTGAAGAGTCGAGAGGCAGAACCTGGTACTTCTTCGCCTCCTCCATGAAGATGTCCTGCAGCTCCTTGGGCGTGGCCGGGTTCTTCGCCGCGACGTCATCGGCCTGGGTCCAGTCCTTGCTCAGGTCGTAGAGCTCCCAGGGGAAGGTGGTGGGGCGCGTGGGTGCCACCCGGCACGTAGTAGACAAAGAAAGGCTGGTCCGGGGTCAGAGTGTTGACCTGGTTCATGTAGCCGATGGCCTCGTCCGCCATGGCCGTGATCAGGTTGAAGTTCGGGTTGCCGATGAAGGGATAGATGTAGGTGGTGTTGCGGGCCAGGTTGGCCGGCTGCCACTGGCTCGTGTCACCACCCATGAAGCCGTAGAAGTACTCGAAGCCCATGCCCGTCGGCCACTGGTCGAAGGGGCCGATGGAACTCGACGTAAAGGACGGCGTGTTGTGGTTCTTGCCGAACCAGGACGTGCGGTAACCGTTGTCCTTGAGGATCCGGCCGATGGTGGCCTTGTCTTCCGTGATGATGCTGTTGTAGCCCGGGTAGCCGGTCGCCTGCTCGGAAATCACTCCGAAGCCTACCGAGTGGTGATTGCGCCCGGTGATCAGGGCGGCCCGGGTGGGCGAGCACAGCGCCGTGGAGTTGAAGTTGGTGTAGCGCAGGCCGTTCTTCGCGATGCGGTCCAGTGCGGGCGTGGGGATCACACCACCGAAGGTGCTGGGCACGCCGTAGCCCGAGTCGTCCGTCATGATCAGCAGCACGTTGGGCGCGCCCTTGCGAGGTACGAGGCGGGGCGGCCAGTAGGGGGTGGACTGCTGGGCGGTCGTGCCGATCTTGCCGCCAAAGACCGGGGATGGAGCCGGGAGCTGCAAGCCCGCCCGGAGCTGAAGCGAGAGGTCAGAACTAAAATTCTACCGTGACACTTATTTCTTGCCTAGGTGTATGGGAAGGACGGATGATCGTGGGGATGGCTCCTCGCGCGCTCCTTGCCTGCCCCGACTGCGACCTGCTGCAGCGGGAGCCGGAACCGGCTGACCGGACCGTCGTCACCTGCGCCCGCTGCGGGTCGGTTCTGTATCGCGATACGCCCGACACCGTCGACCGGACCCTCGCTTTTGCGCTGGGGGCCAGCGTGCTCTTCATTGTTGCCAACGCGTTTCCCATCGTCGGCATGACGATCGAGGGCCGGTCGAATACGGTCAGCCTGCCCGGAGCCCTGGTCGCGCTGTGGCATCAGGACATGCAGCTGGTCGCCGGACTCGTGGGCCTGACCACCCTGCTGGCCCCCGGCCTGGTTCTGGCAGCGCTCCTGTACCTGGTCCTGCCCCTGCATTTCGGCCGCCAGCCGCCCGGCGTGCCGCTGATCCTGCGTACGCTGGACAGTATCCAGCCCTGGGGACTCGTGGAAGTTTTCATGCTGGGCCTGCTGGTGTCCCTCGTGAAACTGGAGATGTACGCGAAGGTGGTGCCCGGTGTGGCGCTCTGGGCCTTTGGGGCCCTGCTCCTGGTGTTTACCGCCATGGCTGCCGCCTTTGACCCGCGCAGCCTCTGGGCCCGCATCGGTACTGCCCGCAGCGGTGCTGGCCGGTGAGCGCGCCGGCCCTTACCGCCGCCCGGGCTGGCCTGATCCGCTGCGGTGACTGCGAACTCCTGAGCCGCGCGCCCCAGAGCGGCGGCAACCTTTCCTGCCCCCGCTGCGGCGCGACACTGCACCAGCGCAAACCCAACAGCATCCAGCGCACCTGGGCCCTGCTGATTGCGGCCTACATTCTTTATATTCCCGCCAACCTGCTGCCCATGATGGTTACCACCTCACCCCAGGGCACGGCGAACGACACCATCATGAGCGGCGTGGTCTACCTGTTGAGTTCCGGTTCCTGGCCCCTGGCACTGCTGGTCTTCCTGGCCAGCATCACCATTCCCCTGGCGAAACTGGTTTCCCTGACGTTTCTGGCCTGGTCCGTACAACGGCGCTCCACCTGGCAGCCGGAACATCGGGCCCGGATATACAGGATGGTGGAAATCGTCGGACGCTGGTCCATGCTGGATGTTTACATAGTGACGATCATGGCGGGGCTGGTGCAGATGCAGCCCCTCGCCGCCATTGATGCCGGGCCGGCCGCGATCGCCTTTGGCGCGGTCGTCGTGCTCAGCCTGCTGGCCGCCAACTCTTTCGATCCCCGCCTGATCTGGGATCCCCTTGGAGATCACGATGACTGACGAGCAGCAACAGCGAGCGACCCCGGAAGTGGCAGAGGCCGTCACCCGACCGGCCAGTCGCCGGGGACCGCAACTCATCTGGCTCATTCCGCTGGTGGCGGCGCTCATCGGCGGCGGACTCGCGGTCAACGCGCTGCTCCAGCGGGGGCCGACGATCACGATCAGCTTCAAGACCGCTGACGGACTCCAGGCTGGCAAGACGATGATCCGGTTCAAGGACGTGGAGATCGGCACGGTCACGGCCATCGACCTGGCCCCGGATCGCTCGTCCGTCGTCGCGACCGCCCAGCTGTCCAAGACGGCGCAGGACCTGCTCCTGGAGGACACCCGGTTCTGGGTAGTCCGGCCCCAGATCACGGGGAGCAGCGTCACGGGCCTGAGCACGCTCCTGTCCGGCGCCTATATCGGCGTGGACGTGGGCGCGTCCAAAAAGTCGGGCCGGGCGTTTGTCGGCCTCGAGACGCCCCCCATTGTTACCAGCGGCCTCCCGGGCCGGGAATTCGTGCTCCACACCGGGCAACTGGGTTCCCTCAGCATCGGGGCGCCAGTCTACTTTCGCCGCATCCAGGTGGGTGAGGTTGTCGCCTATGCCCTCGACCCGGGCGGCAGCAAGGTCACGCTCAAGGCCTTCATCAATGCGCCCTATGATCAGTACGTAACCGCCAGCACCCGCTTCTGGCACGCCAGCGGCATCGACGTGACCCTGGATTCGTCCGGCATCAAGGTGGACACCCAGTCCATTGCCACGATCATCGCCGGCGGCATCGCCTTCCAGGCCCCGCCCAGTCTCCCGGTCACGGAGCCCGCTGCCGCCGACACCGCGTTCACGCTGTCCGCGAACTACGCCGAGGCCATGAAGCCCCCCGTGACCGAAGTGGAGCGCTTCCTGCTGTACTTCGACCAGTCTGTGCGGGGACTGACCCCTGGCGCCACCGTGGAATTCCGTGGCATTCCCCTCGGGGAGGTGACCGCCGTGGGGCTCAGCTTCGATCCGGACAGCATTACGTTCCGGATCCCGGTGGAAATTGCCTTTTACCCCGAGCGCATCCAGGCCGAGCTCCGCAAAGGCTCGGCGCCGGCGAACGCCGCCGGCTTCAGCCGCACCGTGCTGGACACCCTGGTCAAGCGGGGACTCCGGGCCCAGCTCAAGACCGGCAATCTGCTCACGGGCCAGCTTTATGTGTCGCTCGATGTGTTCCCGACAGCGCCAAAGGCTGCGGTCGACTGGAAGCAGAACCCGGTGGTGCTGCCCACGACGCCCGGAGGCCTGGTGGCTATCGAGGACAAACTCGGTGCCGTGGCTGCGAAGCTGGAGCAGATTCCCCTGGACAAGATCGGCAAGGACCTGCAGGCGACCATCGAGAACGCGGACAAGCTCCTGGCCGGGATCAACTCCGAGCTGATCCCGGCGGCCCGGACCACCCTGCAGGATGCCAGCCAGGTGCTGAGTACGGCCAACGGGGCCCTCGCCCCGGACGCGCAGCTCCAGCAGAATCTGCGCGGGGCCCTGTCGGAAGTCAGCGAGGCAGCCGCGGCCCTGCGCAACCTGGCCAATTACCTGGAGCAGCATCCAGAGTCGCTCATTCGTGGCAAGCCGGAGGATGAACAGTGATGGAACAACAGCGCCGTCTTTGCCTGCCGTGGCGCCTCCCCGCAGCCCTGGTTGCCGCCACCCTCCTGGTCACGACGATGACCGGCTGTTCCCGTTCCCCCCCGGTCGTGTTTTATACGCTGACGGAAATCCCGTCGACGATGGGAAGCAGCAAGGTCCCGACCTTCGAAATTCTCGTCGGCCCGGTAATCCTGCCGGAGATCCTCGACCGGCCGCAGCTGGTGACCCGCGCGGGCGACAACCGGGTCACCGTCCTGCAACAGCAGGTCTGGGCAGCGCCGCTGAAGAGCGAGGTGCCCCGGGTGCTGGCGGCCAACCTGAACCAGCTGCTCCCGGATGCGGCCGTCACCGTCGAGCCCCAGCCGGCGACGGGCCGGCCGCTGTGGCGGGTGGCGGTCGAGATCCAGCGCTTCGATGCCACACCGGGCAGCGCAGTCAGCCTGGAAGCAGTGTGGAGCGTCCAGGGTGCGCCGGGCACGGAAGCGAAAATCGGCTACTCCGTCCTGCAGGAGCCTGTCAGTGTTCCCGGCTACGACGCACTGGTAACCGCCCACACCGCTGCGATTGCGGCCCTCAGTCGGGAAATCGCGGCGGCCACCCGGGTGCTGCGGAGCACGCCTGCTGTGCCAGCGCCTAAGGCGGCGAAGTAGCGGCGCGCCTGTCGTTCTCGGCAATGGCCGTCGCGCAGGGATCGTTCTGGCGGAAGAGCTGGTCCCACAGGGTAGTCGCCACCACCGAGAGGCCCGCCGTGGCCACCGCTGCGCCCGCATTGACGAGAGTGCCCTTCGGATCCAGGGTCAGCCGGGGTCTGGCCAGCGTGCCGCTGATCTTGATGTAGGGATTCAGCAGCTGACCGACGCTGATGCCCAGGCCCGAGCGGGCCACGGTCTTGAAGTTGAAATCGACGGCCTCGGTGCGGAGATTGATGGCCCCCTGGCTGATGATATCGATCCCCTTGACCCGCAGGACCAGCGCCGGGTCGGTGCGGAGCACGCCGTCCTCCGCCCTGAACAGATACGCGGCACAGATCACTTCCGTGTAGGGCTGGCGTTTGACGAGCGGATTCAGCGACGTCCACAGCTGGCTGAAGAACGAGGAGTACATGCGGTCCAGATTGGTGTTGGGCAGCCGGCCCGGACCGCTCACCAGGCGCCCCCGGCCCTGCAGTGAGGCCGCCAGCTCCCGGACGTTACGGCCCCGGCCGGTGAGATCGAACTGGCCGTCGAAGTCGAGCCGATTGGCCCGCTCGGTCGCCACGCTGCCAAACTGCAACACCAGCCCGGTGCCGCTGCCCTTGACCTGCACCTGGGGCAGTCCGGCGCCCTGCTGGACCTCGAGACGAACTGCCAGGGCGCCATCGGGATTGGCCACCCGGAAGGGATCCGCCGTCAGCTGCCCGTCCTTCACGGTGGCATCGATCTGGAGGCCTGTGTATTGGGTACCGGCAAACAGCATCTTGCTGGCGCGCACGACGATCCGGCCATTGAACTGGTTGAGGAGCGCCAGTGGCAGTGGAGTGTCCGGGATCACCAACCCGGACGCGCTCGTCGGTGCGGCGGCTGGCGTTGGCCCATCCGCGCTGAACGCGGCGAGATTCAGCAGAGCCGACTGGAGCTGGATATCCACCGTGGGCTTGCCCGTGAGATCGAGCTGCACGCGGCCCGTAAAATCCGTCTTGCCCACCGTGCCCGTGACGGCATCCAGCACCAGTGCGTCGGCGTTGCCCGAGACGCGGGCGGCGACTTGCAGCGGTGCGTCGGGCAACCGGACGCCGTCCGGCAGTTGCAGGCCGAAGAGCTGCCCCACGGCCGCCAGATCCTTTGCGGTGGCGTTGACCTGCAGCGCGGCCGCCCGGGCCACCGGCGCCAGCGCGATGTCGCCCTGGGCACTGACGGTTTCGGTAGCGGTCTGGAGCTTCAGGGCGGCGATGGACAGGCGGTCCTTCTGCCAGCTGCCCCGGGCGGTGACTGTGCCGGTCAGGCGCGCGAGCGGCAACCAGTCGAGTTCCGGCACGAGATCGCCAAGCCCGGCACCGGAAGCACTGAAATCGAATGTGGTACGGGACGTCCCGACGGGCAATCCCAGGGTGACTGCGCCGCTCCCCTTGAGGTCACCCGCAGACACCGTGAGCTGATCGAGCCGGAGCGCCCTGGGCTCGCTGGCAAGGCTGCCTGTCGCCTTGAACGGCACCTTCGGCAGTTGGCGCCCGGCCACGCCGCTGAAGGGGGCGAGGTTCGGCCCCTCGACGGAGAAGCTCATTTTCGTGCCGTGCAGGGCCGGCAGGTTGCCGAGCACACCGTTGATGCGCAACCGGGCACCGGCCAGCGCGGCGCTGCCGTCGTCGATACGCCAGGCGTTCCGGTCGTGGCGCAGCCGCCCGGCCAGGGTGTAGGGCCCCGCGGGCAACGCCGGCTGGTTCAGGAAACGGGCGAGGAGACGGGGATCCTTGCCCTGCATGGCGATGCGCAGGTCCACCGCCCCGAAAGGCGGCTGGGTCCCCAGCAACCCGTTCAGCGTCAGCTGATCGCTGGCAATCTTCAGGGTGCTGTTGCTGAACCTGACGCCCGGTTTCGTCCACTCGAGCTGACCCCGGGCGTCGAAGGGTCCGGCCGGGAAGCCGGCAATTTTCAGTGCGGTGCCGATGCGGGTGAAGTCTGTGCCGGCGGCCGTGAACTGCAGCTGGCTGCCGTAGAAGCCCGGGTAATCGCCCAGTGGGCCGCTGGCAGTGAGCTTGCCGAGCCGGGTGGTCGCGGTGAACTCCAGCAGCTCCCGGCCCTGGGCTGACTGCTGCAGGCGCCCGGCCAGCTCGAAGGGGCCGGTGGCGAGACCGGGGATGCGCAGCAGCTGGCGAAACCGCGCCAGGTCGGAGCCCTTGACGGTGAAGCTGACGTCATTGCCGGTCAGCTGCTGCACATCGGTGACCGAGCCCTTTAGTTGCAGCTGCGCATCCTTTAGGTTGACGGCGACGGTGTCGATGGTGAGCATGTCGTCGTTCTGCTCAAAGCGGGCCTCCAGAGTGAAGGCTTCCGCCGGCAACTGATTGATGTCGAGCAGACCACCCAGCAGGCTGAGGTCCGGCCCGGCCAGCTTGATCTGCAAGCCGAGCTTCTTCAGGTCAGCGGGATCGACGAGCTCGCCACTGCCGTCCAGGGTGAGGGCGCCGAATACGCCTGCCACCGTGCCACTGATGCCGCGCCGGTCGGCGGCCGGGGCGATGTTCACGTCGAGACTGACTGGTCCGGTGCCCAGATTGCGCACCCCGAGGGTGCGCGTCACGTAGTCCGCATCCGGGCCGCTCACCTTGAAGTTCAGCCGGGTGTCAGCGGGCGTTCCCAGGTCGTCGATCTCGGCACGGCCATCCAGCGTGAGCTCGCCGAGCTTGCCCTCCACCGCGGCGCTGATGTTCTCGCCCTTCAGGAAATTCGGCAGAGGCCCGATGCTCGCGCCGAGGCGCAGGGCCACATCGTTGGCCTGGCCGCCGGCGCTGAGCACCAGCATGCCGTCGGGGGCCTGGGTCTGCTCCAGCGTCTCGAACTGCACTTCAAGTGGGCGGGTCAGCCGCGGGGTGACGTAGCGCAGGCGGGCGCCGGGCAGGCTGACCAGCTCCACCACCAGAGAGGGGGTCTCGGGCCAGACACTCTCCTCGTCCTGCTTGAGTTCCAGGTCCCAGTTGTCGAGGCCTTCCGCACTGGTCTCCAGGAGCACATCGAGGCCCTCCACCTCGATCCGGGGGATGAGCGTAGTGGCCTGGATGAGCGACCAGAGGTTTAGCTCCAGGAGGACGCGGTCCGCAACCAGCATCTCCGGCTGGCTGCCCCAGTCGGCGTTGGCCAGGCGCACGCCACTGGCGGAGACCTGCGTCACCGGACCGAGTCTGAGCTGGAAATCCCCGTCGACGGCGAGCTGGCGGCCCAGTTGGTCGCTGGCCCAGGTCTCGAACTGGCCCTTGAGCGCCGCCGGATTCAGGTTGAGCAGGCCCGCCAGCAGGGTGATGACCAGCAGGAACAGCGCAGACAGGACGGCCGCCAGGGAGCGCAGGGTAATCATGGGCCGGAGCCTGCGCCTGGTGGGATGCTACTGCGGCGGCTTCGGCGGACAGTGGCCGTCGTCAGCAGCCTGGCGAACGGCCGGCAGCAACGGCAAGGACAGTCCGTTCGTGCCGATTGCTGGCACTTCTCTCGACATCTCAGCGTCCTCGGGGTGCAGAATGGGCAGAATCTAGTCTACCCGACCAGTGCCTGTGTTCCAGCGGAGAAGGCCGTCATGCGCACCCTCTACCCCATGCTTGCAGCCGTTGTCCTGTTCGCTAGCCTGGCCGGCTGCGCCAGTCAGAACCCGCCCAGGGCCCAGTCCCAGAGCGACCCGGATATCGACCTGGCGGCCTACAGCACCTTCGGGTGGCAGTCCGTCACGGGTATCGACGGGAGCAACGAGCCGCTGCGTCTTCTGGACGTGAACATCCGAAAAGCTATCCACGCGGAGCTCACCCGGCGCGGGTACACCGAAGTGGCGAGTGATCCCGAGCTGCTGATCGCTTACGACACGGAAGCCAAAGACAAGCTCAAGTCCAGTCCGTTCCGGGTGGGCATTGGCCTTGGGAGCTTTGGCGGCAACGTGGGCGGCTCCGTCAACGTCGGCAGCCCCAGCGTCCAGAGTTACCAGGAGGGGCAGCTGGTGATCCACGCTGTGGATGCAGCGGCCAACCGGGAAGTCTGGCTGGGCACTCTCACCGGTCGGGTCGACACCACGACGCTCGATGAGGCGACGGTGGCGCGGGCCGTGGCCCTGGCAATGCAGGATTTCCCCCGAAAAGGTACCGGACCTTAGTTTTGTTAGTTGTTGCATCTGCAACAACTAACAAAACTAAGGTCCGGTACCTTTTTCTTAAGGTCCGGTACCTTTTTCTTTTTTCTTTTTCCCTTTTTCCCTAAAACCACACGCGGAGGCCGGCAACGAGGCGCGTGTCCCTCACCGACTCGTTAGCGTCTTCGGCCAGATCAGCGGTGTCACCAAACTTCCCGCTCCACTCTACGCCCACGTAAGGCGCGAACTCACGACGAATCTCGTAGCGCAGGCGCAGGCCCACCTCCAGCTGACTCAGGCCGCTGCCAATGCCGAGGGCCGCCTCGTCCTTGCCAAAGGCCTCGAGCTCGGCCCGGGGCACGAGGATCCACCGGTTGGTGAGCAGGATCTCGTAGTCGGACTCCAGACGTGTGCCGAATTGCCCCCGCTCGCCACCAAACAGGTCGGCCTCGATGTGTAAGCGGTAGGGCGCGGTCCCCTGCACGCCGACCAGTCCATAGGTCTGGCCCGGACCCGTGCCGAAGTCCTCCCGCAGACCTGCTACCAGATCCCACCAGGCGGTAACTGGTTTCGACCAGAGCAACTCGGCGCGGCCGCCCTCCACATCACCCGCGGTCATCTCGCCCTCGGACCGGAACAGCACCCGCCCGGTGTCGTGACCGATCCAGGCAAACACGTTCCAGGCCAGCGTGTCATCCGATGACGCGTTCTGCCATTCCAGTTCGTCCACCAGCACCATCCACACCAGGGGATCGTCGTTCATATGGGCCTGATGCCCCATGTCTTCCGCCCGCACCCCAGGCTGGTACAGGCCCGTCAGCAGCAGCGCCGCTCCCATGAACCTATTCATCGACGAGCACCTCCCGGAACATCCCGGTTTCCATGTGCATCATCAGATGGCAGTGGTAGGCCCAGCGCCCCAGCGCATCCGCACTAACCCGGTAGGTCACGCGCTC
>CAMBYH010000025.1 GCA_945872065.1 Arsukibacterium tuosuense
CGTCACCGGCTTCGCAAAGAACGCCAGGGCATTCACGACCACCAGAACGTAGATCAGCAGGGCACCAGGCCGGCGGTCGTGGGCCACGCCCCTGATGCTGCCAGCCATGCCGTAAGCCGGCGCCAGCAGAGAAAGGTTCAGGTACTTCAGCGTCGCTGCGGTCCCGGCGAGCAGCGGCACGAGGCCAAAATCACTGCCCGCCGGCGCCATGGCCAGCTGATAGAGGGCGAGGTCCTCCAGACAGTCGAAGGCAGAGGCCAGCAGCGGCGCCCACATCAGTACCTTGCCGACGCGTTGCCACGCAGCCGGTAGACGGAGCGTGAGGAGCCCGAGCAACCCCGTGAGCAGGAAGCCATAGCCCCAGGCAAAGACGACGTCTCCGGGAATCAGCAGGCCGGCGATCGCCGTGCGCTGCTCGGGGCTGAAGGAGTCCAGGACCGCCGAGGCCCGGCCACCCGTAAAGGCGAGTTGCAGGCAGGTGAGCTCGGGCAGCCGCTCCCCGATAACCGGCACATAGGGCCCCATGAGAACGCCCGTCGCGTAGCCAAAGATGGCCACGCCGAGCAGGGCCATGCCCGCAAAAATCCAGGCTTGTTTTGCTGACTGTTCCATACTGGTTAGATGATCCGCCTGAATCCGGAAAAACTCCATCTCAGCAAATGGACGGCCACTAAGCCAGTCCGCAAGGAAAAGCACTTTATTGTGACTGCCCTGATCCGGGACGAGCAGGAGACCGTCATCAGCTGCCTGATTGAGGCCGTCCATAGCCGGAAGTTGCGGGAGATCGACTGGCGGGAACTGAAAGATCCGGAGAAATGGCTGCAGGGCTGGCGCTGAATCGACAGGATCGCGGCTCAAGCCGCTCCTACGATGGTGTCAGCCACTCCACCCGCCAGCTGCTGCGCTCATCGTTTTTCAGGGTTGCCCAGAGCCAGGGCAGGAGGGCATTCAGCTTCTGATCCAGCCCGAAAGGGGGATTGACGATGCAGAGCCCGGAGCCCCGCATGCCGTCGAAGCCCTCCGCTTCCACCCGTAACTCGGCCTGCAGGATCTTCGGGAGGCCGGTGGCCCGGACCTTCGCCGTGAAGCGCTCGGCAAGCGGGTGCCGGATTACCGGATACCACAGCAGATAGACCCCGCCCGGCCAGCGGCGGTGGCAGGTCTTCAGCAGCTCGATCACCGTGGTGAAGTCTTCCTTCACCTCGTAGGACGAATCGACCAGCACAGCACCGCGCTTCTCCCGGGGGGGCACGAGGGCGGGAATACCCTCGAAGGCATCCCGGTCGTGGATGTGCACGCGGGGGTCCCGGCCAAAATTCCGGTGGAGCCGGGCGATGGCCGCCGGGTGCAGCTCCAGCAGTTCCAGATGATCCTCCGGCCGGAGCAGGTGGCGGACCACCTGGGGCGAGCCGGGATAGAGCTCCAGCTCCTGGCGGCCGGCGTTCAGAGCCCGGACCGCAGCCAGATAGTCCAGCACTTCGGCCGGAGGCTGGGCAGCGCCCAGCAGACGCCGGATGCCGCCGGCGAACTCCTCGTTTTTCCGGGCCTCATGACTACGCAGGTCGTAGACGCCGGACCCGGCATGGGCGTCCAGAACCCGCAGAGGCGCGTCCTTCCGCTGCAGGGCGCGGACCACGAGGGCCAGCACCGAGTGCTTCAGGACGTCGGCATGGTTACCGGCGTGGTAGTCGTGCTGATAGCTCAACATCTGAGACAATTAGCCTATGGGACGCATCTTTGAAACCAGAAAACACGTGATGTTTGCCCGCTGGAACCGCATGGCGAAGCAGTTCACGCGGATCGGCAAGGACATCACCATTGCGGTCAAGGCTGCAGGCCCCGACCCCGACAACAACCCGACCCTGCGCCGGGTCATCCAGAACGCCCGCTCCGTCAACATGCCCAAGGACAAGGTCGAGGCCGCCATCAAGCGCGCCTCAGGCAAGGACGTGGCGAGCTACGAAGAAGTCATTTACGAGGGGTATGCCCCCCACGGTATCGCCGTACTTGTGCAGACAGCCACCGACAACCCCACCCGGACCGTCGGCAACGTCCGCAACGCCTTCAACAAGAACGGTGGCAATTTTGGCAGCACGGGCAGCGTGAGCTTCATGTTCCGCCGGATGGGCGTTTTCCGCCTCGATCCGTCGGGTATCGACCAGGACGATCTCGAACTGTACCTGATTGATCACGGGCTCGATGAAATGGGCGAGAGCACCGGGGAAAAGGGCGAACCCCAGCTGGTGGTCCGCTGCAATTTCCCGGACTTCGGCCAGCTGCAGAAGGGGCTGGAGGACCGGGGCATTACCCCCCTGTCAGCGGAGCAGGAATACATCTGCACCACCCCCACGGAGCTGCCGGAAGACCAGGCCAAGGAAGCCCTCGAACTCATCGACAAGCTGGAGCAGGACGAGGACGTCCAACGGGTGTTTCACACCCTGGTTTGAGGCCAAAAAAAGCCCGGAGCAACCCTAAAGTCGCTCCAGGCTTCAGATTCGAGTGTGGCGTCGGCCTTAGTTAACCATAGCCTTGAGCGCCTTCAGCGGCAGAATGCGGACCTTCTTGGAGGCCGGCTTGGCCTTGAAGGTCATCTTTTCGCCGGTGAACGGGTTGGTGCCTTCCCGCTGCTTCGTGGCGGGCTTCTTGACGACCTTCAGCTTGAGCAGACCCGGCATGGTGAACAGGCCGCCGCTGCGGAGGGCCTTGCGAATGATGCCGCCCAGGGCATCCAGCACTGCGCTGGCGTCTTTCCGGGACAGTCCGGTTTCCTTGGCAATGTGGTTCAGGATATCCGACTTGGTTGGCGCGCCACCGTTCTTGGCCATGCTTGAAATACTCCCTCGTGTTGACGAATTGACCGCGGTTCGCAGCAATATTGCTGGTTCCGGCGCAGAAACATAGTGCGTGCTGCCGCTGGCCGCAAGCCTTTATTTCAGGGCCGGGAAGCACTACTTGTGCTGGTGGTCGGTTTTCTGGCAGCAAAATCCGCAGCTTCCCGCGCCTTCAGCCTGCCGCGTCGAGCACGAGCAGGCGCTCCAAAGCCACGGACCCCACGCACTGTTTCTGCACGCCGCAACCGCTGACCTGCGCGAACATGAAGCAGCGTGGTCCCAGGAAACACGGGAAAACCCCTTTGTTTACAGGCTTTGCACTGCGGGATCGCGGTGGCACGAAAAGTGCAAAACAGTTTCTGTCGAGGGGCATGGTGGCCTCGCGGAAGGAGATTCGCGCATGGAACATCGCTGTGGCACACGACGGAACCTGGGACTCACGGTGCTCATCCGGCGCCGGGGCTGGGCCGGCTCGGTGGTCGCTGAACTGACCAACATCAGCATCAGCGGCGCGTTCATCGAGACCTCGCCGGCGGCATTTCCGCAGCATTTCCTGGTCCAGATCGAAACCACTGCCCCAGGGGAAGCCGGTGGGCGGCTGATGACCTGCCGGGCCGTGGTGGCCCGGGTGGCGGGGAACGGGGTCGGCCTGGTCTTCGATCAGATCCGACCCCGATCAGATCCGACCCCGGGGTCTGGCCGCTCTCTTCCCCGCTGGCGCGCCCTTAACTCAGGCTGAGCGAATCCCGGTCGCCGCTTTGGCAGGGGCCTGAACAGCAGCCTGACTGGGCATCAGCGGCACTGAATCCAGCACCCAGTTGCCCGACTCCCGGCGGGCCGGGCAGGGAATGGCAAAGGCAACGTCCCCCTGCTTGGCCTTCAGGGCCTTCATGTCGATGCGCCAGCCACGGTTCTCCCATTCCTTGCAGTGCTCCCGATAGCGGAAGACGGCGTGATCGCTGGGCAGCAGGATTTCCTTGTTGTTGGTGTCCGGCGTGCGTACCGGGTTCAGGTTTTCCAGCAGAGCCATATCCTCGTTCACGATCTGGAGGGTCAGTTCTTCGACGCGCTTGTCGTGCTTCTCTTCCATTAGCCAGTTGCGCAGGTTCAGGAAGAAGATCCGGGTGTGGTTCTCGTCGATGGGCTGCTCAAACAGGTACTGGTGGAAGGCATTGGTGGCGGTCAGGTCGATCCAGGTCACGAGCTGGTTAGGGCCCTGGTACCAGGAGCCGGCCGCGCCGGTGCGACTGCCCTGGCGGTCGGCGGCCAGAGCGGTATCCGCCCGCTTTTCACCGAAAGGCAGGTAAAACTTGCTGCCCCAGGGGATGTCTTCCATCGGCGTCTGGTTGCGCTGGAGTTCCGCCGACATCTTGGGCGTGCCCTGGAGGGGATGGACGAACTCGTTGTGGATGGGGTCCATGCCGTTCTCCATGGAACGCTGGTAGTAGGCCCCCAGGTTCAGGACGTAGGTCTGGCTCTTCCAGCCCGCGAGCCCGTACTCCGGCACGTCGTAGAGCGGCGGACGCTCGGCCTCGGGCAGGTCACCGAGAAAGGCGAAAAGGATCCCGTAGCGTTCCTGGACCGGATAAGCGTCCACTTTGGCCCGGGCGGGGATTTTCGGGTCGTCACCCAGGGACGGCACCTTGGCGCACTTTCCGTCGCCGCCAAATTCCCAGCCGTGATAGGGGCAGGCGACCCGGTCGCCCTTGATCTTGCCCTTGCTTAAAGACCCGCCCCGGTGCACGCAAGTGTCGGAGATCACGTGGGCGGCGCCCGCCGAGTCCCGGAAGGCCACGAAGGACAGGCCAAAGACCTGGGCCCGGAAGGGCTTGTCGCCCGTCACTTCAGAGGACAGGCCAATGGGGTACCAGAAATTGATGAACATGCTCGAGCTCCAGAGTATTCAGGCGGTTGATAGCCACTAATGCTAGCGCTTTCCTGGCCAGCCGGGGCCCGGTCAGCGTCATAACCTAAGCGTTAATTCGCCGGCTGCCGCCAGCTGGATTGCTGGCTCAGCGGCGGTAGGAGCGCCTACCGGTAACGCAGCCGTTTGCAGATGTGCACCTCGCACTGGCTGCATTTGGGCACTGCACCGCAGAGGTCGCCGTGCTCGCTGGACGTGAACAGGGTGAAGAGATTCGCGACCTGGCGCGGGTCCAGCCCGGCCTGCGCCGACCAGCTCTTGACCAGCGCATCCGCGTCCCCGGGGCTGATGGGGGCGTGGGACAGGCCAAAGCGGCCGGGGCCGAGCAGCCTGGCCAGAAGGTCCGTCGCCGCCACCTTGGCTTTGACCGGCGCGGCGCCCGCCGCGGCCAGGACGGCGTCCACGTCGACCTTGTTGCGCCGGAACGTGGCCCGCACCTGGTCAATGAGTTCCTGGGGCTCTGAATGCGCCCGGTTGCGCCGGAACCAGTAGTAGGCCTGGGACATCCCCCCGCCGACGAGCTCGGGCAGGTCTTCGAACTCTTCCCGGGCAAAGAAGCGCTCCTGCAGTTCCGGAGCAAAGAACCTGAGGATGTCCTCCCGGTTCGTGCGCAGGGGCCCCATCCGGCCACTGGGCTGACCCGGATAGCGGGGGTGCCAGTGGAGCAGCACCAGGTCCCCGTCAGGGGCAATGGCCTTAAGGACGCGCTCCCGGTAGGCCGGATAGCGCAGCGGGTCCATGTTGTGGAGCAGGCCGTGGTCCAGCACCAGGTCGTAGGGCTCGGTGGCCACCCATTCGGTGATATCGGCCTCCACGGCCCGGACCGACACGCCCGCCTCCTGCGCCCGGCTCTGGGTGTATTCCAGAGCCTTCGGCATGAAGTCCAGGGAGGTGACATCCCAGCCCTTCCTGGCCAGGTACACGGAATCCGTGCCCGCGCCGCAGCCGATGTCCAGGGCCCGGCCGGGCTTGCGCCGCTGGCAGATCTCGGCGAGAAACAGCGTGGGCTCGCCATGGGCCCAGGGCAGGTCCTGCCAGCTCTTGGCCCAGTCGTAGGTGGCGAAAAAGGTCTTCTTTTCGTGGGTGGTCATGACTCTCGTCCGCTGCCCTGCAAGCGCTCGATCCTCGCACAGACCGGGCGCGGGCAGTCAGGCAAGATAGTGCCATCGACCACTCCGGGGATACGCAGCATGGTGGACGGCTTCACGGCAGCGGGCTATGGCTCCCACAGCATCGGCTTCGGCGAGCGGCCTGCTGTCATCGTCGTGGACCTGCAACACGGCTTTACCAATCCGGACTTCCCGATGGGCCACTCGGCCCATGTGCAGCGGGCCGTGCTCAACACGGCGGTGCTCCTCAGGGAAGCCCGGCAGCTGGGAATCCCCGTGGCGACGTGCAACGTGGCCTGGGGCAGTGCGCGGGACATGGGCTACTGGAAAATCGCTCCGCTCTACAGCGGCTGGTTCTACGGCGAACCGGCGACGGTAATGGACAAACGCATCCACGATCCTGCCTACGATTTTCACTTCACCAAGTCGGCGCCGTCCATGTTCTTCGGCACGCCACTGACGACGTTTCTCAATAAGTCCCGGGTGGATACGGTGTTTGTGACCGGCGTTTCCACCAGCGGCTGCGTGCGGGCGACCATCATCGACAGCTTCTCCCACGGTTATCGCACCATGGTTCCCGAGGAGTGCTGCGGGGACATGGCGGAAGGTCCGCACCGGGACAACCTCCGGGATGTGGGGCGGCGCTATGCCGACGTGATCACTTTGCAGGAATCCCTGGAGTACTTCAGGCGGCTGCCGCGGCCATTGCCCGGGCCGGCCTAGCTACTCCCGCCACTCCACCTCATAGCCCAGCCCGAGGCGCAGGAGCCGCTCGAGCAGGGCCTCGTAGCTGACACCACCGTTGCCGGCAGCCGCAGCGAAGTCCTCGCCCTTGCTGAGGTTCGGATTGCAGTTGGCCTCGAGCAGGTACACCCGCCCGTCCGGCCGCAAGCGGAAATCCATCCGTGCGTAGCCACTCAAATGCAGAGAGCGATAGATGCGCTTGCTGTAGCGGCTGAGCTGCTGCTCGGTTGCCGGGCTCAGGTCAGCAGCCTTGCCCGTGCGGATCCCGTGCTTCTGCTGGTACCTCCGGTCCCACTTCACCTTGCGGGTTGCGATCCCGGCCATCACGTCCGGCAGGGTGCCGAAATCCATTTCCCAGACCGGGTGGGTCGTAAGCCGCTCGTTGCCATCCACGGCCACGTAGAGCTCCCGGCCCTCGATGTACTCCTCCACCAGGGCATCGGTCCTGATGTGCTCGTGGATGAAGTCGATACGCTCCTTCAGGCGGGCCCGATCCTCCACGATAGAGGCCTGGGAGATGCCGAGGGACGCGTCCTCCGTGGCCGACTTCACGAACAGCGGGTAGGTCAGTTTCTTCGACAGCCGGTAGGGACGGCCCCGCCGGAAGAGCGCGAACTGGGGCGTCGGGATACGGTGGTAGGCCAGGATCTGCTTCGACAGCACCTTGTCCCGGGACAGCATCATCCCGCGGGGATTGCAGCCGGTGTAGGGCTGCCGCATCAGCTCCAGGTACGCCACGATGTGCTGGTCATAGGTGACGATGCCCTGGAATTCCTGCAGCAGGTTGAACGCCACGTCCGGCTGCCACTCGGTGATCCGCGTGCGCAGGTCGCCGAGGTTGTCGTAGAGGCCCAGTACCTGGACCTCATGCCCCGCCTCACGCAGGCAGGACATCACGTCGTACTCGGTCTGCCACTCGTCGATGGCCTGCTGGGCATGACCCTCCAGACTGTCGGGGGGCACCAGACTTTCGTGGGTCAGCACGAGGGCACGAAGTTTCTTCATAGGGCGTAGCGCTCCCGACCACGGCGCACAAAGTCGAACAGGATACGTTCCAGCAGGGCAAACACCTCACGCTTCGTCACGCGCAGGGACTGGTCGACGCAGAGTTCCAGTTCTTTTGACCGACGGATCACCAGCCGCATGACGTGGTGCACGAGGTACGGGTGCAGCCGGCTCCGCCGGACCAGCAGGCGTTGCAGCTCCGGGCGAACCTGGCGGATGAAGGTCGCCGCAGCCGGCCTCCCTGGGTTTTTCGCCTGGGGCGCGAAGACACGTTTCAGGCGCGCGTCGTAGCGCTGGGTCTCGCTGCGGTCCGAGTAGCGCAGCTTTTCGGCGTAATGCTCCCGGAGAGTGCTGCGATTGGCCTCCAGGGGCTCGACCTGCTTCGTCCCGCGCACCGGGGGCCGTTCAGCACGAATCTCGGTCAGCAGGTCGTCGACGTAACGCAGCTTGCGCAGGGCAATCCAGGTCTCATAGTCGGTGCGCCAGGTGGAGTTCGGCGCCAGCCAGACCGCAAAGGTCTCTGCGAAATCCTCCGAGGGATGGCTTTGGGCATACCAGTGCCCCAGGTGCATGACGTAGTTGCGGCTCGTCGTACGGGGCGCGTAGCGCAGTGGATAAGGGCGGGACGCCGGGCCAAACACCTGGCGCCAGCGCTTGCGCCGGCGCAGCCGGTAGGCGTTGTCGATGGCGTGGCCGGTTTCGTGCCGCAGGATGCGCTGGAGCCAGCGGGCATTGCCGCCCTCCACCTCGTGCATCAGGCGCCGTTCCAGCGCCGCCAGCCGGGGATGGGCCAGGTAAAAGGGGATCGCAAAACCCGGGATGCCGTCCGGACAGAACCACTCGACCGACAGCCAGACATGGGGTCGGAAGCGGCAGCCCCGGCGTTCCAGTTCCCGGTGGAGCCGGTCCAGGGCAGGCTGCAGTGGACTGCCGGCAAGGGTCAGGCCCAGGTCATTGAAGCGCAGATCCAGCAGCGCCTCGTCATCCAGCTTGGCCCACCAGGTGAATGGGGACATGCCTAATTTCTGCGCGTCTTGTTTCCCGTCGCGGACCGAGTGCGAGGGAGATGGGTCGTTGGGAAACAAGGCGCGCAGAAATTAGGCATGTCCCCATTTACCGGCTGTTGTAGAGGGTGGTTACAAACTGATCCACCTTGATGAAGCTCTTGCCCCACTCCAGATCGAAATCAGCCAGGGGCCTGGCAGCGATGACCTGCTCCAGCGTCTTGCCTTCGTCCACCAGCTTTAGCACCCGGTCCCTCGCGGTTGCCAGCATCGCGCGGAACGACTCCACGCGGTCGCGCCTCACAACGGGCCCATGACCGGGGATTACCAGGGTTTCCGGCCCAATCACCCCGAGGATCTGATCGAGGCCGGCAATCATCCCGGCGGTGCTGCCGCCACTGGACAGGTCGATGAAGGGATAGCCGTACAGAACAAAAACATCACCCGCGTGCAGCATGTCGGCCTTTTCAAAGTAAAACATGGCATCGCCGTCCGTGTGGGCACCAGGAATGTGGATCACGCGGATCGTGTCGCCATTAAAATGAAAGGTGATCCGGTCACTAAACGTGATGACGGGTAGCGCCTCGGCGGGCGACGGGGGGGTGGTGGACTTGAAGAACGCGTTGAAATGTTCGGCGCTCATGCGGGTCCGCACGTTGTCGTGGGCGACGATCACTATCCCCTGCCCACCGAAGGTCGCGTTGCCGCCCGAGTGGTCCCCGTGCCAGTGGGTGTTCAGGATGTAGCGCACCGGCTTGTCGGTCAGCCTGGCCACCGCGGCACTGATCTTTGGTGCCATCGGCGCAAACTGGTCGTCGATCATGAAGACCCCGTCCTTGCCGACAGAGACGCCGACGTTGCCCGCGGCAGGCATCACGAGCACGTGGACACTGCCCCGAACGGGAGTGCTGGTGAGGTCGCCGTCCATGCGCTGTTGGGCGACGGCACTGGTGACGAGGAACAGTGCGGCAAGAAGAACGGTAATCGATGGCATCGCTGGGGCCCCTGGGTGATCGCGCCTAAAGGCGCTCCTACAGGCGAAGGTCACAGCGTCGCGCACCCGGCCCCTAGCTGGCAAGGCCTTCCTGGTAAGGCTGGTCCACAGTCAGGCCGAGACGCGTAGGGTCGACAGACACCGCGGGAATCTCACTAGACATTGGATCACCTCCTTTTCGTGGGCTATACGCCCGTGGGTACGGGACCGAGTAACCAGCCTCTGCCGGAAAAATCCAAGATGCGGCGCACATAACTCGCACCACTGGCGATCGCCCGGAACCGGTGTGCTAGTCTCGGCCTCGGGGTAACTGCGTCATGTTCCAGTCCACATTCCGCTCCACTGCCACTTCCGCTTTGCTGCTGGCCACCGGTTTAGCCGGACTACCGGTAGCCCAGGGCCAGGAAGCCCTGGAAGAGATTACGGTGACGGCCCGTAAGGTGACCGAGAGCCTGCAGGAGGCGCCGCTGTCCGTCGTGGTCTTCACCGGGGAAACCCTGGAGAAGGCGGGCGTCAGCCGGATCGAGGAACTGGTCACCTTCGTCCCCAACTTCGCCATGTCCGAGACCGGCATCGGCACCAACCTCTACGTCCGGGGTATCGGCTCTGGTATCAATCAGGGTTTCGAGCAGTCCGTCGGACTCTATATAGACGGTATCTACTACGGGCGCGGCCAGCTGGCCCGGGCGCCGTTCATGGACATGGCCCAGGTGGAAGCACTGCGGGGGCCTCAGGCCATCCTGCTCGGCAACAACAGCATCGCGGGTGCACTGAGCTTCTCCACTGCCAAGCCCACAGACACGTTTGAGGGCAACGTCAGCGGCATGTACGTCCCCGAGCAGAACGAGACGGAATTCAATGCCGTCATTTCCGGGCCTCTGTCGGACAAATGGTCGGCGCGATTCGCCGGCCGCTACCGGGGCACGGACGGCTACGAGAACAACAACATTCTCAACCGGGACGAGCCGAACCGGGACGAGAAGAGCGGCCGCGTCACCTTCGCCTACGCAGGCGATTCCTTCGACGGCACGATCAAGTTCGAGAAGAACAAGTTCGACGTCAAGGGCCGGCAGGTGGAGATTTCCCGGGCCGACCCGGTTTCCCTGCCACCCAATACCGGTTGTTTCACACCCAACGCGGGCTGCCCCAGCCAGACTGGCTTCAGCAACAATACCGGCAGCAGCCAGCTGTGGCAGGACTTCCAGAACGAGCAGATCGCCGCCACCGGCGTCGCCCCGAATTACCTCCAGTACCTCAACGAATTCTTTGACCCCAATCCGGCCATCCTGGACGGGACCGTGAACTACACCCGGGGCGCCAACGGTGACAAGAGCAACAACGACATCAACGTGGTGGCCGGCACGCTGAACTTTCCCATCGGGGATAACACCCTCACCGTCACCGCCGCCCACCTGGACTACGACTACCTGGAAGACTGCGACTGCGATTTCACGGGCGCCAACCTTTTCATCCTGCAGTCCACCGAGGAGTTCCAGCAGAACAGCGTCGAGGTCCGCTGGACTTCACCCCAGGAAGAGCGCTTCAGGTACCTGGCGGGCGCCTACTACCAGCGTGACGATCTCGATTTCGGCGATCAGATTTTCCTGCCCATCGGCAGCGGCGTGGTGGAGCTGGTGGGCTACGCCACCACCGGTAACCCGCAGGGCGCCAACGACTCACTCGGCGACACCTCCGCCTTCCGGGACTTTGATCAGAAGACCACGACCAGTTCCGTCTTCGGGCAGGTGGGGCTGGACGTCACGGACCGCTGGAAATCCAGTCTGGGCGTGCGCTACAGCCATATCGAAAAGGAAGCGATCCGGATCCTCCGGGAGGGGGATCTGGAGCGGGTGCCCTACAACCTGAATGACGCCAACGGCTTCGACCGGCTGTCAGCGGGAGGCTTCCTGTTCGCCTCGATCTTCAAGGTGGCCTTCCATAACCTGAGTGGTTCCCGGACGGAGAACAACACCGCCTTTGAGTTCACCAATGACTTTCAGGTGAACGACGACCTGATGGTCTACGGCTCGGTAAAGACCGGCTTCAAGGGCGGCGGCTACGACGCTCGCTCCAACAGCGACCCGAACGTGCCGATTCCGGGCACCAGCCGGCCGGACAAGCCGGTGGCAGACCCGCTGGAAACCCAGACCGAAGCGTGTACGTCGGCGATCGCCTTCGCGGGTTCCACCCCGCTGCTCACTGGCAGCGGAACGCTGTTTCCGACGGATATTCAGCAGCAGGTCTGCCAGAACGTCTCGTCCGGCTCCTTCGAGTTCGAAGACGAGAAGGCGCTGGCTTTCGAGATTGGCACCAAGATGTCCCTGCTGAATAACACGGCAGAACTGAACATCGCCCTGTTCCGGACCAACTTCGACAACCTGCAGGTGAGCATCTTCGACGGCACCCTGGGCTTCAACGTGGGCAACGCGGCTCAGGCCGTCACCCAGGGCGTGGAAATCGATGGCCGCTGGTCGATCACGGACAACTGGTCCATGTACGGGTCTGCGGGCTATCTCGATTTCAACTTTGAAGATTTCCCCAACGGCCAGTGCAATCAGGGCCAGGCGCCGAACGAGCCCGGCGGGTTCTGCAGCTACACGGGCAAGACCAATCAGTACGTGGCCCAGTGGTCCGGTACCGCCGCCTTGAGCTACGAGCATCCAGTGGGCGCGTTTGTGTTCAAGTCCACGCTGGACACCCAGATGACCACCCCCTACAACCCCTCCCAGAACCTGGACCCCCGGGTGGAGCAGGCCGGGTATGCCTTGTGGAACCTCCGCGTGGCGCTGGCGGCGGACGACGAAAGCTGGGAGGTGGCCGTGCTGGGTCGGAACCTTAGCGACCGGGCGATTGTCAGCTACTCCAACGACACCCCCCTCGCCTACAGCCAGTTCGGGACCCCGACGTTCTATGGCTTCATTGACCAGCCCCGGACGATTGCCGTGCAGGCCAGCTACCGCTTTGGAGAGTGATACCCGCCCTCTTGCGGCGCAAGAATTTTTGCTTAATTAATGTCGACCGTTGCTAATCCAAATCTAAGGCTTATAGTCCGGCGAAGAGATTAGTTAACGATCCGTAATTTTCGTGACTAAGCAGCCGCAGGCCTAAAAAAACGCGGCGACCATCAAACACAAACGTGAGGAGTATTTTCATGTGGAATTCCATTACCGGCCGGTTGGCCGTCGCTGCGTCGCTGGCCCTCGTGGGCTCGGGCGCTATGGCGGCTCCAGTTGCTATCGACACGGCCAATCCAGCCAATGGCCTGACAGATCTCTATAGCGCCACCTTTGACGGGGCCCTCGCGCCCTGCACTGGCGGTTCACCCTCCTACTGCTCGTTCTTCAGTGGCGATGCGCCGGCGACCCGGAACATCATAATCAGCCCCCTTCCGACAGGCGTGAATAACGGTGTGCCGGTTGGTATTGCCCCCGTTCCCGCGGCCGGGTCCTTCCTCAACATCGCCCTGACCGGTGGCAACACGACGGCACAGATCATCGGCGACAGCACCATTGCCCTGCCGAATATCGTCCTGACCATCCAGGGCGCCACGGTGGTTAACGCTGCCGGCGCCGGGTTCGTGATCAAGCCCAGCAGCACAGGGGCGATTAACGGTTCGGGCCAGGTGGAGTTCCTCGTGAACAACGCCCCCGGGCTGGCGGCAGACTTCACCACGCTGGCTGATGCAGTGACCAGCTGCACGGGGCCGTTGTGCGCCCTGATCCCGATCCTGTCCCTCGACATGGTCCGGTATCGCTTGTTCCTGGACTTCGACCCGACCTTCACGTCCTTCACCGGTAACTTCATCGGCCAGACGTCTAACAACTCCCTCGTCTACGCCACGCTGAACTCCGCTGTTGTCCCGCTGCCGGCCGCGGGCTGGCTGCTGCTGACCGCGGTGGGTGGCCTCGCTGCCCGGCGGCTGAAGCGCGCTGCCTGACGCCTGTGCCGCCTGCCGGGCACCAGGTCCCGGGGTAGCAACGACAGAAATGACCTCCCGGCACCCTCAGGGTCCGGGAGGTTTTTTTTTGGGTTGATTCGGACTGCAATACTGGCTCAGACTCGGGAGAAGGGTGAACCACGGGCACAGGGGTAGCCAGATGAAG
Organism: Arsukibacterium tuosuense; assembly: GCA_945872065.1. Classification (GTDB taxonomy): domain Bacteria; phylum Pseudomonadota; class Gammaproteobacteria; order Steroidobacterales; genus SHZI01. The sequence continues at coordinate 13,715 of CAMBYH010000025.1, forward strand.
AGCGGAACCAAGTTGCGGAGCGCTGCGGCGCTCACAATCCTGATGGCGCAAGCCCCCGTCTGGGCAGGTCCCGTGGCCATAGACCCGGCGAGCACCCTCAACGGCATCACGGATCTGTTCAGCGCGACCTTCGACGGGGCTTTGACGCCCTGCACGGTGGGCTCGCCGTCCTACTGTCCCTTCTTCGCCGGTGAACCGGGACCCACCCGCCAGATTATCGTCTCGCCGAATCCCACCCAGGTGATCAACGGGGTACCCCTGGGAATATCGCCGACACCCCCCGCGGGTTCCTCTCTGGACCTGACGCTGGCGCCGGACAGATCGACGGTAACCCTGGCTGGGGGGGTGATTGCCCTACCGGTCATTAACCTGCTCATTCAGGGCGCCACCAGTGTGCAGGCCACGGGCGCAGGCATCGTCTTCGGGCCGCCCGGGGCAGCCAAGCCCGGGGCGTTCACACCCGCCGGGGGCGGCAGCACCGGCGGCACTGTGCCCCTGAACTCTGATGGCCAGGGTGAGTTTCTCGTCTCGCTGGCGCCACTGGTGACCGCGGACTTCAGCACCTTCAGCACCGTGGTGGGCAGTAATTGCGCCGGGCCGCTGTGCTCGGTGATTCCGATTCTGACGCTCGACATGGTCCGGTACCGGCTGTTGATCGACTTCAGCCCGGACTTCTCAACTTTCACTATCGACTACATCGGCCAGACGGCGAACAACTCGATCCTCTCTCTGACGCTCAACTCCGGTAGCCCCGAGATTGAGGTTACCGACTCGGTGCCGTCGACCACGGACCGGACGGTAGCCTTCGGTGACGTCACGGCTGGGACGACGAATACTGAAACGGTGACGGCGACCAATCAGGGTCTGGCGCCCCTCATTATCGGGGCGATTGGTGCAACAAATCCGCTGGCCGCACCCTTCGGCTTTGCCAACGACACCTGCTCCAGCGCAACCCTGGCGCCCTCGTCGAGTTGCACTATCGACGTGAGCTTCTCGCCGCCGGCGGCGGGTGCGTTTCCCAATGAATCCTTTGATATTCCGTCCAACGACACCAGCGATCCGTCGGTAACGATCACGCTGTCCGGAGCCGGGGTGGCCTCACCAGTGCCAGCGATCACGGTCACGGACTCGGTGGCCCCCTCCACCGACCTGCAGGTGCCCTTTGGCAGCGTTGCGCTCGGCGGCCAGGCCAATCAGAGCCTGACCATCACCAGCACGGGCAACACCAGCGTTCTGCTTGGCCAGATTGGGGTGCCCACTGGCCTGGCAGCCCCCTTCAGCGTCACCAGCGACACCTGCTCGAATCAGTCCCTGGCGCCTGCAGCAGTGTGCACGGTAGGCCTGCGCTTCCAGCCTGGGGGGACAGGCGCCTTCAATGGCAGCCTGGACATTCCCTCCAGCGATGCCAATGAAGCAGTCATCACCGTAGCGGTTAGCGGCACCGGCACCGCGGTACCAGTCCCGAACATCAGCGTCACCGACGACGGGGTCCCGACTAACGATCTGCAGCTTCCCTTCGGTAACGTCACCGAGGAAACGACCCGGGACCTGACGATTACCGTCACGAATACGGGCAACGCCGACCTCATACTGGGGACCGTCGGGGTGCCGAATGGCCTCGCAGAGCCCTTCAGCAAACAGGCCGACACCTGCTCGGGCCAGACGCTGGCCCCGGCCGCCGTGTGCACTGTGGATGTGCGGTATGCGCCGACGGATATCGTCAGCTCCAGCGATAGCCTGGACATTCCCTCGAATGACCCGGATCAGGCCACAGTAACCGTGGCTGTTAACGGGACGGGTATCCTGCTGGGAGAGGGCGGCATTGACACCCCCAGCCCGAGCGGCGCGAGCAGCGGCTTCATGGCCATTGATCCGGCCACGGTCCTGTTGCTCGGGGCCGCGGGGATCTGGGGCTGGAGACGGCGCTGGTCGCGGTGATGGGTATCCTGGCGGGCGGGGGCACCTTTGACCCGCCCCGGGTGTTTTCAGGTAGCCCGGAGGACTGGTTCGTCCTCGCCGTGCTCCTGTTTGCTTCGGTCCTGGCCCAGGTCTTCCTGATCCAGCGCAACAAGCATCCGGACAATGTCCACAGCCCGCCGCTGGCCTGGCTCCGGGCGGCCCTCTACTTCAGCGTCATCCTGGTTCTTAGCTGGGCCACGGGGGTTCTGCACGTCCTGGTGCACGTGCCCTGCGTCCTGCCGGGCCAGGCATCCACGCCGCTGTGGCTCGGCCTGACGGCCCTGTGGGCCACCGCCACCGTCTGGGGCTACGTGTACTGGTGGCCCCGGGGCACGTTGACCTACGACCGCAAGCTCTACCTGGTGCCCCAGGTGCTGTTCGGACTGGCCTGGGGCTTTACGTCGGGGCAGCTCACCCTGGCGCTGTGGGCCCTGGTGGAAGACTTTGGCTTCGCCCGCTGGGTGACTGCACTGCTGGTCTTCTTCCTGCTCTCCGGCTACGGACAGATCTACCAGTCCGGCTGGTGGGACATCCACGTGTCCCCACCCCACAACCGCCGGGCCACCAATGCACAGAAAGTGCTCTTCGCCCACATGCCCTTCCTCGCGATTGCCCTCACCCACTTCACGCTCTTCGGCAACGCGCTGGTGTTCGTGGGCTTTCACGCCATCGCGCTGGCCTGCTCAGCCGTCGCCATGCGCTTCCCGCCGTTCTGGGAGAAGGACGGGCCTGTGGTCAATCGCGACACCGCGATCGGCGTATAGGAGCGCCGACCGGCTAAAGATCTCTCGGTCGAATACACACCTTAGGCCATGCCCTGGTGAGCTTGGCATCGAAGGTCACCAACGGAACCCCCTCCCGATCCGCAAGTTCCACGAACAGGGTGTCGTAAACCGCCGTGCCGGACTGGATGGCCCGCAACAGGGCTCCGTGCCAGAGACGACGGCTCGGAATTGAATGAATGCCCAGGCGGCCAGCCAGCGTCAGCCTGCCTGGGGCCTCTGCAGTCGGGAGCGCACCAGCGCGGACTGCCATGCAGATCACGTTCCCGAGCTCGGCCTCCCAGAGCGTAGGCGCCAGCAGTTCATTGGCAGAGGACCAGAAGCGGCCCACTTCGTCGGCAAAGGCGGTGGTGCCCAGCAGGAAATAGGCAATGACGTTGGTATCGACGACCGCCTTCATTCCGACGCTGGGAGATCCCGCCCCGCCGCGATCCACGCGTCAATTTCGTCACCCGTTGGCCGGCGCGACTGGCGTTCCCAGGACGCCTCGATCTGCTTCAGGACCGAGGCACGCTCCGCCACATACTCCTCGAGGATATCGCGCACTTCCTGCTCCATGGACTGGTTACGACGTCTAGCCAGTGCTTTGAGACCGCGAACCACCCGGGCCGGGAGGTTACGGATGGTGAGGGTTGCGGAGTCGCGCTTCATGCCAGCATTATGCTAGCACCTGATCCATCCCGGTCAAAGCCGCGTCGCACTTTGGCTGGTTCCTGACCGGTGGGTCCAGCGTCAAATCTCCCGAATTCAGGCGGATAATCCGGAATCCGGCCAAACTGGCCCTCCGAATCCCTTGTAGTTCCAAGGAGGCCCTGTATGCCCCGCCCGATAGCCTTCATCGCCCTGCAACTCCTTGCCCTCCTGTTCCTCAGCGCGCGCCCTGCCGCCGCCTCCGACGAGGCCGAATACACCGTGGTGGAACAGGACGGGGCCTTCGAACTGCGGCAGTACGCGCCCATGCTGGCGGCCGAGACGCTGATCACCAACGCGGACTTCGATGACGCGAGCAATATCGCCTTCGACCCGCTGTTCCGTTACATCTCCGGCAACAACCGGGGGCAGAAGAAAATCGCGATGACGACGCCGGTGGTCCAGACGGCGGATACGGGCGAGAAGATCGCCATGACGACGCCGGTGATCCAGCAGGCGGGTACCGCGGGCAACGCGGCGGGTGGATACCGGGTGGCCTTTATCGTGCCCTCTACCTACACGCGGGAGACGGTGCCTGAACCCCTGGACCCGAACGTGCGGATTGTCGCCACGCCGGCCCGACTCGTGGCTGCGCTGCGCTTTTCGGGCTGGTTGACGGAGGATCTGAACCGCAAGAAAGAGCAGGTCCTGCGGGCAGAACTGGTGCAGCGCAAACTGACTGCCAGCGGCGAGGCCATCGCGGCCCAGTACAATGCGCCCTTCGTGCCGGGACCCTTCCGGCGCAACGAAGTGCTGATCCCTGTCACGAGGGACTAGCGGCCCTTGCGCCGCAACTCCTCCCGCAGGACCCGGCATAAGGTGGCTTCCAGCGGCTCATCGGTACGCCGGATGTGTTCGCGTAAAGCGGCATTCATCAGCGACTGATAGTTGCCGCCGCCCGCCTGATTGACGCATTCCCTGAACCAATTGAGGACCTCATCGTCGAGGCGGATGGTTATCGGGGTCTTGCCCTTCGCGAGGGGCACTACAGGTCCTTTTCGGGCCTTTGAGCAATCGTATTTCTTACGCATCAGGACTTCTCCGTGTAACAGCGCTGTTCGCTACGGCTCACCCGTCTCGCCGAGATCACCCGCACGAGATCTCCGCGCAGGGTGTCCTTGCCGACTGAGATGAAGCGCTCTTCACCTGCGGCATCAGGGTCTCTGCCTGTCAGCGCCCTGGCAGCGTCCCACTCGAAATCTGTCTGAGCCATGGCATGTGCATCTGTGCACCGCCGTCAATGGGCGACGTCTGCCTGAAGGTAGCCACCGGCGACCGGCAGCGGGCCATGGAACTCTTCAAGGGCGCGGCCAGCTCCAAGAGCGAACTGGGCAAGCAGGCTGCCGCCGAGTACGCGCGGCTGGACTTCGCCGACAATGGCACTGGCTACATCGCTGCGGGTATTCAGCTGGACGCGCGGGGCACTGTCCTGGCGGTCGTCGAGAACCGGGCCCCTTTTACGGTGGGCCAGATACTGCTGACCCCCGTCCTGCTGGACGAGAACGGGCGCGTGCAGCAGGAAGGCCAGCAGATCCGGGTACCGAAGAGCCTTAAACCTGGGGAGCGCGCGTCGGTGAACGCGGGCATCGGTCCGGTAGCGGAGGATGTGCGCTCCCGGCTCCGCATCCGCGTGGATGCAGTGCGGGCGGAATAGGCACCGGGTTCACGACCCACCGGGCTGCCGGGCTGCCGGGCTGCCGGGCTGCTGGGCGTATCATCCGTCCTGCAATGATCACCAAAGCAAAGTATCGCCTGAGCGGGAGCCATGTCAGGCAGATTCTCGGCCTGAAGGCGCTGATTGAGTCCTTCGACGCCGGAACGAATGACGCCACCGCTACCGAGGGCGAGAGACATGCGGACGGCGTGAGAAAGACCGCTGTTCGCTGGATCCCCAGGCTGAATCACGACGAGCTTTATGAAGAGCTCTACCGCATCGTCCGCGAGCACCAGATGAAGCTGGGCGTTACGGCGCGCCTCTGCTTCTCATCCGACATGCAGCTGGCCACCTATCGTGTCGGCGACCACTACACCTGGCATCGGGATGTAGGAAGTTCGGATCGCCTCCAGCGGCTGATCTCACTGTCCGTGCTGCTGACGTCGGACTTTGCCGGAGGCCAGCTGGAGTTCAGGACGCCGGGGGCTCCAAAGCTGGCCAAGCCGGGCGACATCGTCATGTTCAATTCGGACGAAACCCATCGCGTGGCCCCGGTAACCAGAGGGGTACGCAACTCCTTGGTCGCCTGGTTCATGAAGGCGGGCTAGCGCTGCTGGCCAGGGTCGCGGCTGAAGCCGCTCCTACGGGGACGGCGGGAAGACCCGCCGGTAGTCCCCCACCTGATCATCCAGTATCACGTCCTGCAGCCGCACCGGCTGGGCGAGCGCCAGGCCCGCAAGAGTGCGGCAGCGGCTCAGCGCCACGTAGGTCTGCCCGTGGCTGAAGGCGCCCCGGCCCAGGTCGATGTAGACCCGGTCGAAGGTCTGGCCCTGGCTCTTGTGGATCGTGATCGCCCAGCCAAGGCGTAATGGCAGCTGCTTGTAGGCGCCGATCTGCTCCCGGGTGATCTGCTTGGCCGACCGGTCGTACTGATAGGCCAGATTTTCCCAGGCCGTCTTGCGCACCGCGTGCTCGGTGCCGTCCTCGAGCTGCACCGTGGGGCCCTCGTCCCCGAGAGCGGTGACCACGCCCCAGGAGCCGTTGATCCAGCGTTTCTCGGCGTCGTTCTTGAGGAACATCACCTTGGCGCCCACCTTCAGCGTCAGCACGGGCTCGGTGGGAAAGGCGGCCGTGTCGAATTTGCCGCTGACCTCTGCCGAGTAGACCTTCGCCTTGCCTGACAGTGCCATGAGGCGCCGGCTGTTCTCGCGGAAAGCGGCGTCGTTGGTGGCGGTGAGCACGATATGGCTGTCCGGGTCCGGCAAGCGGGCCTTGGGGATCACCCGGTCGTTCAGGGCCCGGAGCGTCTCCTCCCCCGGCTCGCCGTCCCGGATGTGCTGGAGGATGGTACGGAAACCGGCGTCGTCCTTCTGCCGGTAGATCTTTTCGAGATCCACTGACCGGCCCGCACACGCGTGCCAGACCAGCGCCTGGAAGAACCAGGGGCCGCCGTAGGTTTCCGCGAAGTACTCCTTCAGCTCGGGTTCCCGCACCACGGGTGGCAACTGCCACAGGTCGCCGAAGAGGGCGAGCTGGACGCCACCGAAGGGCTCGTCATTCCGCCGGTTGAGGCGCAGTGCCTGGTCGATGCCGTCCATCAGGTCAGCCCGGACCATGGAGACCTCGTCGATGATGAGCAGGTCCAGCGCCTTCATCACGCTTACGTGGCGCAGAGCACGGATCTCCCGGGTATCCACAAAGCGGGGCGGCAGGCGGAAGAAAGAGTGAATGGTCTGGCCACCAACGCTGATGGCCGCCAGGCCCGTGGGGGCCACCACAGCCACGTTGCGGGGCGTCTCGTCCCTGAGCAGATGCAGCAGGGTCGTCTTGCCCGTGCCGGCGCGCCCGGTAATGAAGACGTGCTGCTCCCCACCCTCGATAAGTTCCAGGGCCCGGTCGAAATCGGCGTTGGGTTCAAGGCCATCCCGGAGGGGTGGTTTACGAGGGATCTGGACCGGCATCCCGCCATTGTCCAGCAAATGGCCAGTGCGAGAGCACCTTCAGGGACTACTGGACCAAAGAGGTAACCTCCTCCCAACGCTCAGCAAAGGACTCCAGCCATGTCGTCAAAGAAAACCCCGGCCCTCTCCCGACGCGACGTCCTGGCCGCTGGCACCGGACTTGCCGCCCTGGGCGCTGCCGGCGCCACTGCCGCCTCGCCCCAGAAACTGTCTGCGGCGGAAAGTCGCTTCCGCATGACCAACACCTCGGTCATGACGATCCCGAAGGACCCCCGCCTGGACCTGGATGATCCGGAAACCAATTACCGGGCGATGCTGAAACTTCGGGCCGACACCGCGGGCAAGGACGTCTACTTCGCCTTTCCCGGAACTGCCTGGGCGATGGTGCCCCAGGAGAAGAACCTCCGGTGCTTCAAGACCTTTGGCATCGGCGCCTCCCGCATTGAGGAAGTGGCGGAGGGCTGGCGTATCTACAGCCGGGAGGTGCTCTACTACCTGGACCCGGATACCGGTGCGATTCTTGAGACCTGGAAGAATCCATTCCTCGGTGGCCGGGAAGTTGAGGTGGCCCACATCGCCAACGACCCGGTGAACGGCGTCTTTGCCCGTCAGAATAACCCGATACTCTCGCCGCCCTACCCCTACGTCTCCTGCGGCGACGACGTGGTCTTCCAGTGGAACTTCTTCATCTACAAGCCGGCCGTGCTGACGCGCTCCGAGTACCCGCTCTACTCCGGCGGAGACCAGGACCAGTACGCCGAACTCTGGGGCATCAAGGGCCGTAAGAGCGAAATCCTGGACCCGAAAATTACCTCGGCGTCCTGCGTGATGTCCTGGAGCCGGGTCGCCGGCTGGCTACCCTTCATGGAGATGGGCATCAGCCCGGGCAACATGGTCTTTCACAGCCACAGCATGAAGCTGATGAACGGCATCGGCGATCTGCCCCGCTACATCCTGGACTACACCGAGAAAAACTACGCCAAGTACCTGGAGGCGCCGAAGGAATGGCTGGGGCCAGTGATGACCTCCAGCTTCGGGGAGTTCAAGAAAAAGATCGACGCGAAGAAGAAGCCCTGAGCAGGGCGGCAAGCATCTTCGTGGCGCCGCGGGCCTGTCGATCAGCGGTCGCGGCTAAAGCCGCTCCTACAGGCGTTGCACACCGGGTAGCTGGCTGAAGCGCCGGTCGAAGGTGCCAAACGGTAAATGGCCCGCGCGACGGGCCGACTCCAATGCCAGGCAGTCGGAGAACTCCACGCCCGCATACTGGCGGAAGTTTTCCAGTGCCGCAGAAACGACCTCGCTGTCCTGGATTGCCAGGGACGTGTGGTTCAGCAACATGGCGACGGCCTCGGCGATTTTCCCGCGACTCAGATCAAACGCCGATGCGAGGACCCACACTGTCTCGGCCAGAACGATATGCGGGATCCAGGCTCCGGCCGCGATGAATTCTTCGGCAACCCGCGCCTGGGCTTCGTCGTCATTGGTAATGAGGCGAACGAGCAGGTTGGTATCAACGGCCCGCATGGCGCCGCCGGGCGTGGGCTCGAAGGGCCGCCTTCGTGTCCACAGGTCCCTGGCCCACTGGCACACCCTGTGGAAAAATGGCTTGCCGGATATCTGCTGAGGTAAATCGTCCGGCACGCCGGACGACAATCTCCCCGTCAATCTCGTGCCACTCCATTACTGCTCCGGGCCCAAGGCCGAGCTTGCGGCGGATTTCAGCCGGGACGGAGATCTGGCCCTGGGCGGTCAGACGGGAATTTGCGGTTGCCATGCAAAATACATTACCCGGGTAATGAACACATGGTCAAGGTCTATTTCCAGGCTTTTTTCACAGAAAAGGCAGACGCGGGGTCGCGGCTAAAGCCGCTCCTACCGGGCGGAGCCCTTCCGCGTCAGCGCCTTCATCCCCCGCTCGAGGCCATCGAGAGTCAGGGGAAACATGCGCCCGCCCAGCAGTTCGCGCACGACATTGATGGTGTAGTGGTAGCCCCAGTCAGGCTCCGGGGTTGGGTTCAGCCAGATCGAACGCTGGTAGACGCTGGTCAGGCGCTTGAGCCAGTCGGCGCCCGCGTCGTCGTTCATGTATTCCAGCGAACCGCCCGGCCGCAGGATCTCGAAGGGGCTCATGGTGGCGTCGCCCACGAAGATCAGCCGGTAGTCAGCGTTGAACCGGTGCATCAGGTCCCAGGTGGAAGTGCGCTCCCCGTGCCGGCGGCGATTGTCGTTCCAGACAAAGTCGTAAACGCAGTTGTGAAAATAGTAGAACTGCAGGTGTTTGAATTCCGACCTGGCCGCGGAGAACAGCTCGGAACACAGGCGGGAGTGCTCGTCCATGGAGCCGCCGATATCCAGAAGCAGCAGGACCTTCACGGCGTTGTGCCGTTCCGGGCGCAGCTGCAGGTCCAGATAGCCCGCATTGCGGGCCGTCTTGTCGATGGTCCCGTCCAGGTCCAGCTCGTCTGCCGCGCCTTCCCGGGCGAAGCGCCGCAGGCGCCGCAGCGCCACCTTCATGTTGCGGGTGCCAAGCTCCACATCGCCGTCCAGATTGCGGAACTCCCGGGCGTCCCAGACCTTCACCGCTGACCGGTTCCGGGACTTGTCCTGGCCGATCCGGATGCCCTCCGGGTTGTAGCCGTAGGCGCCGAAGGGCGACTTGCCCGCCGTGCCGATCCACTTGTTGCCGCCCTCGTGACGCCCCTTCTGCTCCTCCAGGCGCTCCCGGAAGCGCTTCATCAGTTCTTCCCAGCCGCCCAGCGACTCGACGAGGGCTTTCTCCTCGGGTGACAGGTTGAGTTCCGCCTGCTTCTGCAGCCAGTCCAGGGGAATCTCGTGGCCCGGACCGGTCGCCGCCTCAACGCCCTTGTAGAAGGCCGCAAAAGCCCGGTCGAACTTGTCGAAGTGGGTCTCGTCCTTCACCAGCGCGGAGCGGGCGAGCAGGTAGAACTCGTCGATGTTGGGGCCGATGACGTCCGACTTCAGGGCCTCGAGCAGGGTCAGGTATTCGGGAATGGAGACCGGCACCTGGTGCTCCTTCAGCGTGAAGAAGAAGTTGGTCAGCATCAGGCACCGCGCCGCGACATGAAGACCAGCCGCTCGAACAAATGCACGTCCTGCTCGTTCTTGAGCAGCGCGCCGTGGAGTGGCGGAATGATGGACTTGCGATCGTCAGTGCGCAGGGCCTCCGGGGGGATGTCCTCCGCCAGCAGCAGCTTGAGCCAGTCCAGCAGTTCCGAGGTAGACGGCTTCTTTTTCAGCCCCGGCACCTCCCGGACGGCGAAGAAAGCCTCGAGGGCTTCCTTCAGCAGAGCCTTCTTGATCCCAGGGTAGTGGACCTCGACGATCTGCTCCATGGTTCCCTTGTCGGGAAAACGGATGTAGTGAAAGAAGCAGCGGCGCAGGAAGGCGTCGGGCAGGTCTTTCTCATTGTTGCTGGTAATGAAGACCAGCGGCCGCTGCTTCGCTTTGATGAGCTGCCGCGTCTCGTAGACGTAGAACTCCATCCGGTCCAGCTCCCGCAGCAGGTCGTTGGGGAACTCGATGTCGGCCTTATCGATCTCGTCGATGAGGAGCACCACCGGCGTCTCGCTCACGAAGGCCTGCCAGAGCATCCCGGGCACGATGTAGTTGGCGATGTCCTGCACCTTCGGGTCACCAAGCTGGGAATCCCGCAACCGCGACACCGCGTCATACTCATAGAGGCCCTGCTGGGCTTTAGTGGTGGACTTGATGTGCCACTCCAGCAGCGGCATGCCCAGACCCCGGGCCACCTCCTCGGCGAGGCGGGTCTTGCCGGTGCCGGGCTCGCCTTTGATGAGTAGCGGTCGACCGAGGGTGATGGCCGCGTTGACGGCGAGGCGGAGGTCGTCAGTGGCGACGTAGGTCTTGGAGCCGGTGAAGCGCATAGGAGAAGCCTTGTGGTGGCTTTGCGCCCAGCTTACAACGCAGAAACCCCGCCAAGGCGGGGTTTCTGGTGGTCAGAGGCTGAGTAGCGGGTCTGGTCAGGCGGCAGCGCGACGCCGCATGACGGCGATCATGCCCAGCGCGGAACCAAACAGCCAGACGGCGGCGGGCACCGGTACGGGAGTCAGGTTGAGTGCGCCACCATAGCTGCCGCTTACGGAGCCACCAACGATGCCGCGAAGTTCGAGGACGTAGGTCCCGGGTGCCAGCACCGTGTTTGCCAAAATCACCGTTTCGCCGGAACAGCCCGCGCCGCAGGAAAACGCTGCACCCCAGGCCTGAATGAGCGTCCCGCTGGGCGGCGCACCGAGGTAGGGCAGCGGGGTGGTCAGCACGAACAAGCGGGCCTGCAAATTGTTGATATTGAGGAGGGCGCCCGTGCTGATCGTTGAGGTGACCGCGTTAGCGACCGCGCCCGTTATGGTGAAAACGTAGTCGTCGTAGAACTCGAAGCCCAGAGGATAGGAACCACTGACACTGCCCGGGACAGTGAACGGCGTATTCGCCGCTGTCACCGTGTGGCTGAAGTCGTAGGATCCGGGCACTGGGGTTGCAATCTGGATGTTGTTACCAGTGCCATCTGTCGACACGACGATTACGCCGTCCAACGATGTCCACGAGTAGTTCAAATTCAACGTCGCCGACAGCGCTACCGGCGATGTGCCGAGGCCGACTATCGCCAGTACACCAGCAGCCATGGCTGACGGTAAGAACTTGCTCATAACATTTCCCCACGGTTTTTCGTTATTATATTAAACGGCGGTCTTGCTGCGCAGGCTAACAGGTCAGGCGCCGCGGCGTCCAAGAAGTTTTCCTCACAGAAGAGTTGGGCTGGGGGACAAGCATGCCGCCGGGTTGCCGGTGCTGGCTTATGTCAAAGCCGGCACCACCCGCTCCCCGATCACCCGAATCGACGCCTCCGGGTCGTCATACAGGCAAAGCGCGATCTCATTCAGCCCAGCCCGGGCAAACTCCTGAAACCGCTCGATTTCCCGGTCAATCTCCGCCAGGGGCGAGGCGGACACCCCCGCGTCCACGATCTTCTTCAGGATGCTCTCGGGAACCCCCGGGATAATCGGCGTGCGCTGCTGGTAGGCGCTGGTGAAGGACTTGCTGTGAGCCAGGACTAGCTGCGCCTCTTCAGCGTCCACCACGTCATAGATGTAGGGAGCCCAGATCGTGCCCCGGACCGCGAGGAAAATACGGGCCTCCCGCTCCGCCTCCTCCCGGCTCGGCTTCACGTGCCAGGCCCAGAAGTTGTTGAGGGGGAAGCCGGTAGGCTCCAGGCCCCGCTCCCTCAGGATCGGATCGATGATCTCCCGGCAGCGACGCACCCGTTCCGGGGTGATGTCGCTCAGCATGATGCCGTCGGCAACCCGGGCGGCCATGGCCAGCATCTGGGGGCCGTTGGCGCCCACATAGATCTGCGGCGGGGGCGCGGTGACCCAGCTCGCGTCCATCCAGTGGGTCGGGAAAAGTTCGCCCTTGTAGCCACCCGGCTTGCCCGTTGCGGCCTGCTTGAGGATCTCCACGCACTCCCGCACCGCCCGCACCATGCGCTTCGGTTTCATGCCCATGGCTTCCAGCGTGCCACCACCACCCCCGACCACGATGGTCGCCCGCCCACCCGCCAGCTCGTTCAGCGTGAGCAGCTGGTTGGCCATGCGCTGGGGGTGCAGCTCAAAGGGACTGACGGCGATGGGGCCCATGCGCAGCTGAGTGGTCTGCTGGGCCAGCGGCACGAAGTTGACGAAGGGGTCAAGGGACAGGATGTTGTTGGGGACCCAGACAGCACCCAGGCCATAGCTCTCGGCGAGCTTGCCCAGCCGGGCCATCTCGGCCGCGGACTGGTGGGGCTTCAGGATGAGATCAATGCGCACGCTATGGGCGCCCGGGGCAGGAGACCGTGCTGCGCGGCCTGGCCCTGCGGCTCAGCCCGGGCGATTGGTTACCCCTGCCGTCGCCCCGGACGCGGGTGGCGCAATGGCCGCTGCCTCCGGCTTCTTCATTGGGGCGGCCCTGTTCTCCACCGCCACCCGGGCTGTGCGAATAACCTCCAGCCGCTCCACCGAAGTCAGCGGCGCCTTTGCTGGGAGCTCCGGGGTGGCGGACTTTGGTGTCGCAGCCTTGGGTGCCGCAGCCTTGGGTGCCGCAGCCTTGGGTGCCGCGGCCTTCTTGGCCAGAGGCTTCCGGGCAGGGGCAGCCTTGGGTGCGGGCGCCAGCGCCTTGGCAGCCGCCGCCCGCTTCCGCCGGACCAGGGCCGCCATGCGGGCGAGGCGCTTCTTGGCCGCCGCTCGCACGGCCTTCAGGCGCTTACGCGCTGCTTTCTTGGCCGCCTTGATCTCGCCCCGGATTCCCCGGAGCTCCTTCTTGTGCGCCTTGATCAGTTTCTTCAGCTGGTCCGCCCGGGACTTGGCCGCCTCGAGGGTTGCAGCAGCGGCGCCCTTTGCGGCCAGCTTGATCTTGCCGGTGGTCTTCTTCTTGGTAGCCATGACCTATTCCTCTGTGGTTTCGGCGTGAGTGCCGGGGGAATTTCTGGTTCAGGTTTAACGTAGCACGCCGCCGGGGGAAACGGGGTTACTCCGCCACCCTTTTCATCAGGCGGTACCAGAATTCCATCGCCGCATTGAACGCCGCGATGCGAATCCGCTCGTTGGGGGCGTGGGACGTGTCCTCGTCCGGGTCCTCCGGCACGGCCCCCACGCCGTAGGTCGGGATGCCCGCACCCCGCAGGAAAATGCCGTCCGTTGCACCGGGGCTCATCTCCGGCAGGATGGGAATGCCGGGCCACAATTCGGCCACCACCGCCTCCACCGGGCCCAGGACCCGGGGATCGAGCAGCGACGGGGGAGCCACCGGGGCAGGCGCAACCGGGGTAATGGTGAGGCCGTCCGGGGCCACAAGGTCCCGCAGCACGGCCTCCACCCCCGCCGCCGACGACTGGGGCAGGATCCGGCAGTTCACCACGGCCCGGGCCCGCTCCGGCAAGGCGTTCTCGGCACCGCCCCCCCGCAACTGGGTGGCAACGCAGGTGGTGCGGATCAGGGCATTGAGATAGGGCGACTCTTCTACAGCCAGGATAGCCGGGTCATCCAGCCGGCCAGCACCCAGCGCCCGGGCGCCCGCGGCCAACTCGGGCGGAGCCAGGGGTGCCCAGCGCTGGAAGTAAACCCGCACGGTCTCGTTCAGGTCCCGGGGAAAGCGGTGGTTCTCAACGCGAGAGAGCCCCCGGGCCAGCTTGTAGATGGCGTTGTCCGGGCCCGGCCGGGAACTGTGCCCGCCGGCACTCACGGCATCCAGAGCAAAGCTGGCATAGATCTTCTCCGCCGTCTGGATGTCGAAGGCTTCCGGCTGGCCGTCGGCGCGCAGGTCCACCTGGCCCGCATCGGTGTTGAGGGCAAATGCGGCCTCGATCAGCGGTCGGTGCTCCGCCAGCAGCCAGGCCAGGTTACTCCCGCTGGTTTCCTCGTCGGCCGTGAAGAGGAGAATCAGATCCCTGTTCGGGCGGAAGCCCTCGGCCTGCAGGCGGATGACATTCGCCATGAGCATAGCGACGCCGCCCTTGATATCCCGGGTCCCGCGGCCGTAGTAGTAGCCGTCCTTCTCCTTGAGCTGCAGCGGGTTTGTGTCCCAGTTGAAGGGCGAGGCGGCCACCGCATCGAGGTGGGCGATGAGCAGCACGGGGGGCTGAACGGGACGAGGGCTGCGGAAGCGGGCAAGCAGGTTACCGTCGCCGGGCTTGCGCCCCAGCACCTGCACGTCCGCGTCGGGAAAGCGGGCGCGCTTCAGCATCTCAGCGAGCCGGTCGGCGGTGGCCCGCGTGCGGCCCGTCTCGCCGTCCATGGCTGTGTCGAACGCGACCAGCTCAGTCAGGATTTCCCGGGCGAGTTCTTCGCTCTCCGTCAGCGCGCCAGCGGGAGCGCTGCTGCAGGCGAGCAGAAGCAGGCTGAGCCTAGCGAGCCGCGTTGCCATCGCGCAGACCGAGATAGAGCGGTACGCCAAGCACACAGACCACGGCGAGGTACAGGATCTGCTGCAGCTCCGAGGCCGAGATCGCCCACAGGCAGAACCCGGCGGCCAGCGCGGCGAGCAGGCGGATACCCCAGCTGCCCGTGGAGCGCCAGAGGGCCGCGCAGCAGTAGGCGTAGATCACGAGGTAGAGCAGGGTCGCCAGGTTGATCAGAATCGTGAACTGGGCTGCGAGGGTGGGCGCGAGGGAGCTGAGCACGACGATCAGCGACATCAGCCCCGCGACGATGAGCAGGTTCCGCCGGGGCGGGCCGTCGGTCCCTTCCCGAAACGGCGCCGGAAACACCCCGGACTCGGCGCCGTTGCGGGCCGACTCCGCCGTCACCAGCAGCCAGCCGGACAGCGTGCCAAAGGCCTTCAGCACGGCGCAGCCCGCCACCAGAGCCGCTGCTGCTGGCCCGATCCAGCGGGCTGCAGCATCTGCGAAGGGCGCGCTGGACTGGGCCAGCGCCGCCGCCGGCAACAGGCCGCTGATGGCCACGGACGCGGCCAGATACACAAAGGCTGCGAGGCCCACACCCGCGAGCGTGGCAATCGGCACGTGCCGGGCGGGATTGCGCACCACCGCCGCCGCCACCGACGCGCTCTCGAGGCCAACGAAAGCCCAGAAGATCAGCCCGAAGGTGGCGGGAATCACCTGGGCGTCCGGCCGCCCGCTGACGTTCCAGGATTCCTGAAAGATCACCGGATCAAAGGCAAACCAGCCGAGTACCGCGACGCCCAGTACCGGCAGCAGGCCAATCAGCAGTGTGCCGCCCTCGAAGTCCGCCACCCGCCGGGCGCCGGCCAGGTTCACAAGCACCATCACCCAGATGACGGCGAGCGTGCACAGACTTGCAGCGCCAGTGCCCTTCAGGACCGGAAAAAAGATGGAGAGATAGCCCGTCGCCGCGACGGCAATCGCCACGTTGCCCACCCAGCCACCGACCCAGTAGAGCACGCTCGCGTGAAAGCCGAAGAAGCGGCCGAGGCCGTCCCGTACCTGGCGCACCATGCCGACGCTGTCCGGGCGGAGACGAAACAGCAGGACGAAGACGCCGGCGAGCAGGAACGCGCCCAGGCCGGAGACGACCCAGCCAATGACTGTGACGGAGCCGAAGGCCCCTAGCGTGGCCGGCAGCAGGTAAACCCCCGACCCGATCATGTTGCCGGCCACCAGGAAGGTGGCCCGCAACGGGCCGATGGTCTTCCCGGTCAGAACTTCTGGCCGACTCGGATGCCGACCGTCCGCGGCGGAGTGGTAACCACGTAGGTGCTGGAGAAGGCCGCGCAGATCGCCTCGTCACACTGGGCGAACTTATAGAGATCGCCCAGTTTGTCGAAGACGTTGTCGACGTAGAGCTCAACGTTCCAGCCACTCAGGACAGCACTTGCGGAGACGTCCGCCAGCGCGTAACCGTCCTGAGCGCCGCCCAGCAAATCCTCGTCTGCGGGCAACAGTGCCGCCCGGGCGCTGTTCTGGTACACCACCGCAGCCTGGAGGGCGCCACGAATGCCTCCGACATCGTAGTCGTAGCGGGTAACCACGTTGGCTTTGAAGGTTGGTGTGCCGGGCAACTCCGTGCCATCCGGCGCGAAAGCCTCGGGAGCGCAGTCCGCCAGGCTCACGGTTGAGTCCTCGCAAAAGCCGCCGTCCAGTTCCGGCCACAACTGCATCGCGCCGCCACTCACCGTGAGGGTGTCGGTGGCAGCCCATTCCACGTCCATTTCGATGCCCGGGATCGTCGCGCCGCCTTCGGCGTTCTTGACGTTGGTCAGACCATTCTCCCCGAGAAAGGAGAACTGGAAGTTGTCCCACTGCTGCCAGAAGGCAGCGCCGTTGAAGCGCACCCGGCCATCAGCCAGGGTGGTCTTCCAGCCGATTTCAAAGCTCTTGAGAAAGTCGGACTTGTAGGGCGGAAACAGATCGACGCAGTCGGGAGCGGCCGTTGGCCCGCAGGTCGTGCGGCGGTTGACTCCGCCCGGGCGATACCCGGTGGCTAAAGTGGCGTAGACGAGTTTCTCGTCGTCGAGCCGGTAGGTGAGGTTCAGCTTGTAGGTGGAGTCGCTGTCGTCGATGTTCTTGTCCAGGTTGACACAGGGCCCGCCGTCGATGCCACCGCCGGGCGCCGATGTCCCTGGTAGACAGGACTGCTCGCCCGTGGAACTGCTGAGGGGAGTCGTCAGACCGAAGCCGAAGAAACCTTCCAGTTCATTCTTGAACTGGAAAAAGCGGATGCCCCCCGTGGCTGACAGCTTCTCCGT
>CAMBYH010000026.1 GCA_945872065.1 Arsukibacterium tuosuense
ATCGCGCCGGTCGGCGCTCCTACGAGGCACCATTCAGGTGGGGTGTCAGCAGCGCCCGGAGCGCGTCGTGAATCTTCGGATTGCCTGCCAGTACGTCGCCGCTCTCCAGGTGTGAGGTCGTGCCGGTGAGGTTGGTTACCAGTCCTCCGGCTTCCTGGATCATGAGAGTCCCGGCGGCGGTGTCCCAGATCTCCAGGCCGAACTCAAAGAAGCCATCGAGGCGCCCGGCAGCCACGTAGGAGAGATCGAGAGCAGCTGACCCGGGACGGCGGACCCCGGCGGTGGTCTCCATCACGCTGCCCAGCATCTTCAGGTAGGGCTTCATCCAGCGCGTGTTGCTGCGAAAGGGGAAGCCGGTGCCGATCAGTGTGCCTTCCAGTTCCATCCGCTCGCTGACCCGGATGCGCTTGCCGTCCAGCTGGGCCCCACGGCCCCGCATGGCGGTGAACAATTCCTGACGGCAGGGGTCATACACCACGCCGACTTCCAGCGTGTCTTTCCGGCGCAGGGCGATGGAGACAGAGAAGGTGGGAAAGCCGTGCAGGAAATTGGTGGTGCCATCCAGGGGGTCAACGATCCAGGTGAACTCGTTTTCTCCCGAACGCCCGGACTCTTCGGCCAGGAACGCATGGTCCGGATACCGCTTGCGGATACTCTCCAGGATGGCCTGTTCGGCAGCCTGGTCCACCTGGGTGACGTAGTCGTTGCGGGCCTTGGCGCGGATCTCCAGTTGATCCAGGCGGGACAGGGCGCGGACGGCGATGTCCCCGGCGCGGCGCGCGGCCTGGACGGCAGTGTTGAGGAGAGCTTGCATGGGGCAGGCATTGTACAGAGCGCTGCGGGAGCCGCCACCGGCCGGCATACTATGCACATCGCGAGAACAATATGACCGCAGTCCAGCCGATCCGCTTCGTCCTCTTCGAGACCACCCATCCCGGCAACATCGGGTCGGTCGCGCGTGCCATGAAGACCATGGGCTTCAGTGATCTCGTCCTCGTCAATCCGGTGGCGGAGTGGCTGTGTACGGACTCCCGCGCTCTGGCCTCCGGGGCCCAGGACGTCCTGCACGCCGCGCGGGTTGTACCGACCCTGGAAGAGGCCCTGGATGGCTGTGGGCTGGTGCTGGCAGCCAGTGCGCGGCATCGACGCATTGGTTGCCCCGAGATGAATCCCCGGGAGTGCGCTACCGAGCTTATGGGTCAGGCGCTCAGCCGGCCCGCGGCGATCGTCTTCGGGCCCGAGCGTTCCGGCCTGGCGAACGAGCAGCTGGACCTGTGCAATGCCATCGTCTACATCCCCGCCAACCCGGCCTACAGTTCCCTCAACCTGTCCCAGGCCGTCCAGATCATCGCCTACGAGTTGCGGCAACAGCAGGTACTGGTCCGGGAGGTGCCTCCCCCGGAGTCGCCACTGGCTGGCCCGGCGCAGCTGGAACTCCTCTACCAGCACTTCGAGCGGGTGCTCCTGGCCAGTGGTTTTCTCAATCCCACCAACCCGCGGCATCTCATGCGCCGCCTGCGGCGGCTCTTCAATCGCACGCGGCTGGACGAGAACGAGCTGAACATCCTGCGGGGCATCCTCAGCAGCCTGGCGCCTGGGTCTGGCGACAACCCGAAGCGTGACTGAGCGACGGCCCGACCGCGCATGAGCCTGCCCATCTACCTGGACTATGCGGCCAGCACGCCGGTGGCAACCGAGGTGGTGGACGCGATGACGGTCGCACTGCGTTCGCCTGCACTTCAGGCAAACCCGTCAGCGGGAACGCACGCCGCCGGTCGCCAGGCCGCGGTCGTGGTCGAGCTGGCCCGGGCCCAGGTGGCCGGGCTCATCGGTGCCGACCCCGACGAAGTCATTTTTACCTCCGGCGCTACGGAGGCGGATAACCTGGCGATTATTGGTGCGGCGCGGTTTCGCGAGGCGCAGGGCCGCCATCTCGTCACGGCGTTGACCGAACACAAGGCCGTTATCGAGAGTGTCCGGTATCTGGCGCGCCAGGGCTGGCGGGTGACGTGGCTCAAGCCGGATGCGGGCGGCCGCATCGGTCCTGACGCTGTCCTGGCGGCGCTGGAGCCCGAGACGGTCCTCGTGTCCATCATGCACGTGAACAACGAGACTGGCACGATCCAGGACGTCGGTGGCATCGGCAGCGTCTGCCGGGAGCGTGGCGTCCTCCTGCACGTGGACGCGGCCCAGAGTGCGGGGCGCCTGCCCATCGACGTCCGGGACCTGCACATCGACCTGCTGTCCCTCTCCGGGCACAAGCTCTACGGACCCAAGGGCGTCGGGGCGTTGTTCATTGACCGGGAGCGGGTCCGGCGGGTGGAGCCCCTCCTGTTCGGCGGCGGCCAGGAGCGGGGGTTGCGGCCCGGAACACTGGCTACGCATCAGAGCATTGGCCTGGGTGAAGCCTGCCGCCTCGCCGGGGAGCGCCTGGTGCCGGACCGGAGCCACGTGACGGGGCTTCGGGACGACCTCTGGTCCCGGCTACGGGATGTTCCGGGTGTCCTTCTCAATGGCGACCCGGAGCACACCGCTGGCCATATCCTGAACGTCAGCGTCGAGGGCGTGGAGGGGGAAAGTCTGCACGCCGGGCTGGGGGAACTGGCCGTGGCGAGCGGCGCCGCCTGCACGAGCCTCACGGACGAGCCCTCCTATGTCCTGCGGGTGCTGGGGCGTTCCGCCACACTGGCCCGCAGCTCGGTGCGCTTTTCCTTCGGCCGCCCCACGACCAGGGCTGACATCGAGCGGGCCGCCGGGATCTTTGTGCGGACCGTTGACAGCCTCCGCCGGCAGTCGCCCGCCTTGCCACCCCGATTGCCGGAGCCGCCCAAAGGCGCCATGTTGGTACGCGGCGAGGCCGGGTCAGCTGAGGCCGGGACGTGGGTGGTTTTCTCCGGCTGGGTCCAGGATGGGCGGGTCAGCCACCTGGAGGCGCAGGTTTTCGGGTGTCCAGACACCCGGCTGGCCTGCGATCGGGTGGTGCACTTGCTGGCGGGTGGGGGGCGGGCCCAGATCAGCGGCCTCGATCCTCTTGCCCTGGGACAGACCCTGGGCATCCCCCTGGCCAAGGCCGGCCGGCTACTAATCATTCAAGATGCCTTGCGCAACTGCTTGGCGGATTGGGACAATGGGAGCTAGTCCATACTCCATTATGTTATCCATCCAAAGGAGTCGTCGGTGGCGGTAGTACTTACCGAAAACGCCTTGAACCGGGTGCGCGCGTTTAGCGCTGGTGCCGCAGGTCTGAGGATCGGCATCAAGCGCACCGGGTGTTCGGGGCTCGCCTATGTCGTGAACCACGCGGACCCGGTCACGGCGGGTGACGTGGTGTTCGATCAGGACGGCGTTCGAGTGGTGGTTGACCAGGAGGCGCTGCAGCTGATTGACGGCACGGTGGTCGATTTTGTCCGGGAGGGTCTCAACGAAGCCTTCCGCTTCTCCAATCCCAACGCCAAGGGCGAGTGCGGCTGCGGCGAGAGTTTTACTGTCTAGATCTGGTTTTTGTCAGGAGTTTTTGTGGCTATCGAACGTACCCTTTCCATCATCAAGCCCGACGGCGTGCAGAAGAACCTCATCGGCGATGTCTATCACCGCTTTGAGAAGGCCGGCCTGAAGATCATCGCCGCCCGCATGTTGCATCTCACCACGGCGCAGGCGGAAGCATTTTATGCCGTTCATCGTGAGCGTCCTTTCTACAAGGACCTCGTCCGGTACATGACCACTGGCCCTGTGATTGCCCAGGTGCTCGAGGGTGAAAATGCCATCGAAACCCACCGCAAGATCATGGGCGCAACCGATCCGAAAAAGGCCGACCCGGGCACCATTCGCCGGGACCTCGCTGCCAGCATCGAGGAGAACGTCGTCCACGGGTCCGACGCCGTAGAAACCGCGCGGCAGGAAATCAGCTTCTTCTTTGCCCAGGCCGACGTCTGCCCCCGTACCCGGTAGTCCTGATGAACGGCACGCCTGATCTGAGCCCGTTGGGCCTGCCGCGCTCCGAACTGGAGCAGCTCTTTTCCGGGTTGGGCGAGAAGCCTTTCCGTGCACGACAGCTCATGCGCTGGATGTACGGTCGGGGGGTGCTCGACCCGGCAGCGATGACCGACCTCTCTGCGGTGTTGCGCGAGACCCTCGCCACGCGAGGGGATTTCCGGCTGCCGGCGATCGATACGGTGCAGGAGTCTGCCGACGGCACTACCAAGTGGCGTCTGGCCGTCGGCGCCGGGCAGCTGATTGAAACCGTATTCATCCCGGAAGAGGCGCGGGGCACCCTGTGCGTGTCATCCCAGGTCGGGTGTGCCCTCGACTGCTCCTTTTGCGCCACCGGTCGCCAGGGGTTCAATCGCAATCTCACGGCGGCGGAGATCATCGGCCAGGTCGTTCTGGCTGACCGGGCGCTCGGCCGCGTTGCCGGGAATTCCCGCATTACCAACGTGGTGTTCATGGGCATGGGTGAACCGCTGGCCAATTTCCGGTCGGTGGTGCAGGCCTGCGCCGTACTGATCGACGACCTGGGCTTTCAGATCTCCCGCCGGCGCGTCACGGTGAGCACGTCCGGTCTGGTACCCCAGATCCGCAAGCTCGCCCTGGAGTCCAACGCCGCGCTGGCGGTGTCACTGCATGCCCCGGACGACGAACTGCGTAATGTGCTGGTGCCGATAAACCGGCGCCATCCGATTGCCGAACTGCTGCAGGCCTGCTGGGACTATGCCGAGTCCACCAACGCCATGGGCATTACCTTCGAATACGTCATGCTGTCCGGGGTGAACGATTCCGAGTCCCAGGCGCGGGCACTGGCGCAGCTGCTGAGGAATCGCCCTGCAAAGGTCAATCTGATTCCCTTCAATCATTTTCCGGGCAGCGACTACCGTCGCTCAACCCCGGACGCGCTGGCGCGCTTTCGCCAGGTGCTGCTCGACAACCGCATCATGACGATGGTGCGTCGTACCCGGGGTGACGACATCGCCGCTGCCTGCGGCCAGCTCGCCGGGCAGGTCAGCAACCGCGTACTGGTGGCCCTGAGTGACAAGGGCAGAAAGCCTGCGTCCGGCCCCGCTCTTCGGGAAGTCCGGTGGCAGAACTGATGGGTATGTCTCTCGACAGGCCGGCTGCGGGTGGCGCGCTTCTGCTGGGAATGCTGCTCGCCGTGTCGGGCTGTGTAACCTCGTCGTCCCGGCCGGAACCCCCCGAGACCAACAAGGAAGACGCCGCCCGCTACAACCTCGAGCTGGGCATCAGCTATCTCCGCCAGAACAACCTCCAGGTGGCTCGCGAGAAGCTCGAGAGAGCGATCCGGGAAGAACCGGACATGGCCAGGGCCCATGCCGTCCTGGGTATCGTCTTCGAGAGACTTGAGGATCTCAAAGGCGCAGAACGGGAGTATCGCCGGGCGGTCGAGCTGGACAGCTCCGATCCCGACAGTCTCAACCTGCTCGCGATCTTCACCTGTACGCGCAAGGAGGAGCCCCAGGAGGCTCTGAAGCTTTTCGACAGGGCCATTGCAGTTCCCTTGTCGGTGAAGGCCGCCAACCGTCCGATGCTCTACTCCAATGCGGGCACCTGCGCGAAGGCCATTAATCCGGCTCTCGCGGAGAACTACCTGCGGGCGGCCCTGAATCTGGACCCGCGCTTTCCGGATGCCCTGTTCCAGATGGCCGATGTCAGCCTGGAGCGGGGCAATGCGCTGCAGGCGCGGGGCTTCCTTGAGCGCTTCCTGGCGCTGGGCAAGGCCACGCCGGCTGCCCTGTGGCTTGGCGTACAGATCGAGGAGTCCCTGAGCGACACGAAGGCTGCCCGACGCTACGGCGACCAGCTGCGCAAGGACTTCCCGGAGTCCGCTGAAACCCGGCGGATGTTCGAACAGTCCCGGTCCCAGGGCTGACCCCGTGGCACCGGCCTGACACCATGGCGGATGGCAACAAGGAAACGGCTCTGGGACTTGGCGAACGGCTGCGCTCGGCACGCAAGGCCCGCGCGCTGACGCTGGAGCAGGCAGCCTTCTCCATCCGGCTTGAGGCCTCCGTCCTGCGGGCCCTGGAGGACGAGCGCTATGAGGTGCTGGGCGCCGCCGTCTTCGTGCGTGGTCACCTGAAGGCCTATGCCCGGCTCCTGGGTCTGTCGGAGGAGGCGATCCTCGCTGCCTACCGCGCGTCAGATCCCAGCGCGGATGCGCCACCAACGGTAACCCGTCAACTGGAAAAGCCCCTGACGACACCGCCCGGGCCAATCGCCATCGGTCTTGCGGTCGCCTTTGCCCTCGTGGCGCTGCTGGTGCTGTATGCCATCAGTAGCGGACCTCCGCCCGTGCCGCAGTCTGAGCCTGCCCTCGAACTGGCCCCCACGGTAGAGATAGTGCCCACACTGCCGACAGAACCCTCTGTGTCTGCCGAGCCCGCCCCGGCAGCGTCCAGCCCGGCTCCGGTACCCGGCGTGACTGCCGGGGCAGAGGCCCCAGCGGGACCGGTGGCCAGCCCCGTGGAAGCGGCTGCTCAGCCGGTACCGGCGACCCCCGTCGAATGAGCGAGTCCCTGCAAGCCCTGCGCGGGATGGAAGACCTCCTGCCGCCGGCCAGCGGCACCTGGCAGCACGTGGAGAACACCCTGCGGGGCCTGCTCCTGGACTATGGCTACCAGGAAATCCGGGTGCCCATAGTCGAGCGCACGGAGTTGTTCAAGCGCTCCATCGGCGAGGTGACGGACATCGTTGAGAAGGAGATGTACACCTTCGACGACCGGAACGGCGTGTCGGTCACCCTGCGCCCCGAGGCAACGGCCGGCATCGTGCGCGCCTGCATGGAGCACGGCCTGTTGCGCAACCAGCGCCAGAAGTTCTTCTCCACCGGTCCCATGTTCCGTTACGAGAAGCCCCAGAAGGGCCGCTACCGGCAGTTCCACCAGTTTGATGTCGAAGCGCTCGGCTTTGCGGGTCCCGACATCGATGCGGAGTTGCTTATTCTCCTCGCGCGTCTCTGGCGCCTGCTGGGTATTTCCCACGTGAGTCTGCAGATCAACACCCTGGGCACTGCCGAGACCCGGCAGAGGTACCGTGCGGACCTCAGCAGCTTTTTCCGGGAGAGCTTCGACCTGCTGGACGAGGACAGCCGCAGGCGGCTCGACCGCAATCCGCTCCGGATCCTGGACAGCAAGAATGCGGAACTGGCAGACCTGATTGCCAGGGCGCCCCAGATGACCCAGTACCTGGATGCCGAGTCGGCAGCCCACTTCGCCGGTTTGCGCACCCTCCTCGACGATGCAGGGGTGGCCCATACCGTCAATCCGCGCCTCGTCCGCGGCCTGGACTACTACGGGCGGACGGTGTTCGAGTGGGTCACCGACCGCCTGGGCAGCCAGGGCGCAGTCTGCGCCGGTGGCAGGTATGATGGGCTCGTGGCCCATCTCGGGGGTGAGGCCACGCCCGCCATCGGTTTTGCCATCGGACTGGAGCGGCTGGTGGAGCTGTTTGCGCTGGCGGGGCAGCCCGCGCCCACCCGGGTGCCGGATGTCTACATCGTTGCTGCCGGAGAGGGCACCTCGCGACTGGCCTTCCGGATTGCCGAGAGCCTGCGCAACGACGTGCCGCCCATGCGGGTGGAGGTCCACTGCGGCAGCGGCGGTTTCAAGTCCCAGATGAAGCGGGCAGACCGCAGCGGCGCCCAGGTGGCAGTTATTCTGGGTGAAGATGAAGTGGCTGCCGGGGCAGCCGTGCTCAAGCCGCTGCGCAGCGGGCCGATGGGTGCCGGAACTGAGCAGCAGACCGTTGCCGTCGCCAGCCTGGCGGACGCCATCAGGCCCTACCTTGCCGGACCGCTTACAGGGCCGGTTATCGAGACAGTACGTTGACAGGAACAGAGTCGTGGATGAATTTCTGACAGATCAACAACAGGCCGAGCAAGTCAAGGGCTGGCTCCGGCAGAACGGGGCCTTTCTGGTGGCCGGCGTGGTCCTGGGCCTTGGCGGACTGTTTGGCTGGAATCAGTGGAACCAGTATCAGGCACGGCAGGCAGAAGAAGCGTCTGTCGTCTACGAGACTTTCCTGGAGGCAGTTCGGACCAAGCGACTCGATCGCGCCGAGGAAGGCATGACCACCCTGGCCGCCGGCTTCAGTGCTTCGCCTTACGCAGATCAGGGGCGCCTCGCGATGGCGCGCCTGTATCTGGAGCAGGGCAAGCCGGACAAGGCAGTTGAATACCTTCAGCAGGTCGTTGATACGGCGGTATCGCCCGAATTCCGTCTGATCGCCCGCCTGCGGCTGGCCCGCGTGGAGGTCCTCCAGGAGAAGTACGACCTGGCCCTGAAGACGCTGGCCGATCCCGGTTCCAAGGCCTTCGCCCCGGCGTTTCACGACGTGCGCGGCGATGTGTACTTCGCCATGGGCAAGCTTGCCGAAGCCCGGAGTGAATACGAGCAGGCGCTGAACGGCGACGTCGCCGCGACAGTGCTGGACAGGACCTATGTCCAGGCCAAGCTGGACGACCTGGGCGGCGCCACTGCAGCGCTTCCCGGCCCCGCGGCCAGCCCTGCTACTGCGGCTGCGACGGTTCCCGCCCCGGGCGCCGTTGCGCCGTGATGGACGGGTCCGCGCTGCGTACGAGTCCCTGGTGGCTCCGAACCGGCAGAGTCACTGCGCTGGCCGTTGTCCTGGCATTCCTGAATGCCGGTTGCAGCGCTTTAACCGGGGATGAGGATCCGAACCCGCCGGCGGAGCTGACCGACTTCAAGCC
Organism: Arsukibacterium tuosuense; assembly: GCA_945872065.1. GTDB lineage: Bacteria > Pseudomonadota > Gammaproteobacteria > Steroidobacterales > SHZI01. The sequence goes on from CAMBYH010000026.1 coordinate 8,720, forward strand.
GACCCTGCGACTGAAGAAGGTCTGGACGGCGGATCTAGGTGAGGCCACCGAGGCCCTGCGTCTCGCTCTGCAGCCGTCCTCGGATGGCGCCCGGATTTTCGCCGCAGCTCATGACGGCAGGGTTTCCGCGTTTGACGCGGTCAAGGGCAAGCGATTGTGGATCCGGAAGACCGACCTGCCGCTGTCCGGCGGGCCCGCCACCGACGGCGAAGTGGTAGTGGTCGGTTCGAGCGACGGCGAGGTGGTGGCCCTGAACGCGGCTGATGGCCAGCAGCGCTGGCGTACAACTGTGTCGAGTGAGGTCCTGGCTGCACCGGCGATTGCCGGCGGTTACGCCCTGGTCCGTTCCGTGGATGGGAAGCTCGCGGCGCTGGATCTGATCGATGGCCGGCAGGTGTGGTTCGTCCAGCAGGCCATGCCCCGGCTCACGCTGCGCGGCACTGGTGCGCCGGTTGTCATCAAGGATCTGGTGATTGCCGGCTTCGATAACGGCAAGCTGGCCTCTTACTCTCTTCTGGACGGTTCCCCGGGCTGGGATGTGCTTCTCGACCCCCCGTCCGGCCGCAATGAAGTCGAGCGCATGTCTGATATCAATGCGACCGTCCGGACCGTCGGCGAAGACGTGTATGTCGTCAGCTATCGTGGCCAGCTCAACGCGGTAGCCGCCGAATCCGGTCAGTCCCTGTGGTCGCAGGAAACCCGGAGTTATGACGGGCTCGCGGTGGACCTGGAAAACGTCTACGTGTCGACGGACAGCAGTGAGCTCCAGGCCTTTTCAAGGCAGAGTGGCAGCGAGCTCTGGAAAAGCGACGTGCTGAAGAATCGGGACATATCAGGGCCCACGGCCTATCAGAGTTCTGTCGTGGTTGGCGATTTTGACGGCTACGTGCATTTCTTCGACAACGTGACGGGCAAGCTGCAGGCCCGGGCCACCGTGGGCAGCGACCGGGTCACGTCGCCGCCGCTTGTCGTCAACGACATGCTCTACGTGCAGACTGACGGCGGAGACCTCGCTGCCTTCCGCCAAGTCGACAAGTAGCGGTCTCCTGCCATGTTGCCGGTCTTTGCGCTGGTCGGCCGACCGAACGTCGGCAAGTCCACGCTCTTCAATGCGCTGACGGGCACCCGCGATGCGCTTGTCGCCGACTTCCCCGGGCTTACCAGGGACCGTCTGTACGGTTACGCAACGCTGGCGGGGCGCCGCTCGATCATCATTGATACGGGCGGGCTGACGACCAGCAGGACCAGCGGCAAGTCCGGCAGCAACGAAGCCCTCCGCGCCCTGATTGATCGCCAGGTGGCTTATGCCGTCGGCGAAGCTGATGTGGTCGTGCTGGTGGTCGAAGCCGCCGACGGGCCCACGCCGGATGACCACGCTATCGTTACCCGCATCCGCAAGGCGGGGAAGCGGGCCGTCCTGGCGATCAACAAGGCCGAAGGCCGCGAGCCCCTGCAGCTGGGAGCCGCGTTCTACGAACTCGGTCTCGGAGAACCGGTCGCGATCTCCGCCCAGCAGGGCGACCGGCTCGCCCTGCTGGCCACCCGCATCCTGGCCGAGATCCCGGCCGAGACGCCCGAGGCATCCCCCGACGACGCACCGGCCCTGACTGGCACCCGCATCGCTGTCATCGGCCGGCCGAACGTCGGCAAGTCCACGCTGATTAACCGCTACCTCGGGGAAGACCGACTCCTCACCTCGGATCAGGCTGGAACCACCCGGGACAGTATTCGCGTGGCGTTCAACCACGATGGCCGGGACTTCGTGCTGGTGGATACCGCAGGTATACGCCGCAAGGCGCGCGTGGAGGAGATGATCGAGCGCTTCAGCATTGTGAAATCCCTCCAGGCCCTGGAGGAGGCTGATGGCGTGCTCGTGCTGCTGGACGCGCGGGACAGCGTCACCGAGCAGGATGTGTCGCTGATCGGCCTGGTCCTCGAGCGGGGCAGGGCGCTGGCCATTGGCATCAACAAGTGGGACCACCTGCCCACCGACCAGCGGGAGACGGTGCGCACTGACCTGGAGCGCCGCCTGCCATTCCTGGATTTCGCGGACATTCACTTCATCTCGGCACTCCACGGCACAGCCATCTACGATCTGCTGGAGAGCGGGCGGCGGGCTGCCGAAGCTGCCGTCCGGGATCTGCCCACACCGGATCTGAATCGCGTGCTGAAAGATGCGATCCAGGCCTACCCGACGCCGCTGGCCCATCGCAGCCGCATCAAGCTGACCTACGCGCATCAGGGCGGTCGACGCCCGCCGCTAATCGTCATTCATGGCAACCAGACGGGCGCCCTGCCGGAGAACTACCGCCGCTATCTGGTGGGCTGCTTCCGCAAGGTGTTCCGGCTGCGCGGGACCCCGATCCGCATCGAACTGCGCACCGGCAAGAACCCCTTCGCGGGCCGCCGGAACAAGCTCACGCCGCGGCAGGTGAAGCGCCGGGAGCGCATCCAGGTCCGGGGCAAGAAGCACAACTGAATCATATCCATATAACCAATCGGTGGACCTCCGCCGGTGCTGGCCCGGCCCCCGTGGCGGCATAATTCCGCGCCTATGACGAGCGCGCGCCAGGTCTTTCAGTTCCCCGGACGATTCGAGATGCTCCGGGGCGGACATCTCGACCGGCCCGTGATTGCCTACGAGACCTGGGGACATCTCAATGCTGCCCGGGACAATGCGATCTTGATCTTCACCGGTATGTCCCCGTCGGCCCACGCGACCTCTGCTCCGGACGACCCGTCACCCGGCTGGTGGGAGGAGATCGTGGGCCCGTCACGCCCGATTGATACCCGCCGCTTCTTTGTTGTCTGCATCAACTCCCTGGGCAGCTGTTTCGGGTCCACGGGCCCGGCGTCCCGGGACCCGGCTACCGGTAAGGCTTACGGCACCTCCTTTCCGGTGCTCAGCCTCGAGGACGTAGCCAACGCGGGCAAGGCGGTGCTGGAGCACTTCGGCATCGATCGCCTCCACACGATCGTCGGGCCGTCCATGGGCGGCATGACTACGCTCGCGTGCGCCATCCAGCACCCGGGCATCTCCCGGAACCTGGTCTTGCTCTCGACGGCCGCCCGGTCCCTGCCGTTTTCCATCGCGGTGCGCTCACTCCAGCGGGAGATGATTCGCCGCGACCCGGCCTGGGATGGGGGCAATTACGGCGCTGGCCCCGGACCGATCACCGGCATGCGGCTCGCGCGCAAGCTGGGCATGGTGACCTATCGTTCTGCCCGCGAATGGGATCAGCGCTTCGGGCGGGAACGTGTGGAAGGCGAACGGCAGACGGGTAACGCGTTTGCCCAGGATTTCGAGGTGGAGGCCTATCTGGAGGCGCATGCCCAGAAGTTCACCGGCCAGTTCGATGCGAACTGCTACCTGTACCTCTCCCGCGCCAGCGATCTCTTTGACGTGGCGGAGCACGGCGGGTCGGTCACCGCCGGCCTGGCCAAAGTCCGCGCGGAGCGCGTTCTGGTCGTAGGTGTGGAGACCGATATTCTGTTCCCCCTTGCCCAGCAACGGGAGCTGGCCTCGGGGCTCGATGCGCGGGGCCGGGAGGTGCACCTCGTGGAGTTGCCGTCCATCCAGGGGCACGATTCCTTTCTCGTGGATATGGACCGGTTCCGGCCGGTGCTGGCGTCGTTCTTCGGCGCTCCTACGTCACCGTTGCCTTGATAACGCCGTCGGCCACTCGTGCGGTGATGGCATCTCCCGGCTTCACTTGCGCTGAACTGCGCATCACGTTGCCGGTCGCGTCCAGGACAATGGCGTAGCCGCGCTCCAGGGTACGGAGCGGGCTGACGGTGTGCAGTCGGCCGCTGAGGACGGCGAGCTGGGTGCTGGGAACCGTCAGCCTGGCGCGCAGCGCAGAGGCGAGCCTTAGCCGGGAACTGGCAATCCGGTCTGCGGTCGCTCGCACCCGCGCGGCTGGCGAAGCACTCCGCAGGCGGGCCAGTGCGTTGTGTACCCGCAGGCGATCCAGCGTCAGCCGGTTGCGCAGGGCTACGGTGAGCTTCCCCCGCAGTTCGTCCAGCCTCTGGGCGTTTTGCCGGAGCATGAAGCCCGGGTGGCAGCGCGCCAGCCGGGCAGCCGCTGCACGCAGCGCGAGTCGCGCATCATTCAGGACCCGCCGGGCCGCCAGCGCCAGGCGCCGTTCCAGTACCTCGACCCTGCGTAGCCAGTCCGTGCCGTCGGGAACCACGAGTTCCGCGGCCCCGGAGGGTGTCGGTGCCCGCACGTCAGCCACCAGGTCAGCGATGGTGAAATCGACTTCGTGGCCGATGCCGGCCACCAGCGGAATGGGGCAGGCCGCCATCGCGCGGGCCACGATCTCCTCGTTGAAGGCCCACAGGTCCTCCAGGGAGCCGCCACCCCGGGCCAGGATGAGCACGTCGCACTCGGCCCGGGCAGCGGCGGTTTCCAGCGCCCGGACGATGTCGAACTTTGCCTGCTCGCCCTGGACCTGCACGGGATAAATCACCACGGGAATGGCCGGGAAACGCCGGCGCAGGATGTGGAGGACGTCCCGGATGGCCGCCCCGCTGGGGGACGTGATGACGCCGATCTGCCGGGGCAGGGGAGGCAGGTCCTGCTTGCGGGCTTCGTCGAACAGTCCCTCGGCAGCGAGCTTGCGCTTCAGTTCCTCCAGGCGGCGGCGCAGCAGCCCTTCGCCCGCGGGCTCCAGGTGGTCCACGATGAGCTGATAGTCGCCCCGGGGCTCGTAAATGCTCACCCGACCGCGGACCAGCACCTGCTGGCCATTGGCGGCGGCGACCTCGGTATTGCGGCCCCGGCTGCGAAACAGCGCGCAGCGGATCTGGGCCTTGTCGTCTTTCAGGGAGAAATACAGGTGCCCGGAGGCCGGCCGGGCCAGGTTGGAGATCTCGCCCTCGACCCAGAGGAGGGGCAGGTCCTGCTCCAGCAGCTGCCGGGTCATCCGGTTCAGCTGGGAAACGGACAGTACCTTCTTGCCGGGGGCATCCACCATGACCGCAGTTTACGTGCCCGGATGCCCTGCGTAGAATGGCTTATGCGGATTACCCATGACGCCCTGACCTTCGACGACGTCCTCCTCAAGCCGGCCTACTCGGAGATCCTGCCCCGGGAAGTCAGCCTGCAGACCCGGGTGTCCCGTGACATCACGCTGAACATCCCGATCCTGTCCGCTGCCATGGACACAGTCACCGAGGCTCGCCTGGCCATTGCCCTCGCTCAGGAGGGCGGCATGGGCATCATCCACAAGAACATGAGTCCGGCCGACCAGGCCCGTCAGGTGGCCCAGGTCAAGAAGTACGAGAGCGGCATCGTCAACGATCCCATTACGGTCCGCCCGGACCAGACCATCCGCGAAGTGCTGGCCATTACCCACGCCCACAATATTTCCGGCGTGCCCGTGGTGGACAAAGGTCGCACCGTCGGCATCGTGACAAACCGGGACCTGCGCTTCGAGACGCGCCTCGATGCGCCGGTCTCCTCGGTGATGACCCCGGAGAGCCGCCTGGTCACGGTCCGGGAGGGGGCCGACAAGAAGGAGGTCCTCGCGCTCCTGCACAAGCACCGCATCGAAAAGGTGCTGGTGGTAGCGGAGAACTTCCAGTTGCGGGGCATGATCACCGCCAAGGATTTCCAGAAAGCCAAGGATTACCCCTACGCCTGCAAGGACGCCCGGGGCGCCCTGCGCGTCGGGGCTGCTGTGGGTACGGGCGGCGATACGGCCGAGCGGGTGAAGGCGCTCGTTGATGCCGGCGTGGACCTGCTCATCGTCGACACCGCCCACGGTCACTCCAAGGGCGTCCTTGACCGGATCAGCGCCATCAAGAAGGACTACCCGAAGCTCCAGGTGGTGGGTGGCAACATCGTCACGCCGGAGGGTGCCCGGGCGCTGGTCGCGGCGGGCGCAGACGGCGTCAAGGTCGGCATCGGTCCGGGTTCAATCTGCACCACCCGGATCGTGGCGGGCGTCGGCGTGCCGCAGATCACGGCAGTGGCCGACGTGGCCGCGGCCCTCGAGGGCACCGGCGTGCCGCTGATTGCCGACGGTGGCATCCGTTACTCCGGTGACTTTGCCAAGGCCATCGCCGCAGGCGCCCACTGCACGATGATCGGCGGCCTGTTCGCCGGCACGGAAGAGGCCCCTGGCGAAGTCGAGCTCTACCAGGGCCGCTCCTACAAGTCCTACCGGGGCATGGGGTCCCTGGGAGCGATGGCCCAGCGCCACGGCTCCTCGGACCGCTACTTTCAGGATTCCTCCTCGGAAATCGAGAAGCTCGTGCCGGAAGGCATCGAGGGGCGGGTGCCCTACAAGGGCAGCCTGACCACGATCGTTACTCAGCTGGTTGGCGGCCTCCGCGCCGCGATGGGCTACACCGGGTGCGGCAGCATCGACGAAATGCGCACCAAGCCGGACTTTGTCCGCATCACCGGCGCTGGCATTCGCGAGAGCCACGTGCACGACGTGACCATGACCAAGGAACCGCCCAACTACCGGACGGAGACGTGACTGCGGACGCCGCCGCCCGGCGCATCCTGATTCTCGACTTCGGGTCCCAGTACACCCAGCTGATTGCCCGCCGGGTGCGCGAGGCCGGTGTGTACAGCGAGATTCTTCCCTGGGATGCGGCGCCGGCCGACCTCCGCGCCTTTGGCCCGGCCGGAGTAATTCTCTCCGGCGGGCCCGAGTCGGTGCTTTCCGGCGCCACCTTCAGCGACGTCACACCGACGATTCCCGGGCTCGTCTTCGAGCTTGCCGTGCCAGTGCTCGGCATCTGCTACGGCATGCAGTCCATGGCGGCCCAGCTGGGCGGCGAGGTGGAGTCCTCGGCCCACCGGGAATTCGGCCACGCCACGGTGAAGGCCGCTGCCGGCAACGCGCTGCTGGATGGCGTCGTGACAGACGAGACGAGCGTCTGGATGAGCCACGGCGACCGGGTGCGGCGCCTGCCACCTGGCTTCAAACCCATTGCGAGCTCCGCCAACGCGCCACTGGCCGGCATGGCAGACGAGTCCCGCCGCTTCTACGGGCTGCAGTTCCACCCGGAAGTGACCCACACCGGGCAGGGCCAGCGGATCCTCGAGCGCTTCGTGCGCGATATCTGCGGCTGTCCCGACACCTGGCGCTCCGGCAACATCATTGCCCGGGAAATCGCCGCCGTTCGCGCCCAGGTGGGCCGGGACAAAGTGCTCCTGGGCCTGTCCGGTGGCGTCGATTCCTCCGTGGTGGCGGCGCTGTTGCACGAGGCGCTGGGCGAGCAGCTGATTTGCGTGTTCGTGGATACTGGTCTGCTACGGCTCCACGAAGGCGACCAGGTCATGGACGTGTTCGCTGCGCACCTGGGCGTGACCGTGATCCGGGTAAACGCGGCGGAGCGCTTTCTGAAGGCCCTGGCAGGCGTCGCCGACCCGGAAGCCAAGCGCAAGATCATCGGCCGTCTATTCGTCGAAGTCTTCGACGAGGAGGCCGGGAAGCTCAAGGACGTGAAGTGGCTGGCCCAGGGCACGATCTATCCGGACGTGATCGAGTCCGCCGGCAGCAAAACCGGCAAGGCTCACGTGATCAAGTCCCACCACAACGTGGGCGGCCTGCCTGCGAACATGAAGCTGAAGCTCGTCGAGCCGATCCGCGAGTTGTTCAAGGACGAGGTCCGCCGCGTGGGCGTCGAGCTCGGCCTGCCCCGCGAGATGGTCTACCGCCATCCCTTTCCCGGTCCTGGCTTGGGTGTTCGCATCCTGGGTGAGGTGAAGCAGGAGTACGCCGACCTGCTGCGCAAGGCCGATCACATTTACATGGAGGAGTTACGCCGCGCGGACCTCTACGACAAGGTCAGCCAGGCCTTCGCGGTGTTCCTGCCAGTGCGCTCCGTGGGCGTGATGGGCGACGGGCGGCGCTACGACTGGGTGATAGCTTTGCGCGCCGTGGAGACCATCGACTTCATGACGGCCCGCTGGGCTCATCTGCCCTACGACTTTCTCGATCTCGTCTCGCGGCGGATCATCAACGAGACGGCCGGCATCTCCCGCGTCGTCTATGACATTTCAGGGAAACCGCCGGCCACCATCGAGTGGGAATGATTCGATAGCGTTCAGGGGCTATCGGGGACTATCGCGGGATTCTTCCAGGCCAAGCAGGTCGGCTGCCCTCGGCAAAAGTATTGGCCGACGCTCCCAGTTCAGTTCGACGAACGCGCAGTGTCCCCAGAGGTCGATATCGCGGGCCTCAAATCGTTCAAGAGGTACTTTGAATCGCCTATCCCCAGGTGGGTGGAAGTCGCCCTGCTGCCGAATCCTTTAAAGCCATTCGCACTATTACTCAATACGAAGTACGTGTTGCCATGAGCCATCAGTAAGATGCGTAGTTTCTACCCAACCACCAACACCAGCAAACTTACCTGTCCCACCGGTAATCGCTCGGGCAGTTGGAGATGACTCAACCAGGGTGGCATTAAGACCAGGGTATGAAGCAACACCCTGAATAATGATTTGGTCTTTTGAACCTGAGCCGAATGAAAAAACTGCGCTGGTAATTCTAGATTCCATACCACCCGGCTCTTCACTCACGCTGGTCGTTGTCAAAATCCAATCAGTCATGACTTCAGTACTATTGCTGGCTTTTGCTTTGAAATGCCATAAACGAATATCACCAACAGATTGACCTTTTGCCTCATGGTCTAGCAGAGTTGGAGGGGAAACCTCAGGATGAGTTACTGTAATGACAGTTTGAGCGCAAACTAAACCCGTGAACGATAGAAAAAGGCTGCCGACAAAAAGACGAAAAAATGCTGTGAACTGAAACGTTTTGAAATTCATATCTTTCCTAATAGAAGCAAGGTAATAAAAATATTAATTGGGTTTAGTGCAGGGCTCGGGTTTAATTTGATCAGGGTTTTCTTGACCCAGATAAACGCCAATAATCTTTACCGGTAACGTTCCTGAAGCCTTGCCAAAATGGCACCACTCAATCGCTTCTACAAACGAGCTGCCCGATTTAAAAGTTTTCTTACCCTTACTGCCATAATCGACTTCCAGCTCTCCAGAGACCACATAAACAAATAATGGAACAGCGTGTTTGTGTAAAGCGGTTGTTTTACCAGCTGGTATATCAATCAGAAAGGCTTTGATAAGAGGTTGCCCTGCTGGATATTTAAAATCTTGTCCCAAGATGGTTTTTGGCAATTCCGCTATTAAGATTGTAGCCTCAATATCTTCATATGGGACAGCGCCATCGACAGGTGTCAGTGCCAGCGATTGCGTTACAGTCATTCCAATAGTAAAAACAAAAGCAACAACAGCAATTAAAAATAAGTGACTGAATTTCATTACCTACCTCCAATAGTCTTGCGGAATACAGAATGCCAAGCAATTTGGTAGGGGCGACGCCCCCCCCGCTGCAGTAGCCCAGAACTTTAGAGTCGGCCCCCATTGTAACGGCCTTTGTAACGGCCTTGATGGCCAGCTGTTTTGCGGAGCCAGCGGGCGTGAGCCCGCCGAGTGATGTCTTCGGTTTTTCCTCGTTATCCTCCCGTCGCCAAGTGTCGATCACCGCTTGAGCGTGCGGCAGGCTGGTGAACCAGTGTTCATTCAGACATTCATCCCGCAGCCGGCCGTTGAACGATTCCACGTAGGCGTCCTGGTTCAATGAGCTTTAAGGCAATGCCCTGGCGATACGCCCAGGGCAGCATCGCCTTGCCAGTGAACTCCGGGCCGTTGTCGGAACGGATCCGTATCAGGGGTTGGCCCCGCTGCGCCAGGGGCACGATCCGCTCGCGCAGCACAGGGTTGCGATCCGGGCGCGGTTCATAACGCAGGGCACTGGCACTCAGGCGCACCACGCGCAGTCCGCGACGCTCCGACAGGCGCTTCGCGTCCGACACGTCCATCCCACCGAACTTGCCACGCCAGAGGTAATAGCTGGCCGCCGAGAACCCGTGCTTGCGGCCCAGCTCCTTCACCGCCATACCCTTAGCCGCTTCCCGCAGCAACCCGATGATCTGCTCTGCCGTAAACCGCTTCTTCACGTCCAACCTCCTCAACCGGGGTTAGACTCTAATGCCTCGTGCTACTCAAAAGCGGGGGGACGTCGCACTAGTGTCCGGGGGGATTACTCCAGCACCCCACCGCAAGCGGGCGAGGTGGGGCTGATGGACACGTTTATCCCGGGAACATACTGTGGACCAATGGCCTGGCCCTTCAGGCAACTGGTGAAGACGGACACCGTGGCTGATAATGTCGGGGCTCCGTGCCGTTCGCCTGGGTCACGAGGATGAGAGGCGCAGCCGGCCGGTAGCTGCCTGCGGGCGCGGGAACTGGAAGGCGCCTTCACGTCACTTAACACGGGATAAGCTCATGAAGTTGTATTCTTTTTCGATGACACCCAACAACCGTAAGGTGGAAGCCTTTATCAGGCACTACGATCTTGACGTGGAAATTCACGCCATGAATTTCAAGGACAAGGAGAATCAGACCGAGGCCTACCGAAAGATAAATCCTCTGGGGAAGGCGCCGGCGCTCGTAGACGGCGATTTCTGCCTATGGGAATCCAATGCAATCCTCACCTACATCGCCGCGATGTTTCAACCAGCCAATGCGATGCCCACAGACCCCAGGGGTCGCGCCGATGTCGACAGGTGGCTGCATTGGCAGAGCTTTCATTTTACCCACGCAATTCTCGCGCACAAGGATGATGCGGAGAAAGCGGCCAGGGAGTTCAGGCCGCACCTCGACATGCTCAATGCACAGCTGGAAGGCCGCGACTTTGTCCGTGGCGACCTTGGCGTCGTGGATTTCGCGATTGTTCCTTACGCCATCGCCCGACTGGGGCGCAACGTGGATTACTCAGGTCACCCGAATATCGTCGCGTGGCTGGAACGTGTTGAAAAGCTCAAGGGTTTTGTAGAAACCCAATTCAGGCCACCAAGCGGTGCGACAGCCTAGAGTGCCCCTGCCATGCCCTGGCTGGCGGGTTGCTGCTGCGATCTGAAAGCATCATCAAGGCCATAATCTACTTGTCGCTCATGGGCGTCATGGCACTGCCGCTGCTTGGGTTTTGTGGGCCACAGGCCTCAAGAAACCCAACAGCCATGCGGGTTACTGCGCCTCGGAAACAATCGAGTGGGAGTAGGGCGCCTGTTGGAGCTCCGACCGCCGCGAATCGAGCGATCCGCGCGCCGCGCATACCCGTCGGGGATAGAATGCTCGATACTGGGCATGGGCAGATCAGGACGGCTGACTATGGGGGACCAACGATGAGGACAGGCAGTACATGGGCCGGCGTCGTATTTGGCGCGCTGGTTGGGGCTTTCGGGACCCTGTCCGTGCAGGCGGCAGAGAAGCCCCGCAAGGTGGGGGTGCTGTTCGTGGTCCACGGCGGCTCGGAGGAGAACGATCTCGGCAACACCTTCGACAACTCGCTGCAGTTCTTTCAGTACGACCCCAACAATATGGTCTTCAAGGGTGTGATCTGGAACCCGAAGGCCTGGCCGGGCGTGGTCCAGGCCGATGACAGCCAGGCCTACGGCAACGCGGCCACCCAGTACAAGAAGTACGAGTTCCAGAACGGCCGCATCGGCGGCGCAGATCCGGCACCGGACATCAGCGACCGGCAGTTCGAGGCGATGACCCGGGAACTCGAGGCCCGGGGCCGGGAGTTGGGCGTGGAGTTTGTCACCGACATTACCCACTGGCTGGGCTCCCAGACCTACATCCACCGGCTGCCCTGGCCCCGCTACGTCTACGGTCCCCAGGTGCCCGGCGGCAGCGCACTGACTTACTGCGGCAGTGCGAAGGACGAGGGACCCTGGGCTCACTGCAGCCCCGAGCGCTACAACGTGGATGGTCCGGGGGAACGGCTGCTGAAGCGGGGCGCCGGGGAACTGATCATGGTGGACCTCACCACCTCCGGCGTGCGCTTCTGGAAAACCTTCGACGTGGTGACCATGACCCGGCGGATGGTCGACGACTGGAACCGCCGCAACAACACGGCCGTGCAGGTGCGCTGGGTCAACGACCCGACGGACCTGATGCGGGAGAGCTATCCCACCGACCCGCCCAGCTGGACCCGCTCCCTGGGCGAGGCCCGGGTGGACCCGGAGCCCCCGCTGGCAGGGCGCCCCAACCCGCTCATCGAGGATCCGCTGCTCATCAACAGCATGGTTGACGGCATCGTCGCCAGCTTCAATCCGAAGGTGAAGATGGCCGACACGGCGGTGCTGATCGTCAATCACTCGATCCGGGATGGCAACCAGGCCTTCGACCCCAAGGTGAACGACACGGTGCTGATGGACGACCTGGTGAAGGCCGAACTGCTGCGCCGCTACCCGCAACTGAAGGCGGAGAACGTGGTGGGCAGCTGGATGGGCCGGCGGGTGGAGAACCCCGCCATCCAGGTCCGGCGTCCGGGCGGCAACCTGGAACGCTCCCGGGAGATGCGCGGCGAGAGTCTGGGCGAGGCCTGGCTGTACGAGAGCGACCGGGAGTTTCCCGGCGGCGACCACGGCTACCTTTACTGGGATGCTCTGGACCAGCTGCGCCAGCGGGAGGTGGGGCACATCGTGATCGCCTTCACCCAGATCGTGACGGACAGCGTGCTGAATCTCGTGGAACTGCCGAACCAGATCGCTAAGGAAATCGGCTGGAAGACCTGGCTGCGGGCCGGCTCCCTGGATTTCGGGACCTACCCGGAGGTGGGGCATCCCTTTGCCGACTACTGGGGCGTGTGGATCGAAACCCAGTGCCGGGTGGAGGACGGCGCCGCCGACGCCAAGGGCCCCTGCTGCCTGACACTCGGCGGCTGCGGCGATAGCCGCTCCTACCCGCCGCCGCGACAGACACCGATCAACGTGGCCCGGCAGGACACGGATCCTTCGCTGGGCTTCGACATACCCGCCTACGGGCACCTGGGCTACGACCCGTCGCGGGGAGCACCCAGCGAAGACCGCCCGGTGCAGGGCCAGTTCCGGGGCACCTGGGAATTGTGGCGGCCGCCGAATACCGACCCCCGTATGGGCAAGCTGCTGGCAAACCAGGTGGTGCAGTTGCTGGAGCAGGAGGCCAAGCCATGACCACGGAAACAGGCCTGAACCGCCGGCAGCTGCTGCGGGCCGCCCTCATTGCCCCCGTGGCCCTGGCGGGCTGCGCCACGACCGGGGATACCGGGGAGCAGCGGCTGCGCGCCGAAGATCCGGTTGCCCGCAGCCTGCTCTATGTGCCAGACACGACGAAGGTGCCGGCCGGCAATCCGCTGGCGGCCCGCCACGAGCCGACCCAGCGCTGCGCTAACTGTATCCATGTGCGGGGCAAGGCCGGCGAGACCTGGCGTCCCTGTCCGACGTTCCCGGCCCGGCTGGTCAATGCCAACGGCTGGTGCAGCGTGTGGGCGCCGGGCTGAGTTCCTGCCAGCCTGAACACCTGACTGAGGTCCGGGTTCAGCCCGCCGCGGCGGCACACTCAGGCCCCTCAGCCGATACCGTTTTTGAGGTTCCAATCCCCGCAGCAGCCTGACATGGAGATTGTGATGGCGTCTCAAAAAGTACTCCCGCAGCTTGCCGGCAAGCTCATGACAACCGCCGGGGGTTTCGAGACCTGGATGCAGTATGTCGACGGTTTCAAGCTGCGGCACTTCTGCGGCTTCGAACTACTGAACGACGCACGGGGACTGTCCTGCCTCAGGGACTATCACCGCAAGGTCGTGGAGGCCGCCGTCGAAAACGGGTTTGGCGTGATCAACGAGGGCCTGCACTACCGCGCAAGCCGTGACTGGGGTGAACTAACCGGGTTTTCCCCCGAGGCCCTTCGGGAGATCAACGTTCGTGGCATCGAGTTCTACCGGGACTTTGCCCGGGAGTATTCCAGTCCCGATACGCCGATGCTGGTTGGCGGCGTGATCGGCCCACGGGGCGATGCCTACAACATCGGCCGCGCGCCCGACGCAGCGGAGGCCGAGGACTACCATTCCCAGCAGATGTTGACGTTTCGTGATGCCGGGGTCGATCAGGTCACGGCCATGACCTTCTCGAGTGTGGATGAAGCGGTCGGTGTGGCCCGCGCCGCAAAGTCGGCGGACATGCCTGTTGTCATCTCGTTTTTCGTCGCGCGGGGAGGGCGGCTCAGCGGGGGCGAGACGCTGGAAGAGGCGATCACCCGGGTCGATTCGGCCACCGGCAACGCGCCGGAATACTACATGATCAACTGCACCCACCCGACCGAATTCGAACCCGGTCTCGCACCCGGGGAATGGACTGACCGCCTTGGCGGCTTCCTGCCGAACGCAGTGGCCAGGGAGGCGCTGGACCTGTGCAAGCTTGGTCATCTTGAAGATGGGGACCCGGCTGAACTGGGAGCCCAGATGGGCGCGCTGGCCCGCAGGTTTCCCCACATCAACGTGTGGGGCGGATGCTGTGGCACCGATGGCCGCCACATCGGCCAGATTGCGCGCCAGGTCAGCGAGGTCCGGCGGGGAGGGTCATCCGCATGACGCTATGTCCGTGGGAGTAAGCGTCAACGTCAGTACAGCAGATATTCCCGCCGGGTCTCCGCCCACGCGGCCTCATCCCGCCGGGCCACTGCGTCCAGGTCCCCGGGCGTGGCCTTCGGGTCGTCCACCCAGTGACGGAGTTGCTCCCCGCCGTTGATCACGTCGATGGCCAGACGGTTGCGCTCGTACTCATAAGGAAAGTCCCGCCACAGCGGATAGTCTCCCTGCAGCTGGCGCAGCGCCTTGAACGCCAGGGCCTGCAGCCTCCAGGGCCGGAAGCGGTTGTGGTCGTAGGCTCCGTCATCTACGTGGATCTGGATTCCCGCGCAGAGCTGCCCCACGTGCTTGTGACTGGTCGGCTCGAACCAGCAGGTGCGGAGCCGACAGCCCGTGAGCCAGTTCGGCGCGAGCTGCTCCATCCGGGTGAGCAGGGCGCTCGCGTTGAGATCCGGGGCCCCGAAAATCTCGAGGGCCCGCGTCGTTCCCCGGCCCTCGGAGAGGGTCGTGCCCTCCAGCATCACGGTGCCCGCGTAGGCTCGGGCCATGCTGAGGTTCGACGCGTTCGGACTGGGATTGACCCAGCTGCGCTCCTGCAGCGGCCAGCCGAAGCCCGGCCCTGCCTCCGGGCGCCAGCCCTCCAGGGGGATGATCCGGTAGTCGACGTCCAGCCGGAGGGTCTGCACAAACCAGGCGCCGAGTTCACCCATCGTCAGCCCGTGACGCATGGGTAGTGCGCCCGCACCGACGAAACTCTCCCAGCCCGGGCGCAGTGTCAGGCCTTCGACGGGGCGGCCCGCCGGGTTGGGGCGGTCCAGGACCCAGACCGACTTGCCACAGCGGGCGGCGTCTTCCAGCACGTAGCGCAGTGTGGTGATGAAGGTGTAGATGCGGCAGCCAAGATCCTGCAGGTCCACCAGCAACACATCAAAGGTGTCCAGCATCGCCTGGGTGGGCCGGCGCACGTCACCGTAGAGGCTGAAGACGGGGATACCGTGCACCGGGTCGACGAAATCCGGCGACTCGATCATGTTGTCCTGCTTCTCGCCCCGCAGTCCGTGCTGCGGGCCGAACGCCGCCGTGATCCGGAGGTCGCCGATGGCCATCAGTGCGTCCAGCGAGTGGGTGAGATCCCTGGTCACCGAGGCGGGGTGAGCCAGCAACGCCACTCGCCGGCCAACGAGTTCCCGGCGCAGCCTCGCGTCGGCGAGGAGTCCGTCAATGCCGAAATTCATGCGTCCTGCGCGCCTCTCGTGTCTGCCGGATCGTTACCTGGCAGCTCCAGCACGAACCCGTCGGGATGGTGAAAGTCCGGCTGCTCCCCGGGGTGCCGGAGCGCCCAGTAACTGATTGTGCCTGATTCTTCTTCAACGACGGCCGCGACAGCGAGTTGCAGGTTCGTGTCCCCGGGTGCTGGCAGCAGGCCGTCGAGATGCATCTCGACCTGGAGCTCGAGCCCCCGTTCAGTCCGGTGCCACGCAGCCCGGGGAGTGCTTCTCAGCGGAGCAGGGTGCATGCCGACCCGCCGGCTGGTGAATGCGTAGGCCGCCCACTCACCAGAGGGCGAGAAGTTCAGTTCCGCGTAGCCGCCGGCTCCGGGTGTCGCAATGAACACTTCGAAACACGTGCGCTGCCACAGGTTATCTGCCCGGGCCGGTGCCCTGCTTGCCGGCACCCGAAGTTGCGTCAGATCAGCGTCGAGCCGGTAGCAGAGGTGCAGGGCATTGCCAGGTTGTCGTGTCGCAGTCACGTCGAGTGTGACTACCGGGCCCGCTGGCGTCGTCGGGTGGGGAAGGAGACGCATGTCAGAAGCGCCTGTGCGGGCGGACAGTCTCAATGATGGTGACGGTCTCGCTTTCCGGATCGAACATCACCCGTGCCTTCCCCTGGGCCAGATGCGACAGCACCTGAGCCACCTTCTGCTCCAGGGTGATCTCCCGTTCGCCATAGTCCGTCCCCTCGCGGAGTACATAGGACTCGATGACGCCGCGCAGTGCCTCCGGGGACAGCTCGGTGTAGGGCACCTCAACCGGTTCCTGGGCGGGCTCGGGCTCTGGTGAGGGCTCTGGCGGGTCAGATGGATTCACGGGCAACCTTGTAACATGGCTCAGGGATAACGGGCCTGACCTGGAGTCGGAATGCAGCCTGGTAGTGAGTCAAGCGGATACCGTGTCACCGCGGAGGACTCCACTTACATGCGCCGGGCCCTGGACCTGGCGCGCCAGGCCGAAGCCGCGGGTGAGGTCCCGGTGGGCGCTGTCCTGGTGCTGGACGGCGCTGTGATCGGGGAGGGGTGGAACCGCCCCATCGGCAGTTCCGACCCCACCTCCCATGCGGAAATCGAGGCGCTGCGGGCGGGCGCCCGGCACCTCGGCAACTATCGCCTTGGCGGGTCCACGCTTTACGTGACGATGGAGCCCTGCCCGATGTGCGCAGGGGCCATGATTCACGCGCGCGTGGGCCGCGTCGTCTATGGCACCCCGGACCTGCGGGCTGGGGCAGCCGGCACAGTCATCGACGTCCTCGGCGGACCTGCGGCCAACCACCGGGTCGAGGTCACGGGCGGCGTCCTGGCCGATGAGTGCCGGGATCTGCTCCAGTCTTTCTTTCGCGCCCGCCGCTCCTGAGCACTTGATTGCTGCTCCCGTTGACGGCGTGGTCAGCCGCCTCAACGTGCGGTTGGGCGAGCAGGTGGACGAGGGCGTGGAATTGCTGGTGATTGAGCCGGCGCCGCAGAAACGGGAGTAGGAGCGGCTTCAGCCGCGATCCGTCTCCCGACATGCATCCGGATCGCGGCTGAAGCCGCTCCTACAGTTGTTGTCGGCCGTTACGGCCGGGGTAACCTCAAGGTCCTCCGGACCGTCCTCCAGCCACACGAGGATGTCGTAGTAATTGCGGATATTGCGCACGTAGGCCCGGGTTTCCCGGCCCCTTGCGTAGCCCCAGCGGGCCTGGGAATACCAGCGGCGTTCCATTAGCAGCGGCAGCGCTTCCTTCACGTCGACCCACCGGTCCGGATTGCCGCCCAGTTCCCGCGTCACGTCCCGGGCGTCCAGCAGGTGTCCCAGGCCCATGTTGTAGCCGGCCAGGGCCAGCCACGTGAGGTCCTGGTCCGGAATGTCCGGCGACAGCTTTGCGATCCGCCGTTTCATTCGCCAGAGATACTTCGAGCCGCCGGCAATGCTCTGTTCGGCGTCCATGGGGTCCTCGACGCTCATCAGATCGGCGGTATCCGGCGTGAGCATCATGATGCCCTGGGCACCCTTCGGGGAAACGGCGGTCGGATCCCAGTGGCTCTCCTGGTAGCCGACAGCGGCAATCAGCCGCCAGTCCAGGTCCGCCTGCTTGCCGGCCGCTGCAAACGCCTGCCGGTAGCGGGGCAGCAACTGCTCGTAGTCCCGCATGAATTTGCGCGTGCCCGCGTAATCGAAGGTCTTCTTGTGACCGTAGTAGCGGTCCATGACCTGAGCCAGCTGGCCCGAGGCACGGATCTCCGCCAGGTAGGCTGCCGCTTCGTCGATGAGGCTGCGATCGCCACGCTTCTGGAAAGCCCAGGCCAGCGCGTCACCTTCAGTCATGTTGAAGGCGATGCGCAGCTCCGGGTGAAAGCGCTGGAAGATGGCGAACAGGTTCGAATCGACCAGGGTGTAATCCACTTTACCCTCGGCCACGCGCTCCAGCAGTTCGCCCGCGTCGGCGGCCGGGTCTTCGGTCCACACCAGCTCCGGCACCTGGCCCCAGGCTGCCGTCAGGGTCTCCACGTAGCTGGAATTCGCCACCACCTCCAGGCGCTTGCCCGGGAGATCGGCGGCGGAGCGGGGCGGGGTCCGCCCGCGGTGATAAACCAGGTTCTGGTTGACCTGCTGGTAGGGGGGGCCGAAGTCCACCCGCTTGGAGCGCTCGGCAGTCACGGTGAGTCCGGCGGCGGCGAGGTGGGCCCGGCCCGCTTCGACTTCGGCCAGCAGGTCCCCGAAGCGGTCGACCTGCACGATCTTCAGCTTGACCCCGAGGTGCTCGGCGAAGCCCCGGACCAGTTCGTAATCCGGGCCCTCGGGTCCGGCCTGGCCAATGAAATACGTGATGGGGCTGTTGCGGGTGACAACCCGCAGTTCACCCAGCGCCCGGACTTCCTCCAGGAGGGTTGGCCGGACCCCGCAGGTGGAGAGCAGGGCGGCCAGAAGAATGATGAGCACGTGTCTCATAGGTCAGTGGCTGTGGGCGTGACGCCCAACCTCATGGCCCTTCGACGGCCTGCACCGTACCATGAGGCTTTCCGGCGACTCCAGACGCCGGGTCTCTCTTCGGGGACATCGACTTATGTCTGAACTCAATATAAACAAAGACTTGCAATCCTCTCTTGCCGATACTGTCAAGCCCCCCGCTGACGGCTGGCGCACCCGCTGCCGGGCGGCGGGTATAGCTCCCGCCGAGGTGCAGATGGTCGCGACCCGTTACAGGGCCTATCGGGACTACATGGCCCCCCGGGGCGGTGGTCTCACCCTCGAGGCCTGGTTCCGCTTCTATCGCCAGGAGAAGCAGTCCGAAAGTCCGGACCAGACGGGCGGGGTGGTGAGTGGCTGCTCGGCAACCGGCGAGGCCGAGGTCCAGACCGTGCTGACCAGCCCCGGCGCCTTCCTTGCCATTCTTCGCGAGCAGCTGGCGGAGGCGCCCGACGGGCGCCGTCCGGCGTGACTCTCTATAATGATCCCGTCGGAGGGGTGCCGGAGTGGCTGAACGGCCCTGACTCGAAATCAGTGGAAGGCTAACGCCTTACGGGGGTTCGAATCCCTCCCCCTCCGCCATACCAACTTCCTGCCCGTGAGGCCTTGGGCGAGTTTTCTGACCTGATTTGCCCAGACGGCCCGGTTCAGGTGCCCCGACAATGGTCCCCATAGGATAAGTCGGACCCGGTGGTCCCTCGAATCGGCCTACTCTGCTTCATGCGTGCGTCATGTAGATCGGGGAGAATCCCCGCATACTGAATAGGCCATGACTGTCGTTCTCGTGGGGAGTTGCTGACTTGCGTTACAGGATCTTTATCGCGGTGGGCCTGGCCCTCGCTTCCGTTGCTGTGCGGGCGGACCACAACAGCGACATCGGCTACACCCAGTTGCAGCAGGAGCTCGGTGCGGCATTGCCCGACGGCACCGGGGTGGCGGTCACTCAGGTGGAAGGGACCCTGATGGTCAACGGCCAGTCGGCCTGGATGCCTGACTTTCAGGACGCGGCGTTCGCTGGCAAGACCATCATCAACGAGTCCAATGCCCCCGCCGGGTTGTATTCCGCCCATGGCACCGGAGTGGGTAGGGACTTCTATGGCCTAACCACGTCCATAGCGCCGGGGATCACCAACATCGCTGCCTACGGGGCCAACGACTGGCTGGGCGCCGGTTTTCTGCAAACTGTCCTGCCGGATACCACAGCGCCGTTCGAGGACCCGACCCCGGATGTCTCGACGAGCCGCATCTCGAATAGCAGCTGGATCGGCACCGCCGTGCCCTTTGAAACCTACGTCCTGCGGCGGGTGGATTGGGTCGTGGAGACCGACGAGATACTCCACCTGGTCGGGCTGAACAATGGTGACGGGGTTACCGCCAGCACCGCGCCCCTGCTCGCAAGTGCCTACAACGTCCTGGCGGTGGGTCGCAGCGACAGCCTGCATCTCGTCAGCACCCCCGCGCTGGACAGTACCTACGTCGCGGGGCGCGCCCGGCCCGAGATCGTTGACCCGATCAACTCCACCAGCAGTGCCACGCCCCACGTCTCGGCAGCGGCAGCATTGCTTCTGCAAACAGGTAGCGCCAATCCGTGCCCGCTCACGGACCCGGTGTCTTCCGGCATGACCAACCGGGCCGGAGTCCTCGTCTGCAATGCGCAACGTTCCGAGGTGATCAAGGCGGCACTGATGGCCGGCGCCGATCGCGTGACGCACAATTCCGCGCCGAACCCGACCAACCTGGCGCTCTACCGGGGGGCGGTGGCCAATCGGACCGGCAATGGCCTGGATCGCCGCTACGGAGCGGGGCAGCTGAACGTTCGGAACAGCTACTGGATCATCAAGGGTGGCGAACAGAACAGCACGGAAGACGGCAACGCAGGCGCCACCGTTGCCAGTAGCAGCTTCGACTACGACCCGGCCTTCGGTGGCTTGAATGGCAGCAATAGCGTCGCAACCTACCCGCTGCCCATCAGTGCCACGCCCCGGCTGTTGACGGCCTCACTGGCATGGAATCTGGACATCAGCGGTCCTACAGCAGACCCCCCGGGCCCGACCCGTTCGAACTTCGTCACCACGGCGACACTGTGGGATCTCGATCTTGCCGTGATCGACCTGGCGGCCGGTGGCTTGCCAGTGATGGCCAGTTCCCAGAGCACGCTGGAGAACACTGAGAACCTCTGGTTCGTAGTGCCTGCCAACGCCCAGTTCGCCCTGCGCGTGACCCGCAAGTCGGGCTTCAGGTGGGACTATGGTCTGGCCTGGCAGCTGCTTAACGATACGGATGCCGATGGCGCCCACGACGGCCAGGACAACTGCCGCGCCGCGCCGAATGGCCCGCTCGTTACTGACAGCGGTGGCCTCAGCCAGCTGGATACCAACAGCGACGGCTACGGCAACCGCTGCGATCCTGACTTCAATAACAACGGCGTGGTGGACTCTCAGGATGGCTCGCTGTTCAAGGCCGCCTTTGGCTCGACGGCCTTCCCGGACCGGGACCTGAACGGGAACGGGTCGGTCGACTCGCAGGATGGCGCGATCCTGAAAGCCCGCTTTGGTCAGTCGCCGGGGCCGTCGGCACTGGTGCCCTAGGGCCCGGATTCTCCCTTCTTATGTCAAAGTCTGGCTGCAGGGCCACCCTAGACTGAGGTAACCTCGGCACTTAGGTCCATATTTCGGACAGGAAGAAGAAACATCATGGCGACGAAATTCTCAACCCTGCTGGCCCTTGGTGCTCTACTCGTCGGGGCGAATGCGTCCGCCGCCA
>CAMBYH010000027.1 GCA_945872065.1 Arsukibacterium tuosuense
GTATCAGGATAGGGCCAGACGATCCCGCGGAAAGTGGCACACGAAGGTACTGCCCTCCCCCAGCCGACTGCGAATCTCGAGCTCCGCGTCGTGGCGCCGGAGCGCGTGCTTGACGATCGCCAGGCCGAGGCCCGTGCCACCGCGCTGCCTGGCCCGGCCGCCATCGGCCCGGTAGAAGCGCTCTGTAACCCGGGAGATGTCTTCGTCGGCGATCCCGATCCCTGTGTCCTGAACCTCAAGGTGCCCGCCTTCTGCGTCCACGGTCCAGCGGATGGTGACCTCCCCGTCGGCGGGGGTGTAACGCACGGCGTTGGACACGAGATTGGAGACGACCGACTGCAGCTCGGTTTCCTCCCCGAGCAGGTTGGCCGGGCTGTTAAGTTCGATCTCGATGGCCTCCGGATGCTCCGGCAGCGCGAAGGCTTCCTTCCGGGCGGTGGCCAGTATGGCGGCGATATCCACGACCCGGTCCTTGGGGACCGACTGGCCGGACTCCAGCTTGGACAACTGCAGCAGGTCCTCCACCAGGCGCCGCATGCGGACAGACTGATCCTGCATCACCCGGATCGGCTGGTGCCAGCTGTCCGGAATCCGCTCGTCGTCACCCAGCGCCTCCAGGTAGCCCATGATCACCGTCAGGGGCGACCGTAGCTCGTGGGAGGCGTTGGCCACGAAGTCCCGCCGGACGCGCTCGATCTTCACGCGCTGGCTCACATCCCGGATCAGCAGCAGCGTCTGGTCCGGCCCGTAGGGAATCAGCCGGCAGGCCAGCCAGGTTTCCGGAGCGGAAGGTGACGGAATATCAACCGAAACCCTGTCCCCCGGGTTGTTCAGGTAGTCAACAAAATCGGGAAAGCGCAATAAGTTCTCGATGCGCTGACCCCGATCGCTGCGATTCTTGAGGCCCAGCAGCAGCCGGGCCGCCTGGTTGTAGTTGACGATTTCGTGACTGGTATTGAGGATGACCCCGCCGTCGGGAAAAGCCTCCGTGGACGCACGGAGATCCTTGACCAGCTTGCGAAACCGCTTGCCCCGGCGCTTCACTTTGCCCTTGATGAACTGGATCTTGGCAAAGACCGGTGGCCACACGCCATCGCCGTCGGGAACATCTGCAATCTTGCCGGTTGCCAGCCAGCGCTCAAGCCGATAAAGGTTGTAAATCTGCCAGAACAGCAGACCGAGGGCGACCACAAGTGCTCCCAGCACCGGGAGCCCGTAGAGAAAACCAATGAAGGCGCCGGCCGCGAGCGCGCCGCCGTAGCGAATCAGGGTCCAGATCCAGACCTTGGGCATCTACTCAGCGCGCGGAGAAGCGGTAGCCCGCGCCCCTGACCGTCTGGATGTACTGCTCGACCTTGTATTCCTCGAGCACCTTGCGGAGGCGTCGGACATGAACGTCGACCGTGCGCTCCTCGATGTACACATTCTGGCCCCAGACGAAGTCGAGCAACTGGGTGCGACTGTAGACCCGGTTGGCATTCTCCATCAGGAACTTCAGCAGTCGATACTCGGTAGGGCCGAGCTGAATCTCCCGCTCGCCCACAAACACCCGATGGCTCACTGGGTCCAGTTGCAATTCCCCGGCCACCAGGGGCTCATCAGCGGAAGGCGCGGCCCGCCGCAGGACTGCATTGATCCGGGAAAGCAGTTCCCGGGCAGAGAACGGCTTGGTGATGTAGTCGTCGGCACCGCCGTCCAGGCCCAGCAGTTTGTCACGCTCCTCGGCCCGGGCCGTGAGCATGATGATGGGCATTTCGCGGTTGGCTTCCTCCCGGCGCAGCGTCCGGGTGAGTTCGAGGCCACTGGAGTCAGGCAGCATCCAGTCCACCAGCATCAGGTCAGGCCGGGAGTCGGCGATGCGAAGCCGGGCCGAGGTGCAGTCCTCGGCCTCTTCAACCTCAAAGCCGGCGCGGCTCAGATTAAAGGCAATCATCTGCCGAATGGGCGCTTCGTCTTCGACAACCAGGATTCTGCGTGCGCTCATGGTGTTCCGTTGCAATACTGTTGCAGCTTATTGCAACAGGCTTTTGTTACAAAAGCATTACGGGAAGCAGGTCCGCGCGGGAATTGTGACACCTGGAAGCCCCGAGTGGGGCATTTAACCGAAGCGGTACCCGAAGCCCCGGACCGTCTGGAGGAGATTCTCACAGGCGTGGGGCTCCAGGGCCGCCCGCAGCCTGCGCACATGGACATCCACCGTCCGCTCGCCGATACCCCCCCGGCGCCGCCAGACCTGCTCCAGCAGGTGCCGGCGGGCGAGAACTCGACCCGGGTTCTCCATGAAGTAGGCCATCAACCGGAATTCGACGGGTGCCAGGCCAACCTCGCGAACGCCGACCGTAACCTTGTGACCGAGCTTGTCCAGACGCAGCGGTCCCACTTCCAGGACATTCTCCCTCGACGGCGCTGCCGGCCGACGGAGGGCAGAGTTGATCCGGGCCAGCAACTCCTCCTCCCGGACGGGCTTCGTCAAATAGTCATCGACACCGCTATCGAGAGCCTGGGCCACGGCGCTCGCTTCCTGCCGGCCGCTGAGCATGACTACGCGGGTCAGCCGACCGTTGGGATGCTTCCGGACGTAGTGCGCAAGCTCCAGGCCGGACATGTCCCGCAGCATCCACTCAGTGACCACCATGTCGAAAGAGCGCTTCTCAATGCGCTCTACCGCGGTGGTGGCGTCGCTGGCGCAAACGACCTCATGCCCGGCGGCCTTGAGCCGGTCATGCACCCACTGCCGATCGTCCGGGTTACCGTCGACAAGAAGAATACGGGTCACGATTGTTGACTGGGCACCAGATTATTGAGAGTTAAGTGTCGCGGGGACTGATTGCAGCCCATTTACGGGAATGTTTCTTTTCTATTACAGGAGGAGCCAATCCGCCGCCCAACCCGAATTTTCGTTATGCTTTCGGCCCTTCTGATTTCGCCCCTGCCCCCGCCCGTACAGGCGATTTTTCTGAAAGCAAATCATAGAGATGGCCAAGCAAGGTAAACGCGGTCTCCGCCGGATATGGGACGCAGCCGGCTATTCGGCGGCCGGCTTTGCAGCGGCCTGGCGGGGTGAGGAAGCCTTTCGCCAGGAGGTCCTCGCAGGCCTCGTGCTGGTACCTGCAGCTCTCTGGCTGGGCCAGACGGGACTTGAGCGACTGCTGCTCGTTGCAACGTGGCTGCTGGTTATGATCGTGGAGATCCTGAACACAGCGGTGGAGGCCACCGTCGATCGCATCAGCGACGAGAAACACCCACTGTCGGGACAGGCCAAGGACCTGGGCTCGGCCGCCGTGTTCCTGAGCCTCGTGCTGACAGCGCTGGTGTGGGCAACGGTAGCGTGGCAGAGGTTCGGGGTCTGATCCCTGACCGACCGAGCTTCAGATCAGCCCGGAAAAATCGCCAGGCTCGCGGCCGCCAGGACCCAGCCAATCAGCCCCCCGGCCAGCACATCGGTCGGATAGTGCAATCCCAGAACTACTCGCGAGGCCGCCACGCTGGCAGCAAAGGGCACGACCAGCCACAGCAAGGGCGGGAAGTAGTGCGCCAGCATGACGGTGAAGGTCACAGCGTGCAGCGTGTGACCGGAGGGAAAGCTGTACCGGTCGAGCGGCTGGACCAGAGCACGAACGCCCTGGTGGGAATAGAACGGCCGCTCCCGCACAAGTCGCCGCTTCAGGAGTTTGTAGAGCGCAACGCCGACCAGCCCGGTAATAACCACATGCAGTCCTGGCACTATCGCGCTGCTGCCAAAGAGTAACGGCAGGATGGCAATCAGCGTGTACCACGCAACCCCGTCACCCAGTCGGCTGACCGCCGCAAAGTAGTTGCGGACAAAGGGATAGCGACCGGCCGAGTTGACCGGCAGGCACAGCCGCACTTCCAGGCTGTCGAGCCGCGCGAAGGCGGCGGGGAGAGTGGAATCCAGCATCCGTGCAACCCTCCGTCGGTTGAGCCGACGGAAGCATCATCCGGCAGGCTGCTGACAGATTCTTGACGGTCTGTTGAAACTTTAATGACAGGGCAGACACTCTTGTTTTTAAAGGCGTTTGTGCCGCTTCCGGCACCGCCCTGACAGTCGCGCCTGAAGGCGCTCCTACTCCTTTTCGGTGTCCGGGTCCCCAGCGGCCGCGGCCGCTGGGGACCCGGTCGGATCAGTCCCTGCCGCCGGCACGGCGATCGGGTTGGCGCGCACTTCCGCGATAACTTCATCGGTTATGTCCACCGCCGCATCGAACCAGAGCATGGTGGGGTCAGCCACGAGGACGACGGCAGCACCTTTGGATCCGGCAATTTCAGCCACCACCGGCTGCAATGCCCGCCGGTACCCGGCGACCAGGCCCAGCTGGTAATCCTGTGCCTTCTGTTGCGCCAGGGCCTGCGTCTCGGCCAGCTGCTGGCGCGCCTGGGCCGTCAACTGCTGGAATTCCTTCTCCCGTGAAGCAGCAACCGCACCGCCGAGACGGGACTGCTCCGCCTGCAGTTGCTTCTCAAGGTTCCCGGCGATTCCGGTCAGTTGAGTACCGAGTTGCTGCCGGGCCGCTTCGACCTGCTCCGCCATCAACTTGTCCTGACCGGTGGCCTTCGCCACGGCTGCCAGGTCGACGACGGCAACGTCGCCGCCACCCGTCAGGCGTCCGCATCCGGCCAGGACGGCACTGCCGGCCGCCACAAGGAGTACTAGGATCTTCTGGCACTTCATAAGTCGCTTCCTGCTAGCTGCATAACAAAACGGGAGTCTAGCCCAACGCCGCGTCACTCGCGGACGGCCCCTTGGCAACATTTCCTTAATATTGCTCCAGTAAAGTTTGCCGCATTGTCAGTTGCGGCATCCAGGAGCCACGCAAGCATGCCAGTCAGCACATCACACCGCCGCCCAGCACAGCAGCATCGTGGGCCAATGCTCTTGGTCCTGTTGCATCTGACACTCCTGCCGGCCGTCAGCACCGCCGTCGAGCGCACTTTTGAGACTGAGGACCAGAAGTACATGTACTACTGGGGCACCACCTTCGGCGAACAACTGAAAGCCGCTGGCATCAGCGACGAGCGGGATGTTCAGTGGATGCTGCAGGGACTGCAGGACCGGCTGGCCGGCACAGCGCCGGAGTACGGCGAGGAGTACCCGTCACTACTCAGCAACTATCTGGTCCGGCGACGCAATGCGGCGGCCGAGACAGAAGCCGAGGTCTCGCGGGAGTACGTGAAAGCCATGGCAGCAGAGGACGGCGCACGCACGACCACTACCGGGATCGTGTTCAGGGAGATCGCGGCGGGTCGAGGGGCTGAGCCAACGGGTGAGTCCCGGGTGAAGGTCCACTACACCGGTACGCTTCGCGACGGCAAGGTGTTCGACAATTCCCTAACCAGGAACCAGCCGCTCGAGACACGGCTTGACCGGGTTATCGCCTGCTGGAAAGAGGCTATTCCCATGATGCGCGTTGGCGGCAAGGCCAGGATTACCTGTCCGCCCGAGCTGGCCTACGGCAACCGCGGCAACCGGAACATTCCTGGAGGTGCGGCACTCACGTTCGAGGTGGAATTGCTGGAAGTCGACGAATAGGCAGCCGTCACCGGCCCTGGATGCGGCCCACAAAAAGGCCGTTCTGGTCATCCCAGTCGAACGCCCACTCGGTATCCTCAACGCCGTGGATCCGAACGACCGAGCTCACCGGCTTGTCCCAGCCTTCAAAGACATCCCACTCCGCCCTCCGGACCGCCAAGCGGCCTACCTTCTGGCAGAGCACCGGCAGTGTCAGCTGCTTCGCATCGTATCGTCCGTCCAGCAGGCCGTCTAAGCGCAGGGCGTTTTCGGCAATCAGGTCGCCTGCACGGTCGAACCATGCCAGCCTGAGATTCGCATCGCCCTGCCGCACTCCGGAGGCGTTGCGCAAGCCGATGTTGATGGAGCATACGCCCTTGTCGTCATAGGGCTGAAGATGGACGTCGAGTTGGCCCGAGTAGATGACCGCGGGCTCCGCCGTACGTGTTGCCGTTGACGTACAGGCCATAGCCAGCCAGCCAACCGCCAACACGAGCACCAATCGCGCGCCGGGGACAAAGGTCCCGATCCGGCGGCGAAGCTCCCTACTCACGGCCTGGCTCGGTGCCGGATCCATCCCGAAGCGCCTCCCGATTCCCCTGCGCCAATTGATCGTCCAGCTTCAACTGATACTCCTGGAGCGTGTTCTCAATGGACACGCCCTTGAGGCCGGTCACCGGTTCCTTCTGCAGCAAGGCGGTTAACGGCCCCTTCTTGCGGTACAGCTCCATCAGCTCCACATTGACCCGATAGAGCTCGAGATTCTTGCGCTCAGTGTCCGCAAGCTTCCCCTCGACCTCCCCAAGTTGGGCCGTCAGCTCGGCAGTAACACGCTCTTTTACCCTCAGGTCCGCGTTCGCAAGCCGCAGGCGTTCGGTGGCATCGCGGAGAGACTCGTCCGTGCGGTTCAGCCGCTCCCGCGTGCTGTCCAGCGTGCCCCCGGCCTGCTCGGCCTTGCGCTGCTGGGATTCGAGGGAGAGGCTGGTTGCCTTTAAGCTAGTCTCGGACCGGTCCAGCCTCGATCCCAGCGTAGCAACCTCGGCGGTCAGGCGCGCATTCGCCGCCTCAAGCTCCTGCTTCTGGGCGGATACCTGCCGGAGCAGCGCCTGGGCGCGGGCCAATGCCTGTGCATTGCGATCCTCCTGGGCAACCGCAACGCCAGCGAAAGCGACCGACGCCAGCGCCAGCCATACGCAAAAGCAGAGCCTAGAACTTCGCACTGAGATCAACCTGCACGACATCGATCGCCAAGGGCGTGAAAGACTCTCCGAAGCCTGCCGGCGCGCCATCGATGGCATCTGCAGAGAACCAGCGGGTGCGGAGCCAGAGGTTTTTCCCAAGACCCAGATAACCACCCAGAAGCCAGCCCTCCGCATCCGTGCCACCGGCGTGGAAATCCGAGTCGGTAAACGAGTCCAGCACAGCGTCCCGCTCCAGGTATTTGTAGCCGCCAAAGACCTGCCACTGCCCCCTGGCCCGGACCTCCCGATCTCCTACTTCGATCTGCGCAAACCAGCCCTGATTTCGCGAACTGACGTTCGTCCCGACGCGCGAACTCACCTCACCCGTGTCGTAGCCAATATTCTGCACATAGTCGAGCCTGAGAACGACGTCCGCTGGCGAGAATCCGGTGTAGGCAACTTCAACCATGGCATTCACCAACTGGAAGTCGGCAGCCAGGGCAAACAGCTGGGTTTCGGGATCCAGATCGTTGACGATATCAAATACGGTATTTCCCTTGGCAATGAACGCCGGTACCGTCCAGTTGGTTCCTGTACTGCCGAAAGTGTTTTTCCGGCCAACGATGTTTACGAAATCGTAGAAGGACCCGACAGCCAGCAGTTCAACATTGCTGGCAACTTTGCCATCGAAACCAACCTGCCCGCCCCAGAAATACTTGCCGTTGGTCCCGCCGGTGACAGAGTTTGGTGACTCAGCCAGGAGCGCGAAGGCTCCCAGGTTGACGAAGAGCGCCTGGCCTTTGCCAAACAGGTCGCTCCGGTAGCTCCCTGTAAAGCCGTCGAAGGTCAAATCGTCGTCGAACACCAGGCTGGTGCTCACAAACGGATTCGGCACCCGGCCACCCCGCGCAGCGAACGAGTGACCCTCCCAAGGGTCGGACGGCCGCCAGTCGAAATAGGCGAGATCAAGGAAGATGTCGAACTGGTTGTTGTAGCGGCCTAGCGACGTGTTCCGCGTGATCGGGTTGAAGTCGTTGCCCGTGGCCAGCCTCGTCCGCACGCTGACGGTGTCCGTTATGGCTGCATCCAGGCCAAGGCGCAGACGTATCTGGCCACGCGTGACATCTTCCGTGGTGTCCAGGAATACGTCGGCCCCAGCCGCCCCGGGACCACCAGCCTCATTGATGGCCTGAAAGTTGGGCACTTCATCATTATTCGTGCCCGGCTGGTACACACCGAGGCCCCGAAGACGGAAGTCACCGCTGAATTTCAGGCGTGAGACCCAGTCAGGCAATGCTCCCGCCGTGCCCCATTTCTCCGCCTTGGCCACGGCCACGACGTCATTCGTAACGTCCTGGCGGAGTTCCTCACGAACCTGGGCACGGATCTCATCCTGAACGGATAGTGGGACATAGGGCACTCTGACCACAGCGGAGCCTGCCTGAGCCCCGGCCGGCGCTCCCGGTGCCGTACCTGCCTGGGTCGCTGGCTCGGGGGCCTTCATTGCCGCCTGGCTCTTCATGACTTCGGCTTCTTCCGCCGTGATGACACCCTTTGCTACCAGCTGATCTATCAGACTGATGATCGTGTTCTTGAGTTCGACAAGATCACTGCTGGCAGCAGAACTATCGGCGGCGGCAGCAGCAACTGCAGCTGGCGGCACGACAAGGACCGAACTGGCCAGGGTTATAGCCAGAAAAATGGAGCGCATGATTGGTCGCCTTCTTTGGGCTGGTCGGGGCGGCTAACTCGCGGATCAGCTGCGGGAACTGATTCGGAGAAGAATGGGTTGCGGCAGTTCCGCCGGCGGCTCGCGACTGAACTTAACGCCAGCTGACAGCGCAGTGCGGAGGGCTGCGTCGAGCTTGGAGTTGTTGCTGCCGCTTACTAACTGACTGTCCTCGATAAAACCATCCTTGCTGAGGGAGATCTTGATTACTACGGAGTACGCTCCCAGGCCACGGATCGAATCGTCATCTGAAAGGCGCTTCTGCAACTCGCGCTGGAGAATGCCGGCGTACCACGCGTTGGGTTCACCACCACCGAGCAGCCCACGGCCACCCTTCTTTGCCAGCAGACCGAAGGCATCACCCCCGGCAACGCCATCGGCATCGAGGCCGAGCTCCGCACCCGGGGGCTCGGCAGCGGTATCGTCGACCAGAGGTTCGGGTTCTGGCTCCTCGAGCTCCAGTTCCTCGATTTCCGGCTCCTCGATCTGGGGCGGCGGCGGCGGCGGCGGTGGCGGCATGACAATCGAGATCTGCTGGATGAGAGGCTGCTGGGGCGCCGAGGTTCCCGACATGCTCCGGATGAGGGCGACACTGACGCCACTGATTACGAGCACGACTACTGCAGCCCCGGCTCGCGGCAGCCACTTCTTTATCTTCGACTCGTCCGGATCCGTCTCCTGGACATCGAAGTGCTTCCAGTTATCGCCTTTCTTCACGGCCGCTTACTCCAGTGCACTCAAAATACCTACTTGACCAACTTCTGGGTCACGAGACCCACCTGGCTGATCCCGACCTTGCCGACCAGGTCCAGCACGTCCATCACGAGCTGGTACTGCACCATCGCGTCCCCGCGGATGACCACGGGCAGGCTTGGATCGGCGGCGTAGTAGCCGCCCAGCCGGCTCTGCAGCTCGCTCATCGAGACGGGATAGGTATCCAGGTAGATGGTGCCGTCAGCAGTAATCGTGATCGCCTTCGTCTTCGACTCAGCGAGGCTCGGCTGGCTGCTAGCCTTGGGCAGGTTGATCGTTACGCCCTGGATCGCCGCGGTGGTCATGATGATGAAGATGATCAGCAGAACCAGTGTGAGGTCGACCATGGGTGTGATGTTGATGTCGTCATAGGGTTCGGCATCATCTTTAACGTCTGCAGCCATGTGTCACTTCCCGCCGGGGACTAGGCCCCGTACTCCTCGTCGAACCGGGCAACCAGCTCGTCAGCAAAAACCCGCATATCGGCGACCTGTTCCTTGGCCCGGGAGCCGAGCCAGTTGTAGCCAAACAGCGACGGTATGGCGACGCCGAGGCCTGCAACGGTGGCCAGCAGTGCCGCTGCCATTCCGGGCGCGATCGCCGCGATGTTGACGTCGCCCGTGGCGGCGATGGCAGCAAAGGTCACCATCACGCCGATCACGGTGCCGAACAGGCCGATGAACGGGCCACCGGAAATGGCGATCGTCAGCAATACCAGCTGGCTGTTCAGGCGCTGGCCTTCCCGCACCATGGTCGCGTCCATCGCCGCCCGGATGGATGCCATCGCCTTGGAATCGATCCCGGCCGAATCGGCTCCCACGGCCGGGGACATCCTCTTGTGCACCTCGTCGACCCCCACGTGATACACGCGCCACAGGGGCGAGTCGCCGAATTCCTTGCGGGCGGAATACAGTGAGCTCATGTCCTGCTCACTGTCTTTCGGCCCGAGCGCGCTGTAGGCAATCAGAAACTTCCGGGAAGCTTTGTCAGCACGCGACAGGGCAACCCCCTTGAGGAACATCACCACGGCTGCAGCCAGCATCATCAGGCCGCAGATGATGATCACGGCCTGCTCCACCCAGGCCTCCGGCTTGCCGAACACATTCTGGAAGATGATGCCGAAGCTGCCGGCCTGCTTCGGGCCACCTTCCGCTCCGGTATCGACGCTGTAGGTCAGGACGCGTTCTGCGCCACTACCCTGGACCTTTGCCGCGAAGGCAATCCAGTCTGTAGTCCGGGCAACATTCGAAATGCGCAACTCATCAATGTCTGCCGCCAGCAGCCCTTCACCCTCGACGGATCCGCCGACGTAGACCGGCCCGGAGGTCGCCTGGACGGCGGCCTGGAGGGCGCCGACCGGGATGCCGTCCAGAAACAGCTGCAAGCCATCGCGCGTGACGACCAGCGAGACGTGGTGCCAGTCAGTTGCGGTCAGTGCTACCGGGGGAGTGGCGTCGCCCTTGTCGAGGCGGGCAGCCAGTCCGTCGGAGCCGACCGTCACGGACAGGCGCTGGCCATCGGCTCCCTGCCTGTCGAGCAGATAGGCAGTCT
Source organism: Arsukibacterium tuosuense (assembly GCA_945872065.1). Taxonomy (GTDB): domain Bacteria; phylum Pseudomonadota; class Gammaproteobacteria; order Steroidobacterales; genus SHZI01. The sequence goes on from CAMBYH010000027.1 coordinate 10,742, forward strand.
CCGCCGGAAGGCCATTCAGGCGGAGCCAGGTTTCGAACGTCCAGCCGGTCTCCGGGTTGAACGCCAGCTGGGGAGCATCACCGATAACCAGGGGTTCGGTGCCGGACAACGTGATGCCACTGCCGATCAGTGAGGCCGGTGCGGGAAAGACCTGCCCGGAAGTGACGACCGTGCCATAGGCGGTACTGTCCACGGGAAGCCCCGCCGATTCGCCGAAGTGGAAGGCGGCCACGGTGTTGACGTCGAACGTCCCAGCACGATCCTCGGCCGCCGGTGCCGCAGGATTGCCGAAGTAGAGGAAGACAGACTGCTTGTCGGTCTGGGGATTGACGGCAGGAACCTTGACCCAGATGTAAGCGAGTTCGGAAACGGGATCGAACCGCTCTACGTGAAACTTCAGGGGTGTTGCGTCGTCACCAGCGACGAAGCGGAAATCAGCTCCGTTGTCCAGCAGGTTCAGGAACTGGGGAAAGTTGCCGGAGCTCAACCGGACCAGGGCGGGGACTTCCGTGAGGGCGCCCTGGGTATTGGCGCCCGCGGCAGTGGTATTGATGACGATTTCCTTGCGCTGGGTCCACTCCTCGTTCCACCAGGCGAACGCGTTCACGGAGAAACAAAGGCAGATCATCGCAACGAGCGAGCGCATAGGGCCAAGGTCCGGATTACGGGAGTCGGAGCGGGATTATCGGGAGCAAATGTTTCAGAGATTTTACAATTGCGGGTGCCCGACCACTTTCCGGACCGAAACACAGGCGTAACAGACCGCGGCTAGGCTGTACCTAACAGCAGGTGCCCAAGATTCGCGGTGACAAACAAGACCAATAACCGGGACGAAGCACCCGGAAAGTCGGGCATACGGCAGGCCGGGTGGCTGGTGGCGGCGGCACTACTGCTGTTGCCGGTCGCCGTCGTCCTGCTTAAGCCCGGCCAGGCGCCACCCTCGACGGCCCCGGCCCCTCCTGCACCGCCGACCGCGCCTGCTCCGGCTCCCGCACCACCAGAGCCTGAACCGTCGCCTCGGCCAATCCAGCCAGCGGGAACCACCACGGCTGCGCCGCGGCAAGCCGCCGAGGTCGCTCTGCCGGCAGCCGCTGAAGCCCAGGAGGAACAGACGCTCTACCTGACGATCGTCGGGGAGAAGGTTTACCGGGTGATGGGCCCAGTCAGCGGCCGTCCACCCCGCATAGACCAGTTGCCAGCGCTCGCCAACGCAGCGCGGCCCCCCCCGGAAGCCGCCGCCGTTGTGGTCGCAGACCTTGAGCCGGTCGCCCCGAGCCTTGCTCCGGGAGAGCGACCCCTCGGGCCTGCCCCCCAGGAATGCCCAAGGACACTTCCACCGGGTAGTGATCAGGCCACGGCCGATGCCTTGCGGCGCCAGTCCGGCTGTCGCTACCTCAGCAGCTGCGCATCAGACAGCGAATGCACGTTCTTCTACCAGGGCCGGGGCTGAAACCGCCGGCAACCCGCCCTTAGTTGTTGCAGTCCCCGGGTTTGTCGGGATCGCAGTCGCCAAAGGACAGGACTTCGACGGATATAAAGGCCACCTCGGTGCCCTGGATGGTGCGCTCCCCCGCCTCGTTGGCGTCACCCAGCAACCCTCCCTGATCATTCAGCCCGGACGTGGCAGCACTGGCACTGGCCGCACCGGGGGGTGCCACCGCAACAACGTCACTGGAGGAAAAGCCAACCTCGACACCGCCGACATCGATGTTGTCCGCACCGACAACCTCAATGGCGCCAATGGTCAGGTCACCGCTGGTGCGAATGCCAGCATCACCGGCATTGACCGCACCCCGCGGCGCAAAGAGGGCAGCGTTCTCACCCTGCAGGCCGCTGCCGGACACGGCGGGCGGGAACTCGATAATGGTGTTGCCCGTGTTCGGATCGATGCGGGTGATCGGATCCGGAATCGACGTGACGGTCTTGGCACCCTTGCCTGCATCGATGTTGCCGTTGGAAGACCAGTTCAGCAAGTTGCCCTGGAGTGCGAAGACCCGGGTTGAATTGACGAGCAGGTCCTTGTCCACAGCAATGTTGATGTCCCCTCCCCGTGCCGTCACGATGCCGAGATCGGCGGGCTCCTTGTCGATGATCCCGGCATCGGCCGCGCCGGCGTTGATGTTCCCGCCCGGCGCCAGCATGGTCAGGCTGCCGCCGGCCAGCGTCTGCACCTGACTAAGCAGGAGACTGATGTCCCCCTTCGGAGCGCGCTCCGGGAAGAAGGTGCCAAACAGCGCGACCTGGGCGGCATTCGCCGCCTGCGGGTCAGTCTGGGTCAGGAAGCCCTGGACCAGCTGCGCCACCTCGCCCGGGGCGAAAGTCGCCGCGCGGTCGGCCAGCGGATCGTCCAGGGCAAATAGGGTATCCAGCGCCGCGTAACCCCGCACGTAGTTCAGCCGGTCGGCCCGATCAGCGGTCTCCGAAACCGTACCCCAGTCCTTGAGCTCGCTGATGAGGATGCTCGTCAGGAGGACCCGCTGCAGGGGGCGATCGAGGGCACGGAAGGTTCCGACCGGGTCGCCGTCCAGCACCGGTATGCCCTGATCCACCAGGAACTTCATGAGCTCCTTGGCGTAGCTCGCCGCCTCAAGAGGCAGTTCGCGGACGGGGTCATTGCTGGTCGGGAACCCGGCCCGGCCGTCGTCCACAAGCAGCAGAAATTCGTTGATGGCGTCGCGATAGCTGCTGGGATCACCCGCGAGATAGACCTCGATGAACCGGTCCCAGGCGGGCTCCCCACCCGTGCCCGCCAGCAGGCGCAGGGACGAGCCCTCCGCGGCCAGGGCCGGATTCTTGGCATTCCCGATGGACTCGATCCCCGCGCTCGTGCCAAGGGAGATGTTCCGCCCGGCCACGAACTCGGCAGAGCCCGGCCCCCAGATTTCGAAGATCCGGCGATCATTGGCATCGAAGCGCCCGGTGTTGTCGCGAAGCTCACCCTGCACGATGTCCCGGCCGGCCTGGAAGGAGGTGAGCGCATTCTTCGCGATGTTCTGCACACGGACCGCCAGGTTGCTGATGTCGGTCCCGGCCTGGAAGATCGAGGTCTTCGCCAGCTGCAGCGTCCAGAAGCCCGCCTTGCCAGGACTCGACTGGATCGACCCGTCACGGGCGACGATCAGGTTCGGCGTCAGGTCACCCGCATGAACGGGGACCCGCGCAGGGATGGCCTCGCCGGCGCTGATATCGGGACGGTCAACACTGGGCAGCGCCGCCCGGTCCTGGTCCGACTGCCGCAACCGGGTCTCCGAGGAACCGATGAAGTTCCCGACCACGTTATCCCGGGCCAGCAGCTCCAGCTGGCCAACCGGGGACGGGAAGAACTCCAGCGGTGTCGCCACGATGTTCACGTCGCCGCCAAACGCGACCGCAGCCAGGCTCGGCGGCAGGAACCCGCCGAAGCCCGGCCCGTCCAGGGTCACATCGCCGCCCAGGGAACTCAGGCGAACGGTCGCACTTTCCGTGTAGGTAAAAAAGCGGTTGTCGATGTCGGTGGTGGTCGACAGGTTGGAGATCTGGCTCAGCATCGCGAGCTGGGAATCACTCAGCGGTGCGATGGTCGGGTCCTGCAGCCCACCGAGCGTGAGGTTCCGGCCCGCCAGCCAGTCGATGGTGGCATCGCCACCCACATAGAGTTGGGGCGCGCCAGAGGCGCCGGTGTCGCCGCCGGTCCGGACCACCCCGGTGCCGCGGCCCACGACGATCTGGCCGCCCGCGAGGCCGCCGCCGGCCCGGACGTCGAGAGAGCCGCCGCCAAGGATTTCCGTCGTCCGCTGGGACGGGAGGAAGGTCAGGAGTCCGTCGCTGGTGTCAACGACGACCCCGTCGAGGGAACGGCCTGTGGTGGGCGTCGCAAGCACCAGGTTCCTGAGATCGCCAGCGACGGCGATCCGCACGTCGCCGCCACCGAACGCGGCAACGCCATTGGCGAACTGGCTGTAGACCGCGCCCCAGTGGGTTGGCACGGCGCCATAGCCTTCGCCCCGGGCGTAGAGACCATCGGTGATCGCGCCGGAACCGACCCGGGTCAGCCACCCGGTGACCGGCCCCGGGGCGGTGGCCCCGACCAGGCTGCCGCCGCCCAGGATGGTCACGGAGCCGCCGTCATCCGGGAACTGGCCGCCGTTGAGGAACGCACCGAGAAAATCATAGGCCGTCAGGCCACTCCCCTCCAGCGCCGGCGCCATGGCCTCGACCAGCTGGGCGGACAGGCCCCGGTCCCGGCCTGCCGTGTAGACGGCCGCCCCCGACTGGAGGCGGATGTCGCCGCTGGCGGCCAAGTCGATGTCGGCGGTGCCCGTGCGGACCCGCACGCCCGACGCCAGGCGGAGTTCCCCGGGGCGGTCGCCGAAGGCGAGAACGTCGGCACTAGCCAGATCCGAACCACCGGCCAGCCGGTAGCCCCAGGACTGGGGAATGAGCTGGTCGACCACCGAACCGGACTGGTCAACCCGGTCGATCGCCGCCGCCACCGCGTCGTAGGGCAGGAAACCGAAGATCAGCTGCTCGCTGAACGAATCTGTCAGGTCGGCGCGCAGGTCCAGGTGCCGGGCGGCCCGCAGGGTCACGGTGCCGGTCAGGCCCACCTGGGGATTCGTGGGGTCGCTCAGGTCCCGGCCAAAGTACCAGCCGTTGACGAAATTCCAGGGATCGAGCAGCACCAGGTCGCCGCTGCTCTCGACCTGCAGCCCCGCACTGACCTGAAGCGGGCCTGCCGTCGGCAGGGCCAAGCCATTCAGGAAGGCTTCCGTCTCTGACCGCCAGGCTTCGATCTGGCTGGCCGTGACGTTGACCCGCGTGACCTGCGCCCCAGTGCCGGGATCTACGATCAGGGAGGCGTTCGGATCCCGCATCACGCGGGTGGCCACCAGCTGGGCGCGGTTCGAGCCCGTGATGGTGCCGGAGACTTCGCCGAGCAGCAGCCGGTCCGTCTGGCCGTCAGCGTCCGTGTCCAGGCGCCGGCTGTGGACGAAAACGTCACCGCCGGAGCCGCCCGCGCCTCCAGTGACGTCCACCAGGGAGCCGGCCAAAAGGTTCACGAAGTCGGTGTCCCCGAGCGGGTCATCGCCATCCGCGTCCAGCGCGTAGAGGTCGACGCGGCCGCCTTCGGCGCGGACGTCGCTGGACCGGGCCAGCAGGGTACCGGCGATGTCGAGCCGGTCGCCCGCCGCCAGCCAGATGGAGCCGGCGACCGGCCCGGACGCGTCGAGGGTGCCATTCACCGCGACTGACCCGGTGTCCGACACCAGGCGGATCTCCCGGGACCGGACCGTGCTGCCGGTCTCGATGAGGATGTCCTGGTTCCGCAGACGGAGGTTACGGCTGGCCCGGAAGCCGCCGGACTCGAGGACCGCGGAGAGCGACGTCATCGCGTTGCTGACCGCGGGGCTGCCGCTGACGAGCGTGCCCGCATCGAGCAGGAAGCGGCCAGTGCCCTGACCAGTGCCTTGGCCCGAGTCCCGGGCCAGGAGGCGGACGTCCGGCGCAAAGGCGACGGCGCCCCGTGCAGCGCGCAATTCGAGGGTACCGGCTTCAGCATCCCGGGCGCCCGACGCATCGAGCAAGGCGCCGGAGGCCAAGGCCAGCGAGCCGGTTTCCGCCGTGAGGACAATCGTTCCGCCCGGTGTGCCCACCTTCTTCGGCCCGAAGACCAGCGTTTCGCCAGCCACGTTGATGACCCCGTTGCCAGCGACCCGAATGCCGTTGCCGGGAACGGGCGCTCCCGGATCGCCAGCCTGCGTGAGGCGGACGGTGCCGGAGGGGAGGACGATCCGGCCGCCGAAGTCGATGTCCGCCGCCGAAATGTTCAGTGCCGCCCCAAGGCCTGCCGACTTCGGCATGACAGCGCTCGGGTCGCCGCCCGTGACGGCAAGCCGTCCCGTGGCGAGGAGGCTGCTGGACGTCGCCTGGCTGGCCACAATGACCGGCGCGTCGATGGCCAGCGCGCCGTCGACCCTGACGGTGCTATTGCCCGTGAAAGTCAGCGCGGTTCCGGCATCGAGTACCGTGCCGGCGTAACCCTGGATGGCCACGGTGCCCGCACCAAGCTCGATGGCCTTGGCCGACTGCAACCGGACCGAGCTGCCGCTCTGGGCGGCTGTCCCGGCGTCGGCTGCCGTGCCACCGGAACTGTTGCCCAGGCGAATCGTCTGCGCCGCGAGAATGGTGGTGGCGTCTTCATTGGCGCGACCGCGGATGCCCTGCGCGTCGAGCGTCAGGGCGCGGAATTCCAGCGCGGCGCCGGTGGTTGGGTCGGCCAGCTCGCCATAGATGTCGATGAGCCCCCGGCTCCGGAGCCGCAGGTCGCCGCCCGCAACCGCACCGAGATCGGCGTTCGAGAACACGAGCCCGCTGTCGATGGTCTGGCCGTCGGTCTCGCCAATGCTCACCTTAGCCGCCCCAAGGCTTAAGACCCCGTTCCGGACCCGGACGCTGCCAGCCGCCGTGACATCACCGGCAGCATCCAGCACGAGGCCACCGCCGGCTTCGAGGCGCGCGTCGGCGGCCACCTCGAGGCTGGACGTGCCAGTCAGGCTGGCAGCACCCCGGTCGAGACTGAGCCGGCGGCTGGACAGGGCCAGCACCGCGGCGTCGCCCTCCACCAGCAGGCGGGCTTCGGCCGCTGTGGCCGTGGCGGAGGACGTGAGGCGGGTTGCGGCCCCAGGACTGCCCTCCACCAGGATCCGGCCACCCACGAGCAACAGTTCCGGCAGGTCCAGGTCCACGCCGGCCTCAACGCGGATCTCGCTGCTCGTCGCGTTCAGCCGCAGGCCGTCGGCAAGCCCGGTCCGGGTGCCGCCGAGCAACAGGCTGTCGGCACCGAGGTTTTCCAGGTCCGCCGCCAGAAGTTCGATGCCGCCGGCCCCGGTCAGTGAATTGACGACGGACAGCGCAGCGCTCGTCGCGATGTCCACCGCGGATCCGAGGCCCGCGGCTGCTCCGTCACGGATGAGCTCAGCCTGCAGCTGCAGGCGGTCGCCAGCCTGGATCACGAGGTTGCCGGCGTCGCGCGGGTCGCGGGCGCCGCCATCGGTGTACAGAGCGTCCAGGGGCGTGACCAGATACTCGGCGCGCCGACGCACCTGTTCCGCCGTCTCGATGGCGAAGCCCTGGCTGCGACTGTCGGCGGTGTCATTGCCCGCCACGCCGAAGCGGCCGGCTACGATCGTCGCCCCGTCCAGGCGCTGGAGTCCCTGGCCCGGGCGCACGTCGGCCGTGCCAGCCTGCGGCGTGACGAGAAAGCCGCCGAACAGGGCGTAGCGCGCGGGCAGTACGGCGTATTCGCCGGCCGGCAGGCCGGCAAGGCCGTCCTCGATGAGCACGGTATCGCCGATCCGGAGGCCCTGGACCGACGCCGCATCGGGCGTTTCCAGGGGATCGTAGGGGGCGAAGCCGCTGACGCCTGGCAGGATGGCAAAGGACGAATTCGGTTCGATGGCCGCGCCGCTGGCCAGGTCCGCCAGGAGGATGTCCCGCGAGCCGCCGGGACCCGGGACGAACTCGGTCGCGGCGACACCGCTGCCGCCCCGCAGGTCGAACCGGGAACCGGGCTGCAGCTCGATGACGGGCGCCCCGAGGTTGATCCGCTTCTGGGGCAGTTCCCGGCCGAATTCCGGATTGGGATCGCTCTCGACAAAGACGATCTGGTCCTCACCTGCGGATGGCGCCGGCAGGATCAGCGCCCCGCCCGGCTCGGTACGGAAGAAGGGGGCCACCACGCCGACGCCGGAGGTCGAGGTCAGGCTGCCGGCCGTGAAGCGCAGGCTGGAGCCCGCGTTCAGGTTGAGCTCACCGAGGGGCGCGAAGAGCTGCCCGCCCTGCACGATGGTGTCGGCGCGGAGAGTCAGCTCGCCCCCCACCGAGAGCGGCGGCGCAGCCGCGCCACCGGCGCCGCCCAGCACCAGTTGCCCGCCCGGGCCCTCCACAGCGACCTCGAAGCTCGTGAGGGTCGACGGGTAGATGCGCCGGGCGTCAATCCGCAGGTTGCCGGCCGTCCGGAACAGGCCTGCATAGTCCTGCTCGAGGAGCTTGCGGACGCCCCGCAGGCGCACGTCCCCGGAGGACTGGATAACCACGCCATCGAGACCCGCAGCCGTGTCGCCAAAACCCTGGGTGACGGACTCGCCGATCAGCTCGGCCAGGTCGGCGGTTATCGTGAGCAGGCCGGTGCCGGCGGTAGGCGACAGCCGGATCGGGACGTTCGTGGACTGGGGGTTGCTGGTGCTGGTCTTGTCGGGAATGGCACCGTCGAGCTTCACCCGGGCGTCCGTGTAGCCGATGCCCACGTAGGGCGCTGCCAGGCTGACCTGGCTCGATTCGGTCCGGAGGATGGCCGCATCGAGCGTGATCGACCGGGCCATACGGAGCGTCAGGTCCTCCGGGAACTCGATGATTGGCAGTGAATCGGGCGTGTCAGGCACCGGAGCGCCGGTTGTCGAGTTGAGCGCGACGGCGGAGCTCCGGGCAAGCAGATCCAGGCTTGAGAAGCCACCGGCCCGCAGCGCAGCCAGCGGCACGAAGCCCGTGCTGGAGTACTGGGCAGCCACGGCGGTGCCTGCCCCGGGCAGGACGCCGGTGAAATCCTGGACCAGCAGACGGTGTGGGCCCCGGGGAATGCCATCCGGACCCACCAGGGGCAGGACACCCCGTTTGCTGGCATCCAGGCCGACGATCAGCCGGCCGGCAGCAGCCTGGCTCCCGGCCGGCGCCGCCCCGCTCAGGCTGCCCTGGTAGAGAAGCGACTCGGCAGCGGTGAGCTCCACCGTGCCAGCGGCGCTCGCCACGGGAGTACGCACCGGAATTCCGGCGCCGATGTCCAGCACGTCCAGGGCGCCGTCGACGCTGATGCTGGCGCCCGCAGCGCCAACGATTGAACCCTGCCTGGCCCGCACCGTGATGCGGCCCCCACCGAGCACGTCGCCCAGTCGGAGCCTTGCTGGGTTTTCGGTGTCGATGAGCGCCGTGCCATTCGCGCGCAGGGCAGAACCGGCCCCCAGCCAGATCATCTGTTCGGGGCGGAACACCCCGGGACCATCACCAAGCAGCAGGTTGATCTGGCCGGCCGGCGCCTCGATGGCGCCATCGACGAACAGGCTGGTCTCGGAGCGCAGTGTGATCTTGCTGCCAGCGTCCGCGACGATACGGGCGCCCGCCCCGATGCGGAGGTCGGCCACCGGACCCACGGGATTGGCGAGATCGTTGTTCGCAGCGAGCATCAGTTCAGCGGGCGCGCGGGCGAACACCGGCGCGAATACCGGGCTCGCGAGACCCGAGATCAGGCTGCCCGTCGGCGCCAGGAACGACGCGGACCCGTTCAGCAGCAGGCTGGCCGTGCGCAGGTTGACCTGGGCACCGTCCGCCACCGCGAGGTCCGCCCGGCTGGCGGACAGCTCGTAGGAGCGGAATCCACCCTGCTGAAAAGCTCCGGCGCCGACTTCGAGCACGTATTGCACGTTGCCCTGCGCGTCGCTGACTTCACGCAAGCCGAACTGGCGGTTTGCATCCAGCAGGACATCGTCGTCGGTGCGATCGTCGCCGGCAACGACCTGGACGCGCTCGGTGGCAATGCTGAGCTCACCGCCCCCCGCAAAGCCGAAGCCGCGCAGTTCACCGCCCAGCAACAGCCGGGAGCCGAAGAAGGGGTTGTCCCCCACCGCGCCGGTGGCGAAAGCGATGCGGCCACCCTGGCCCCCGGTGAAGGTGCCGTCCGCGGCCCGCCAGGCTCCGGCGCTGACGTCGAGCCGGCTGGCCTCGCTGACCTCGATGGCCGAGCCGGAGTTGACGGCCAGACTGCCGCCGTCCAGGACGATGGGCGCCGTCGGTCGCACCGGGTTCAGCAGGGGATTGTCGTTGACCCACGTGCCGCTGAGATCAATCTCGCCGTCAATCCGCGTGAGCAGCTGCTGGTCGGGCACCACGAGGCCGCCGACCAGGCTGTTGTTGGCGTTCAGGGTGACCCTGCCCCCGGGAATGCGCAGGTCGCCGGATACTCCCACCTGGGTGCCCGTCAAGCTCAAGGTGGACCAGGCCGGCAGCACCAGGTCGTCATTGATGGACACCGGCCCGGCATTCACGATGCCAATCCGGCTGGCACCGGACGCAACCAGCACCTCGCCGGACAGGACCAGGGGCGGAACACCGGCTGGCGCGCCAGCCGGCGCCCGGCCCACGATCAGCTCGGGGAGCCCGGACCGGACGAAGGTCAGGGCAAGGGCACCCCCGAGTGGAGCCTCGTCAAAGCGGCGGGCGAAGGCCGGGAGACCCGTGGTGCTCAGGTCTGCAGCAGGTCCACGCTGGTAGGCACCCGCCACGCTGCCGGCGGCGATGGTGCCGTCCAGGTCAAGTCCGCGGGCCTGGATGGTGAGGGCTCCGGCATCCTTGCCCTCGACGTAACCTGCCTCGCGCCGCACCGTGTTGGCCACCAGTCCGGTGTAGGTCTGGTTGGGATCGGCACCGGAGATATCCACCACCCTGCCGTTGGCCTGGCGCAGGCGGCTGGTGCTGACGAGGCCTTCAGTGTAAGTCACTTTGCCACCGCTCACATCGACCAGGGCGCCCTCCTCCAGGGTGAACGCGCCTTCGGACTGGATCGTGATCGCGCCACCCACGGACTGGCGCTCGGCCGCGGAGCGCTGGATGGACGAGACCGCCCCGTCGATGTTCAGGAAATCCGTCCCGGTCCGCACATCCACCTGCAGGGTTGCATTCCGGATCGGCCCGTCGCGCTGCACGGGCGAGTCGGCCAGCTCGTTGCCCCGCGCCTCGACATTCACGACGTTGCGAGCCACCGAGGTCACCGTGGTGTCGTCGCCGGATGCATCCAGTATGGCCCCGGATTCCACGACGAGCCGCGCCGGGACGGTCGCGGGATCTCCGGGCTGCCGGAAGTCCGGGGGCGCGCCGGGGTCTGCCGCCGCCGTCAGGTTGATGAGCCCGCCCGTGCTGGTGACGCGGGAGCCCGACTCGAGGCGAACGCGGGTACCGGCCAGGGCCACCCGGGACACAGACTGGGTCTGGGCATCCGCGGCCCGGATCTCCGCCCCGTCCTTGTCGCGGGCGGTGTCCGGCACCACTTCCGTGACGCTGCCGCTGCCCAACTCCAGATCTCCACCCCGGACGGCCTGGGGGCGGCGTGGCAATCGCTCGCTGGCGACGGACAACGTGCCGTTCATGTCCTGGGCCGCCAGCCGGATGCTGCCGTTCAGGGACACGCTGGTGGTCGCGCGGACCAGGCCGTCCTGGTTGACTGCCATGCCCAGCATGCTGATGTTGCCACGCTCGGCAATGAGTGAGCCCAGGTTGGTCACGTCACCGCCGGTGCTGACCTCCACGAGGAGGCCCCGGAGGTTCGGGTCGTCCGACGCCGCGATCAGCACACGATCCTTCGCCGCGGCCAGCACCTGCTGGCCCTCGGGCGTCTTGATGGTCCCCTCGTTGACGATCGTGGGCGCGAAAATGAGGATGCGGCCAGACTTCCCCGACTCCAGGGTCGCGCCCTCGGCGATGCGGATCTCGCCCATCGGCCGGCCGAAGCTGTCGAAGGCCGCCAGGGCACCACCGGCATTGTTGATGGCGTTGACGAAGCCGATCTCCTCGTAGACGCGGTCGTCGATGTCCAGGGTCGAGGCGATCAGGCTCTGGGTATTCACCTGGGCGCCGGTGCCAAAGAGGATGCCGTTCTGGTTGATCAGGTAGACCTGCCCGTTGGCGGTGAGCTTGCCGTTCACCTGACTGGGCGCCGCGTCGAAAATGCGGTTGAGCGCCACGGACGACGACGTGGGCTGCTTGAATTCCACGGAGCCGCCGGCCCCGATATTGAAGCTCTGCCAGTTCAGCGTCGCCTTGTCGGCGAACTGGTTGATGACCATGTTATTGCCGGTGACCACCGGCGCCTGAGCACCGACGAAGCGCGCGTTGACCCCGGTCAGCACCTGGGGGAGTTCGGCCGCCTGGAGTGCTGTGCGGCCCTGGATCAGCGCGAGGCAGGCACCAGCGACGAGGACCAGACTCTGGCGCACGGGCGCCGCCGACAAGTGCGGGAAAACTGCACGCTTGAGACGCGGGAAGGTCATTGCGTCAGTTCATCCTTGGGAAGGGGTTTAGCACGCGGGATTTTAGAGAATTGAGTATTACAGTTTCGTGATGGCGGCGAAGACGGTCGGTTACATCCCGGCGGTGCTCGCTGCGCCAAAAAAGAGGCCGGGCAGGCTCCCGTGAGGGGGCCTGCCCGGCCAGTCGTCACGTCACGTTGCGACTAGTTCTTGTAGGACAGTTCCTGGCAGCTGTCCGCGGAACCGCCGGGCGTCTCGCGAGCCCAGGGGGTGCGCGGGTCGTTGCCGGTGGGACCGCCCGAGAACACCTGGGGAGCGGTCTTGGAGGCTGACATCAGGCCACCCTGCCACTCGTCGCCGTTGTTGGCGATGCCGTCCGGGTTGACCACCAGGCCGTCGTTCACCGCGTCCACCGCGGCGGCGTCCGGGCTGTTCCAGTCAGCAAAGAACTCCTTCAGCACCTGGACCTCGCCGGCATCGGCAGCAACCGTGCGGACACCGCCCGTGCGGGTCGCCGGGTTGCCGTTGCCGTCAACGCGGTTCTGGTAGCTCAGGTAGTAGATGTCGCTGTAGGCGCCCGAGTGGGCGTTCGCCAGCGTCGGCGCCACGAAGTCGAGCTTCATGAAGCGGTACTGGCGGGCCAGGCTCGCGTTGCGCTCGAGGCTGTTGTAGGTCAGGGCATACGCCGTGCGGCCCGTGGGGACCACGCTGGAGTTGCCATTACCGGCTGTCGGCGCCGCGGGGAAGACCGTGAGGCCGTCCGTGAAGCCGCCGTTGTAGCCGCCACCCGTTGCCAGTGCCTGCATGGCCAGGTCGATATTGCCGGAGCCCTCGTTCTCGTAAACCTGGGGCGCCACGACCACGTTCGGCACGTTGTTGGCGAAGGTCTTCACCACCGGCGAGTTGTTGATGCAGTTGGTGCGCAGGAAGTTGACCATGAACTGGGCGTGGGTGCCCGAGCCTGCGGTACGCCGGACGAAGTTGACCTTGTTGCCCTGGGACCCGTTGGCGACGAAGGCCGGCGGGTTCAGCTGCAGGCCGTAGGGGTTGCGGGTCTGCCAGTTGGCGAGCTCACCGGTTGCCACGGACTGGACCATCGCGGTCGGGAAGCTCGGCATGCAGGCCAGGCTGTCCCGCTGGGCGCGGGTCGGACTGGCCGGGCAGGTGGGCAGTAGGCCCGCCGCCTGCTGGTCGTTGATCAGCTCGTCATACATGGCCAGCGTCGCGGCGACGCCAAACACGATACCCGGACCAGTCTTCACGATCAGGTTGCCACTGTCCACGAAGTCGTTCTGGGCCTTGTCGGGGATGCCCGGCACACTGGTGCCGAAGCCCGTCGCGAGCTGGCCCACGAAGACCTTCGGCTCCACGTCGGAGATGCCGCCGTCCGGCGCCTGGGTGACGTTCAGCGCCGTGTCGGGGCAGTCATAGAGCTTGAAGCGCGTGACCCCGTCGACGGAGAGGAACGTGTCGCCCGGGCCGGCATTGCTGGTCGGGATGACCTGGGGGCAACTGGCAACGGAGGCGTTCATGAAGGTCTGGTCGGCCGCCGGAGCAACGGTGGGATTGGCGACAGGCGCCACGCCCGTGCCGGAACCGCCGTTGTACTTGTAGACGGCCGTTTGGGCACCGGCCAGGTTACCACCGAGGGCTGGCTTGAAGTTGCAGTGCGTGACCTGCTGGTTCCGGTGATTCAGAGCCGGCAGTGCGTTCGCGCCGTTGCCACCACCGGGGACGACGAGGACCTGGTCGACGAAGACCTGGGGCGTGATCACGCCGTCGGCGTCGTTGACGTTGCCGTCGTAGTTGCAGAACCGCAGCATGATGTCCAGGTGGAAGGTCTCCTGGACGGCGGTGGCACCGCCGATGAAGATCTCGTTGGGTGCGCCAAGCGCTCCCGCCGAGGCCTGGCCCGCAGCAAAGACGAGTGCTGCGGCGCTCAGTACGCCATAGTATTTATTGGAAAAGGACATTTTTGACTCCATGGTTGTTTAAAGCGTTGGTACGTATTCGAGAATCTGCCGTGTGGCTAGGTCAAGCCGTCTCGGTGGTGCGAACCCGGCCGGTGGTGCGACGCAGGCCAGCCAGCGTGCCGAAGGCGGACAGCAGCAGCCAGGCGGCCGCCGGGACCGGCACAACGGCAGCGTTGAAGCTGATGTCGCCGGACTGGAGGCTGCTGGTGATGAAGCCAAGCTGTGAACGGATGATTTCGAAGTCCGCGTTGGTCTTCCAGCCGATGATCTGGTTGGCAGCACCGAGCAGGACCTCGTTGCTCGGCTGAAGCGCACCGCCGTAGCTGTCACCCCAGGCGTTCGCGTGGAAGCCCGGATCAGAGGGGCCGTTAGACGCCAGCACACCGTTGGGGTTAAAGGTCCCGTTGTTGGCGTTGCCGATCTTCGTGATGGTGTTGATGACACCGGCGTTGAGCTGGGAGTAGTTGTCAATTGCCGGGCCAGCAGCGTTTCCGGTGGTCAGGAAGCCCTGCAGGTCGGTGGCAAAGGACCCGTCGGTCAGGGCGCCGCCCACGTTGAACACGACCCGACTGGTCGCGGCAGACGTGCTTACGAACGCCAGGATGTCGGCTTCCTGGGCAGTAGTCGTGGACCAGGGCGTGCCGGCGAAAACGTCCAGGGCCCGGGACCCCGTGTCAATCACCAGGTTGCGCACTACCTGGTTCAGGTTGTTGCGCTCGGCCAGCGAGATGAAGACGCTGCTGTTGCTGGACGGGTCGGTACCCGGGATAAGAGCGGCGTTGGCGCTGCTGGTGCCCATCGCAATTACGGCGATGGCCGCGGCGAGCGGGGCTGACTTGAGCCTGAGGTTCATGCACGTTCTCCCACTGTGACTTGCTGATATTTACTTGTTGCGAACTGGAGTGACGGGCCAATGAGTGTTGCTTGCACTTGCCGCCGGTACTGGTAGTCACTCTGCTCGGGGAGAAGTGTGGGGACCGGGTGTGACCCGGCCGTGATAGTTGGATGAAGATCTTGTAACGTCACCAGAAGCGGCGCCGGCGAGTGACGTCAGTACCTGGCTATTCAGAATGAAAAGGGCCGGACAGCCACCCCTTGGGGGAACCTGCCCGGCCCTGCGTCATGTCAGCCGTAGTCAGTACTCGTAGCTCAGTCGGCCTGGCGCTGACGTCGGCTGGCGCGCCGAACGCCGAGAAAACCAAGACCGGATGCCAGCAGCCAGACGGTAGCCGGCAGAGGGACTACCGTGGCGTTAAAGCTGATGTCGCCGCTCTGGAGGTTGCTGGCAATGGAACCCAGCTGCGAGCGGATGATTTCGAAGTCCGCGTTGGTCTTCCAGCCGATGATCTGACTGGCAGCACCGAGCAGGACCTCGTTGCTCGGCAGGAGCGCGCCGCCGTAGCTGTCGCCCCAGCTGTTGCCGTGGAAGCCGGGATCGGAGGGGCCGTTAGACGCCAGCACGCCGTTGGCATTGAAGGTGCCGGTGTTGGCGTTGCCGATCTTCGTGATGGTGTTGATGACACCGGCGTTGAGCTGGGAGTAGTTGTCAATTGACGGTCCAACAGCGTTGCCGGTGGTCAGGAAACCCTGCAGGTCGGTGGCAAAGGACCCGTCGGTCAGGGCGCCGCCCACGTTGAACACGACCCGACTGGTCGCGGCAGACGTGCTTACGAACGCCAGGATGTTGGCTTCCTGGGCGGCCGTCGTGGACCAGGGCGTGCCGGCGAAGACGTCCAGGGCTCGGGCCCCCGTATCGATTATCAGGTTGCGAACGACCTGGTTTACGTCATTGCGCTCAGCCAGCGAGATGAAGACGCTGCTGTTGCTGGACGGGTCGGTACCCGGGATAAGAGCGGCGTTGGCGCTGCCGGTGCCCATCGCAATTACGGCGATAGCCGCGGCGAGCGGGGCTGACTTGAGACTGAGGTTCATGCACATTCTCCCACTGTGACTGGCAGTTTCTGTAGTTGTTCACGCGATCCGGAAATACCGGGCCTCGCCCCGTCTTGATTCTTGATCCTTGGGGCAGCCGTTCCTGCTCGCCTACGGGAAGTGTGATGGGCCAATGTGACTGCCCAGTGATATAAATATGAACGTCCTGTAACAAAGCCGGTCACTGCAGGGCAGAACGACCGGCGATCAGAACGCCACGGTGGTATTGAAGAGCCAGCGGGAGTCCCCCGCCTGGACGCTACCGTCGTTGCTGTCCCGCAGGGGATAGGCCCACTCGAAGTCCGCGGTCAGGCTGCGCCAGAGGGCCGCCCGGAGGCCGATCCCGGTGCTCCACAGGAAGAACTGATCATCCTGCTCCGGTAGCGGCTCCAGCACTCGGCCAATGCCGGCGTCCAGAAAGGCGAAAACCCGGCCGGAACTGAACGCCGAAAGCGCGGCGCCCCAGTCCGGCGAGATCAGTTCCAGCTGCGAATACATACCATCGTCCACAAACTGCTGGGACTCGTAGTAACCCCGGACACTGGTGGCACCGCCAAAGCTGAACTGCTCGGTAGGAATGAGCGGCGAATCTGCAATCTGGCCACTGAGCGAGATGCTGAGGCGGGTGTCCGACCACAACTCCCGCTCCTGACTGAGGCTCAGGCCCAGGGTGGCAAAGTTGGGCTTGGCACCACTGCGTTTGTTGGCGATCTCGTCGGCATCGTTGCCCAGCAGGCTCGAGCCGAAGACGCCCAGCAGGCTCAACTCGGTGGTGCGACCCTCGGCGGGTATGGTGAGGCCCCACGCGGCACTGACTACTCCGTAGCTCACTGGCGTTTCGATCGAGGGTTGATTGCCCGTCAGGGCGATACTCTCGTCGAAGTTCTTCCAGTCGAATCCCAGCGTAACCCGCTGGTACCCATCGGCGAGGGGCGGTAGCGGGCGAATGAACCTGAGGCCGGCAATCTGTCCCTGGCCAAGAACGCCCAGCGTGCCAACCGTGCTGACTGCCGTGTTGCTGTCGACGTAGTAACCCGAGACCAGCCACGAGGAATCCGACAGGCGCGCCGAGTAGGTCCCGAAAAACACCTCCACTTCGTCAGTATTTTCCGGCGCCGCCTGGTAGCCAATTGAAGCGGAATGCTGGCGTTGCCACAGGTTGTTGTAACTTAGCGTGGCAGCCACCCGGGTTGGTGTGGTGTCCACCGTGTTGCGATTGTTGACCTGGAGGCTCCCGTGGACGGGGGCAGTGTCGTCCACCTTGAGCTCTGCCTCCAGGGTTCCTGCGTAGCGTCCCGGACGCAGAACGGGAGTGATTCGCCGATCGCTGCTCGCGGCGTTCAGCTGGACCAGTTCCTTCTGTACATCAGGCAGCAGCGGAACATTGCCCGGAGCGAGGGAGGGCACGCCAGCCTTGATCAGATCCGGCGAAAAGTAGTCGGCACCGGACACAATGAGCCTGTCCACGGTTCCCTCGATAACCTCGAGGTTCACGAGGCCACCGACCACGTCCTGCTCCGGTATGTTTACGACCACCGTGCCGTAACCGGCATCACGGTAGCGCGTCTCCAGCGCCGCGCGCGCCTTCTCCACGTCGCCAGCCGTCTTTTCCGGACCAAGGAAGGGATAGACCGCCTTCTCGATTGATCGGGTATCCAGAGTCGTGTTGCCGGAAACCGCGAACTCCAGGATGTCGAAGGTCTTCTCTCTGGCTGGCCCTGCGTCGATGGCTACAGCCCCACTCTCCGGCGGCGGCGGGGGGTCCAACTGGGCCTGGGCGAAGGCGCTACCCGTCGTCAAGGCAAGGCAAAGCAAGCTGCTCGCCAATTGCGATCGTTTAAAGAAGTCCATTGGGTTGGAGCGCGGGGCTTTCCAGGCGAGTTGAGGGAGACAGGTTATTCAACTGCGAATGGTAAACAGGCAATTGCGACAGGAATGTTACGAGACCCTCCCGCCGAGCTCTCACCCTTCGGGCCACAGGGAGTTGGCTTCTGGCCAGCCATCGGTCCTGAGTTTACGTCGCCGTTACATTCTCGCCACGGAACTTTCACGAAACCCGGGTCTAGTGGAGTCTGTCAGGGTGCCCGTTGCCCCGTTCGGCTGGTCACACTCCGCTTTAGCAATGGAAGATAAGAAGGCCACCACCCGATGACCGCCGTCCGCACGATCCTCATCGTCGAAGACCACAAGCCCCTGCGCAGCCTGCTGTCGTTCCTGCTGTCCAGCGCCGGCTACGAAACCGTCGAAACCCCGGATGCCCTGTCAGCCCTGGACGAGACCAGTCGGCAGCCGCCCGATCTCGTACTGCTGGACTGGCAGCTGCCCGACATGGAGGGCATCAAGTTGCTGAGGCTCTGGCGGGCGGATGCGGCGACCGCCGAGATCCCCGTGATCATGGTCAGTGGCAAGGCCGATGAAGTGGATCGGGTTACGGCCCTCAAGGCCGGCGCGGACGATTACGTAACCAAACCCTTTGGACGGGACGAACTGCTGGCGCGGGTACAGGCAGTGCTCCGACGTACGGGCGGAAGCCGGGACACCGCGGATCAGGACGTCCGGCGCTTCGAAAACATCAGTCTCGACGTGCGCAGCCTCCGGGTGACCGCCGCCGAAACGCCGGTGCACCTGGGACCCATCGAATTCAAGATGCTCAACCTGTTCATGACCCACCCGGAGCGGGTGCTCTCCCGGTCCCAGATCGTTGACCGGGTGTGGCGCATCAACGCCCACGTGGATGAGCGGACCGTCGACGTGCACATCCGCCGGCTGCGGCTGGCGCTGCGGGGGACGGGCCACGACGACTGCATCCAGACCGTCCGGGGCGTGGGTTACCGGTTGTCTCGCGTCGGCGCGCCAACGGAGCAGCTGCAGGAGCGCCTTTAGGCGCGATCAGTTTCTCTCGCGCCTAAAGGCGCTCCTACTGGCGCTCCATCGCATGCGCATTCTCTACGGCGTCCAGACCACCGGTCACGGCCATCTGGTCCGCTCGACCCCCATCATCCTTCAGCTGCGGGAACTGGGTCACCAGGTCGACGTGCTGCTCAGCGGCCCGCCTCCGGACCCGGCCTGGCTGGCACGGATCGGCGCCCCGCTTACCACGCGACCCGGACTCAGCTTTGTTGCGGACGGCGGGCGGATTCGTTACCTCCGCAGCGGGCTGCAGGCCCGCCCTCTGCGCTTCCTCCGGGACGTCTTGCGCACTGCTGCACCCGAGCCTGACCTGATCGTCACTGACTTCGAGCCCATCACAGCGTGGATGGCGCGCCGTCGCGGTCTGCGCAGCGTCGGCATCGGCCACCAGTATGCGTTCGCCTGGCCCCAGGTCCCACGGGCACGGGGCAACGTAATCACCCGCGCCGTGCT